>NZ_JBHWBZ010000080.1:14768-35860 GCF_042735475.1 Kitasatospora sp. NPDC059577 | reverse complement strand
CTCCCGGACCGTGTTCCGGTAGCAGAACTGGCCCGTCCGGATACGAACAGAAGGTGGTGTGGAATTCGGGAAGGGATTGAAAAGAAAAGAGGGGGGGGGGGGGCCTGGTGTGCGCCCGCCCCAGACCCCGCGGCCCCCCCCCCCCGCCGTCCCCGCGCCGGACCACCGCGGTCGTACGACCAAACCGGAACATCACAGTCACAGGACCAAACATGCCTGAATGCGGGTGATTTGCCCGTGATGGACCAGTGCGCCGCAACCGCGCCCCGCCCCGGTCGTTCTAATCTGACGACTGTCATATCCCTGCGGCTCCCAGGATGGAACCTCATGTCAGCGGCACCGCCTGACAACGACGTGCTGTGGGCCCGAGGGATCGTCAAGTCCCATCACGGCACCCCCGCCCTGCGCGGCATCTCGATCGGCGTCCGCGAGGGCGAGGTCCTCGCCGTCACCGGCCCGCGCGGCTCCGGCAAGAGCACCCTGCTGGGCTGCCTCTCCGCCCAGCTCCCGGTCGACGACGGCGAGGTCTGGTTCAACAGCGCCCCCGTGCACACCCTCACCCGGGCCGGCCGCGAACGACTGCGCCGCGACCGCTTCGGCTTCGTCGGCTCCGAACCGCACCTGGTCCCCGAACTCACCGCCCGCGAGAACGTCGCCCTCCCGCTGCTGCTCGCCGGGGCCGGCAACAAGGCCGCCTACACCGCCGCCGACGAGTGGCTGGAGCGCCTCGACGTCGGCGACTTCGCCAAGCAGCGCCCCGACCGGCTGGTCCAGAGCCAGTGCCAGCGCGTCGCCGTCGCCCGCGCCCTGGCCCCGCTGCCGCCCGTCGTCTTCGCCGACGACCCCACCGCCCCGCTGCACCGCGAGGCCGCCGACCAGGTCCTGCGGATACTGACCAGTGCGGCCCGCTCGCACCAGCTCACCCTCGTCCTGGCCACCCACGACCCCGAGCTCGTCCGGTTCGCGGACCGCGCCGTCGCCCTCGTCGACGGACGGCTCGCCGCCCCCGCCGCCCCCGTCCCGCGCGGCCCCGCCGCGTCCGGAGTCTCCGGAGCGTCCGCCGTCACGGCCACCCGCCGCTGACGACGCCGAGCCGCTGAAAGAGTCGACGTGTTCTATCTCCGTCTGGCCCGGGGCTACCGGGTGCCCGACCTCGGCCGCTGGCTGCTCACCGCGCTGGCCGCCGCCGTGGTCGCCGCCTTCCTGCTGCGCTCCCTCGGCCGGGCGATGAGCGGCCCGCTCGGCGGCGCCGACCCCCTGGTCCGGCTGCTCTGGTGCCTCCCCCCGCTCGCCGCCGTCGCCTGGTTCGCGGCCGTCGCCGCCCGCGCGGTACCCGCCCGGCGCCCCGAGCGGATCGCCGGCCTCACCGCCGCCGGCGCCGGCTCCCGCCGGATCCGGACCCTGATCGCCGGCGAGGTCGCCCTCGCCTGCACCCTCGGCAGCGTGCTCACCCTGCTGGTCTTCCTGGTGCTGCGCAACGACATCGCCGGGCCCTCGCTCGCCCCCGACCTCGGCATGGGCGTGCCCCTGCCGGCCGCAGCGCCCGTCACCCTGCTCGCCCTGGTCCCGCTCACCGCCGGCACCGCCGCGGCCTGCGCCGTCTCCGTCACCGAGCACCTGCCCGGCGACCGCGCCCGCCGCGGCACCGGTTTCGGCGCCTGGCGGATCGCCCTGCCGGTCGGCCTCGGCGTGATCGGCACCGCCCTCGAACTCATCGCCCTGCGGCCCGGCGCCGCCGTCGACGGCCGCCCGGTCCACCTACCCGCCGGGCTCGGCACCACCAGCACCGCCGCACTCGGCGGCTGGGCCGCGAGCGCCCTCGGCCTCGCCCTGCTCACCGGCCCCCTCCTGGCCTGGACCGGACGACTGCTCGCCCTCGGCCGGCCCACCCCGCTGCGGCTGCTCGCCGGACGCGGCCTCACCGCCCAGGCCCCGCGCCTCGGCGCGCCGCTGGCCGTCCTCACCCTCGCCGTCGCGCTGGTGCTCACCACCATCCGCTACTGGATCGGCACCCCCGGCAGCGCCGACGCGCTCCCCGCCGTCGAGGCCTGCCTGGTGCTCGGCTGCGCGGCCGCCGCCGTGGCCACCCGGCTGGCCGAGGTGCGCTCCGACCGCCGGAACGTCACCGACGCGCTGCTGCGCCTCGGTGCCTCGCCCCGGCTGCTGTTCGGCGCCGTCGCGCTGCGCACCCTGGCGGTCGGCACCGCACTGCTGCTGACCGGCGGGGCGACCGCCGCACTGGCGGCCGCCGGCCTGCGCTGACCTCCGGACTAACCCGCTGCGGCGAGCTGGCCGCAGGCGCCGTCGATCTCCTGGCCCCGGGTGTCGCGGACGGTCGTCGGCACGCCGTGCGACTGCAGCCGGCGGACGAACTCGCGCTCGTCCTCGGGCCGGGAGGCGGTCCACTTGGAACCCGGAGTCGGGTTCAGCGGGATCAGGTTGACGTGCACCCGGCGGTTCTTGATCAGTCGGCCGAGCAGGTCGGCACGCCAGGCCTGGTCGTTGATGTCCTTGATCAGCGCGTACTCGATGGAGATCCGGCGGCCGGACTTCTCCGCGTAGTTCCAGGCCGCGTCCAGCACCTCGGCGACCTTCCACCGGGTGTTCACCGGCACCAGCTCGTCGCGCAGCTCGTCGTCCGGGGCGTGCAGGGACAGCGCCAGGCGGCAGCTGAGCCCCTCGTCCGCGAAACGGTGCATCGCCGGGACGAGCCCGACCGTCGACACCGTGATGCCGCGCTGGGACAGGCCGAAGCCGTCCGGCGCCGGGTCGGTCAGCCGGCGGATCGAGGCCAGCACCCGGTTGTAGTTGGCCAGCGGCTCGCCCATGCCCATGAAGACCACGTTGGACAGCCGCGCCTCGCCGCCCGGGATCTCACCGGACTTCAGCGAGCGCATCCCGGCCGCGATCTGCTCGACGATCTCACCGGTGGACAGGTTGCGGGTCAGTCCGGCCTGGCCGGTCGCGCAGAACGGGCAGTTCATGCCGCAGCCGGCCTGCGAGCTGATGCACATGGTGACCCGGTCCGGGTAGCGCATCAGCACGGACTCGACGAGCGTGCCGTCGAAGAGCTTCCACAGCGTCTTGCGGGTCGCGTCGTCGTCGCACGAGACGTGCCGCACCACCGACATCAGCTCGGGCAGCAGGCTCCCGGTGAGCTTCTCCCGGCTGGCGGCGGGGATGTCCGTCCAGCTCTCCGGGTCGTTCGACATCCGGCCGAAGTAGTGGTTGGAGAGCTGCTTGGCGCGGAACGGCTGCTCGCCCAGCTCGGCGACGGCCTCCTTGCGCTCGGCGGGGCTCAGATCGGCGAGGTGTCGCGGGGGCTTGGCACCGCGCGGCGCGACAAAGGTGAGTTCTCCGGGCTTAGGCATGGTTGTTCCAGTGTCGCAGACGCGCGGGGGCCCCGGACGCCAGGCGTCCGGGGCCCTCCTTCGTGCGCGTGTGGCGGGTCAGCTGCCGACGAAGGCCGCCAGCAGCAGCCAGACCACCGGGGCGGTCGGCAGGAGCGAGTCCAGCCGGTCCATGATGCCGCCGTGGCCGGGCAGCAGCGTGCCCATGTCCTTGATCCCGAGGTCGCGCTTGATCATCGACTCGCCCAGGTCGCCAAGGGTCGCGGTGACCGCCGCGCAGCCACCCAGGATCAGGCCCTGCCACCAGCTGCCGTCGTCGATGATCAGCTGCATCAGCACCGCGCCCGCCAGCATCGACAGGGCGATGCCGCCGGCCAGGCCTTCGCGGGTCTTGCCGGGGCTGATCGTCGGGGCCAGCTTGGTCCGGCCGAACTTGTAGCCCACGGCGTAGGCGCCGGTGTCGCTGCAGATCGTGACGATCAGGAAGAGCACGATCCGCTGGGGGCCGTCGTCGGCCGCCAGCATCATCGCCACGAAGGTGGCCAGGAACGGCACGTAGAAGGCGGTGAACACCCCTGCCGTTATGTCCCGCAGGTAGTCCTCCGGCGGCTCGGCCATCCGCCAGACCATCACCGCCAGCCCGGTCAGCGCGAGCGAGGCCGCCGCCCACTGGACCCCGGCCCAGTAGCCGGTGGCAACCATGGCGAGGCCGCCCACGACCAGCGGGATCAGCGGCGCCTTGATCTGCTTGCGCTCGGCGAGCCGACTGGTCAGCTCCCAGATGCCGACCGCGACCGCGGCCATCACGACGACCAGGAACAACGCCTTCACCACGAACAGCGAGGCGACGATCACCGCGCCGAGGCCGACCCCGACGCCTATGGCGGCCTGGAGGTTACGGCCACCGCGCTGCTTGGGCGGCTGCGGCTGCGGGTCGGGCTGGGCGGCCACGGGTGTCTCCTGCCCTGGGTGGGACGACGGCACGAAGTGGGGATGCCCGGCCGCCGGGTGGCTGAGCGGCGGCGCGGGGTGCACCGGTGCCCCCGGGTACGGCGGGCTGCCGGGGGCGGGGGCGGTGTCGTCGGGTATCGCGCGCAGCACGACCGTCTCCGTCACACCGGGCGGCGCGGCCTCGGGCTGCTCGTCCCGGAACAGCGGCCCGCTCAGCCGGCCGGCCTCCCTGGCCGGCCCCGCGGCGGGGTCGGCCGGGCCGCCGGGAGCGGGGCGGCGGGGCTGACCGGGCTGACCGGGCTGACCGGGCTGACCGCCCGAGGAGGCCGGGCCGTGACCGGTCGGCCGGGTGCGGCCGGGCACACCGGGGGGCGGGCCGGGGTCGGCCGGTACGGGCGGCATGACCTGAGTCTCCTCCGCGTCGCCGCCCCAGTACACCGGAGGCTGCTGCGAGTGATCCGAACGGAGGCCCCGGCCGGCCGGGACGGCACCCGGCGCGCCCGGGGGCACCATCGGGCCGCCCGGGTGGCCGGGGTGTCCCTGGACCGGCGCCGGCGGCTCGCCGTACCCCGGCGCCGGGTGGGCCGGGGTACGGGGTGCCTGCTGCTGCGGGTGCGGCTGCGGCGCCGGGCGGTAGGGCTGGAACTGCTGGTCGGACGGGCCCCAGTAGCCAGGGGCGTCAGGGGCGTCGTTCATCAGACCTCGAGCAGCTCGGATTCCTTGTGCTTCAGCAGCTCGTCGACCTGGGCCACGTACTTGGCCGTGGTGTCGTCGAGCTCCTTCTCGCCGCGGCGGCCGTCGTCCTCGCCGACCTCGCCGTCCTTGACGAGCTTGTCGATGGCGTCCTTGGCCTTGCGGCGCACGGCCCGGATCGAGACCTTGGCGTCCTCGCCCTTGGTCCGGGCGATCTTGATGAACTCCCGGCGGCGCTCCTCGGTCAGCTCGGGCAGCACCACGCGGATGATGGAACCGTCGTTCGACGGGTTGACGCCCAGGTCGGAGTCGCGGATCGCCTGCTCGATGGCCTTCAGCGCGGTCTTGTCGAACGGCGAGACGACCGCCATCCGGGGCTCCGGCACCGAGAACGAGGCCAGCTGGTTGATCGGCGTGATGGCGCCGTAGTACTCCGCGACGATCTTGGCGAACATCGCCGGGTGCGCGCGGCCGGTGCGGATGGCCGCGAGGTCGTCCTTGGCGACGCCGACGGCCTTCTCCATCTTCTCCTCGGCCTCGAGGAGGGTCTCTTCGATCACTGTGGTCTCCCTGTCCGGTTCATCTGCTGTTGTGCCGACCGGTGCCGGCGCGGTCGCCGGTCGCGGCTCCCGCGCCGTTCCGTACAACTGGTTGCTGCTCAGGCCCGGACAGAATCCTGGCTGATGAGTGTGCCGATCTTCTCACTCTTCACCGCACGCGCGATATTGCCCTCCGCCAGCAGTTCGAAGACCAGCATCGGGAGGTTGTTGTCCTTGCACAGCGTGATCGCGGTGAGGTCGGCGACCTTGAGGTCGCGCGCGATGACCTCGGAGTACTCCAGCGCGTCGAACTTGACCGCGTCCGGGTTGGTCCGCGGGTCGGAGTCGTAGACGCCGTCCACGCCGTTCTTGCCCATCAGCAGGACGTCGGCGTGGATCTCCAGCGCGCGCTGGACGGCCGTGGTGTCGGTGGAGAAGTACGGCATGCCCATACCCGCGCCGAAGATCACCACGCGGCCCTTCTCCAGGTGCCGGACGGCCCGCAGCGGCAGGTACGGCTCCGCGACCTGGCCCATGGTGATGGCGGTCTGGACCCGGGTCTCGATGCCTTCCTTGACCAGGAAGTCCTGCAGCGCCAGGCAGTTCATGACGGTGCCGAGCATGCCCATGTAGTCGGAGCGGGCCCGGTCCATCCCGCGGACCTGCAGCTCGGCGCCCCGGAAGAAGTTGCCTCCGCCGATGACCACCGCGACCTCGGTACCGGCGCGGACGACCGTGGCGATCTCCCGGGCGATCGCGTGCACGACGTCCGGGTCGACGCCGAGCCCGCCACCACCGGCGAAGGCTTCACCGGACAGCTTGAGCAGCACCCGGCGGCGCGAGCCGTCCTTGGGGTCCTGCGCGGTCTCCTGCGTCTCCTGCATGGACTTCTCCTTTTTGCACCTACTGGTCACAGGCGCGGGTGTGCGGATGCCCCGCCTGCGCGTACACGCGAGGAGGCCACTGCCGCGGGAACCGGTTCGGTGTCCTGCACGGCAATGGCCTCCTCGTCGTTCATGGTGCCGACGCGAGCCCGCCCGTGGGCGGTTGGCGCTGGGTGAGCCCGTTCGGCGTTCCGCCCGCCCTGGTCAGCGGGCGGGGGTGGTTCCCAGCCTAAAGGGGCCGGGGACCAGGTGGAACGTGGCTCAGGCGCCGACGCGGAAGCGGGCGAAGCGCTTGAGGGCGACGCCGTTCTCCTCGAGGACCTTGGCGACGGTCTTCTTGTTGTCCTTGGCGAAGGCCTGCTCCAGGACGGAGTGCTCCTTCACGAAGCCGGTGACGCGACCCTCGACGATCTTCGGCAGGGCGGCCTCGGGCTTGCCCTCCTCGCGAGCGGTGGCCTCGGCGACGCGGCGCTCGTTCTCGAGGTCCTCGGCCGGGATGTCCTCGCGGGACAGGTACTTCGGGGCGAAGGCGGCGATGTGCTGCGCGACGTCCTTGGCGACCTCGGCGTTCTCCTTGTCCAGCTCGACCAGGACGCCGACGGCCGGCGGCAGGTCGGGGCTGGTCTTGTGCAGGTAGACCGCGACGAAGCCGTCACCGGCGAACTGGGCGAAGCGACGGAAGACGATCTTCTCGCCCAGGGTCGCGTTGGCCTCGTCCACGAACTGCTGGACGGTCTTGCCGGCCTCGATCTCGGAAGCCAGGGCGGCGTCCAGGTCGGCCGGGACGGTCTTGGCGACGTGGGCGGCGATGGCGTCGGCGACCTGGACGAAGTTGTCACCCTTGGCGACGAAGTCCGTCTCGCAGTTCAGCTCGACCAGGACGCCGGACTTCTTGTCCTCGGCGATCAGGGCGGCAACGGCGCCGTTGGAGGCGTCACGGCCCTCGCGCTTGGCAACGCCCTTCTGGCCCTTGATGCGCAGGAGCTCGACGGCCTTCTCGACGTTGCCCTCGGCCTCGTCCAGGGCCTTCTTGCAGTCCATCATGCCGGCGCCGGTGAGCTCACGGAGCTTCTTGACGTCCGCGGCGGTGAAGTTCGCCATGGTGTGAATCTCTTCTCGCGTCTCGCGTGTCTGCGTGGGGATGCGCCGGGACCGATGGTTCGGTCCCGGCGCGGGAGAGAGGGGCACCTACCGGCGTCGTACCGGTGGGTGCCCCTCACCCTTGGTACGTCAGGCCTGCTCGGCCGGCGCCTCGGCGGCGGGGGCCTCGGCGGCCGGAGCCTCGGCAGCGGGGGCCTCAGCGGCGGGGGCCTCGGCGGCGGCGGGGGCCTCCTCGGCCTTCTTCTCGCCCTCGATGAGGTCCTTCTCCCAGTCGGCCAGCGGCTGGTCGGCGCCCGGCTCGGCCTTCGCGTCGCCCTTGGCGACACCGGCGCGGGACTTCAGGCCCTCGGCGACGGCGTCGGCGATCACGCGGGTCAGCAGGGTGACGGAGCGGATCGCGTCGTCGTTGCCCGGGATCTTGTAGTCGACCTCGTCGGGGTCACAGTTGGTGTCGAGGATGGCGACGACCGGGATGTTGAGCTTCCGGGCCTCGCCGACCGCGATGTGCTCCTTCTTGGTGTCCACGATCCAGACGGCGCTGGGAACGCGCTGCATGTCGCGGATACCGCCGAGGGTCTTCTCCAGCTTGTCGTGCTCGCGCTGGAGGACCAGGAGCTCCTTCTTGGTGAGGCCGGAACCGGCCACGTCCGAGAAGTCCAGCTCGCCGAGCTCCTTGAGGCGCTGCAGACGCTTGTAGACGGTCGAGAAGTTGGTCAGCATGCCGCCGAGCCAGCGCTGGTTCACGTAGGGCATGCCCACGCGGGTGGCCTGCTCGGCGATGGCCTCCTGGGCCTGCTTCTTCGTGCCGACGAAGAGGACGCTGCCGCCGTGGGCAACGGTCTCCTTGATGAACTCGAAGGCGCGGTCGATGTAGTTCAGCGACTGCAGGAGGTCGATGATGTAGATGCCGTTGCGCTCCGTGATGATGAAGCGCTTCATCTTCGGGTTCCAGCGGCGGGTCTGGTGACCGAAGTGGACGCCGCTCTCCAGCAGCTCCCGCATCGTGACGACGGCCATAGCCGTGCTCCTCAGGTGTTACGGCCCGGCGGTGGCGGCTCGTCGCAGTGACGACCGTCCGCAGCCGGGTCAGGCTCGGTTTCCGTGGCGGCCAGGTGACAGCCACGCCTGACGCCCCGAACGTGCCGAGCCGCTTTCCACCCGCTCGGCCGGGGCCGGTCGGGCTCGGCGGACCGAGCGGCACTCGCACCTGGCGGGGCCGCGGAAGAACCGTGTCCGACCACCGGTGGCGGGGCGTGCGAAGTCGACCCGGCGGACCGGGTCGCGTGTGAAGTGTACGGGAAGCGCCGAGCGGCGGGCGACTTCACGAGCGGCCGGGGGCCTGCCGGGGACCTGGGAAGAGTCCCGGATCGGCCCGGACGGGTGGGTCGGCGCCCGGCGGCGGCGAGTGCCGACCGCGGGCGCCCCGGCCGGTTCCGGTGGCGTGCGGGAGCGTGCGTGCGCCGGTCGGCTGCCTGCCCGCGGATCGTCACCGGTATGCCGCACATACACCGGATGGCGGCGCCCGTACACCCGCCGGAGGGACGGCGACCGGGCACGGGGGCGGTTTGTCCACAGGAATCCGGATGCGGGTGGTGCGGCCGCGGGCGGACGGCCAACCTTCGCGCATGACTGCTCGTGCGTGGTTCGTCGGAATTCGGGGGCTGGTCGCCGTGGGGGTGGTGCTGGGGGTGGTGGGGGCACTCGGGGTGCCCCGGGCCGGGGCCGCCGGGGTGACGGTCCCGGCGGGACTACGGGCGGGAACGCAAGCGGGCACAAAGGGGGTGGCCGGGGCTGGGGCGGTGGCTGGGGCTGGGGCTGGAACGGTGGCTGAGGCGGTGGGGGCCACGGCGGGTGCGGCGGGCGGCTCCGGCGGGGCACCCGGCCGGAGCGGCACACGGGCGTGGCCGGTGGGCGGAGCCCCCGGACTCCTGGGACGGTTCGAACCGCCGACCGCGCCCTGGGCCGCCGGGCACCGGGGCGTGGACCTCGCCGCCGAGCCCGGGGCGGAGGTACGGGCGGCGGCCGCCGGGGTGATCGCGTTCTCCGGATCGGTGGCCGGGCGTCCGGTGGTGACCGTTTCCCACCCCGGTTCGGGGTCTCCCCCGCTCCGGACCACCTACCTACCGGTCACCGGCTCCCTCCCGGTCGGCACCGCGGTAGCCGCCGGACAGGTGATCGGCCGGCTCGCCCCGGAGGGACGGCACTGCGCCGCAGGCGACTGCCTGCACTGGGGGCTGCTGCGCGGACGCCACTACCTGGACCCGCTGACCCTGTTCGGCACAGGCCGGGCCCGCCTGCTGCCGCTGGGCCCCGGGCCGGCGAACGACGGACGGCCGACTGGCGGCTGACGCGCGGCGAGCGGCGGGGCGTCGGTGGGCGGCGGGGCGCCGGTGGGCAGCAGGGCGTCGGCGAGCGGCGGGGCGCCGGTGGGCAGCAGGGCGCCGGTGGGCGGCAGGCAGCCGTCGAGCTACCGACCGACGAGCGATCGGCCGACAACGGGCAGCCGGTCGATCAGGCACTGCCGGTCAGGCACTGCCGGTCACGCCCGGCTCAGGCCGTGCAGCGCGAGGGCGACAGCAGCATCTGCGATCTCCTCGGGGTTCTCGGCCAGGCACCCGGTGCGCTCACCTGCGACCGCCTGCTCGGCTCGACGGACGGCGGCCTCCACCACGCCCTGCAACAGCGCCGCGGCGAGCCGGGGTCGTTCGTGGCCCAGGTCCTCCAGCGCCCGGACGACCAGACCGGCCAGCCTGCCGTGCGCCGCCCGGATCCGCTCGCGCGCGGCCCCGTCGAGCTCCAGCGCCGAGATCGCCACGACCGCGCGGTGACGCGGGTCGGCGGCCAGCGCCAGCTGGCCCCGGACGTACGCCTCGATCCGCTCGGCGGCGGTGTCGCGGCTCTCCATCCCTGCCTCGATCTCGGCGGCCCAGAGCGGGAAGTCCACCTCGCAGAGCGCCTCGACCACGGCGGCGCGGGAGCGGAAGTACTCGTAGACCGAGGAACGCGCCAGCCCCGTCCGCGCGGCGAGCGCGGGGAAGGTCAGCGCCTCCTTGCCGCCCTCGGTGAGCAGGCTGCGGGCAGCGTCGAGGAGGGCTGCGCGCTGCAGCTGGCGATGCTCGGCCACCGTGGCCGCTCGGATCTTCGGCACGCTCCCACTGTACGGAGCCCTACCGACGGCTGATAAGGCGCCGCGCATGAGGAGCCGGCCCGGCCCGGCCCGGCCCGGCCGCGCGGCCCGCCGGGCCAGGCGGGCGAACCCTGCTGCGCCGGACGCCCGGGACCAGGGGCGTGCGTGCGGGCCGGGGCCGGCGGGCCTGCGGACGGGCGGGCACACGGGCAGACGGGCGGGCGACCCGCGGACCACCGGGCGGGTTCGGCTCCGAGCCCCCGCGCTACCGAACGTCCGAGAGCTTGGCGCGCAGCTGGAGGACGGACTTGGTGTGGATCTGGCTCACCCGAC
The DNA here is from genome assembly GCF_042735475.1 of Kitasatospora sp. NPDC059577. Classification (NCBI taxonomy): domain Bacteria; kingdom Bacillati; phylum Actinomycetota; class Actinomycetes; order Kitasatosporales; family Streptomycetaceae; genus Kitasatospora; species Kitasatospora sp. NPDC059577. The sequence continues at coordinate 24,882 of NZ_JBHWBZ010000080.1, read as the reverse complement.
TCTCCGTCACCCCCAGCACCTGTCCGATCTCGGCGAGGGTGAGGCCCTCGTAGTAGTAGAGCGTCACCACGGTCTTCTCCCGCTCGGGGAGGGTGTTGACGGCCTGGGCCAGCAGTCTGCGCAGCTCGCGGTCCTCGGCCACCTCGACCGGGTTGTCCGCGCCGTGGTCCTCCAGGGTGTCCATCAGGCTCAGCCGGTCGCCACCCTCCCCTACCGGGTGGAGCAGCTCATCCAGGGCCACCACATTGGCGAGCGACAGCTGGCTGAAGATGGCGTGCAGGTCCTCGATCGCGATGCCCATCTCCGCCGCGACCTCGGGATCGTGCGGCGTCCGGCGCAGCCGGGCCTCCAGCGTCGCGTACGTCCGCTCGACGGCTTTCGCCTTCTGCCGCACCGAGCGCGGGATCCAGTCCAGGGCGCGCAGCTCGTCGATGATCGCGCCGCGGATCCTGCTGATCGCGTAGGTCTCGAACTTGATGGCGCGGTCGATGTCGAACTTCTCGATCGCGTCGATCAGCCCGAAGACCCCGGAGGAGACGAAGTCCGCCTGCTCGACGTTGGAGGGCAGGCCGACCCCGACCCGGCCCGCCACGTACTTGACGAGTGGTGAGTAGTGGAGGATCAGCTGCTCGCGCAGCCGCTGGTCGCTGCTCTCCTTGTAGGAGCGCCAGAGTTCCTCGAGCGCGCTGCGCCCCTGGGCCGCGGTGTCCCGCCCGGCCCGTCCGGCGTCCTCGGGTGATCCGGCCGGCGCGCCGACGGGTACGTCCGCCGGCGCGTCAGCGGCCCGGACCGCCTCGGCACCCCGAGCCGTGTCCGCGGGCTGGCCCGGGACCACCGTCGGCCGGCCGCCCTGACGCGACAGGCCTCCCATCGTCCCCGCCGACTTGGGCGGGAACTCGGTCGCGGGGCGCCGCTCGGTCCGCGGCCCTCCCGAGGACCGAGCGCCACCGGTCACTCTGTGTCCGGGAATGTGTGTGGGCATGCGTTGGTCTGCGCCGTTCTGCCGAGTCATGTGCTGATAGGGAAGGCATGTGGAGCGTAGCGTGACCGACTCGCTGCAAAGCGCTACCACCACTCGGTCGTCCCCCGATCCGGTGGCGTTGACTCACCGGATCCGGGCACACGAGCGGAAGAACCGGATCAGCAGGTCAGCCGGGCGGTTCGGACACGCCCTCCCCCGACGCACGCCTGTTCTCCGTCCGGATAGTCACCTCCTCCGCACCATGCGCCAGTGCGCGCCGTGTCGCTCGACGTAGCCGAGCGAGCCCAACTCGTAGAGCCGCTGGAGCACTTCGTCCGGCGGGAGGCCGGACTGACGGGCCAGCCGCTCGACCGGCGCGCCCTCTGCCGTCGCCGGCACGGCCTCCAGGACCCGGGCCACCGGAGGCTCCAGCAGGTCGCGCGGCAGCACCGGCCCGCTGCGCTGCGGGGCCAGGTCGTCCCCGATCGCTCCGATCAGCTCGGTGATCTCGGCCGCGTCGGTGACCAGGGTGGCGGCGCCGCTGCGGATCAGGGCGTGCACCCCGGCCGAGAGCTCCGAGGTCACCGGGCCGGCGACGCCCATGGTGTGGCGGTTGAGGTCCCGCGCCCGTCTGGCCGTGCTCAGGGCTCCGCTGCGGACGGCCGCCTCGACCACTACGGTGCCCCGGGTGAGTGCCGCGATGACCCGGTTCCTGAGGACGAAGCGGAACCGGTTCGGGTGCTCGCCGGGCGGGAGTTCACTGATCAGCAGGCCCTGGACGCCGATCCGCCGGATCAGTTCGGCGTTCCCCTTCGGGTAGGGCACGTCGACCCCGCAGGCCAGCACCGCCACGGTCATCCCGCCGACGGCGAGCGCGCCGCGGTGGGCTGCCGCGTCGATCCCGTAGGCGGCTCCGGACACCACGACCCAGCCGCGCTCGGCGAGTTGGGCCGACAGCTCCCCGGCGACGTGGGCGCCGTACGCCGTGCAGGCCCGGGAGCCCACCACCGAGACCGAGCGCAGCGCGAGCAGCCGCAGCGAGCCCGTGCCCGTCGTCCAGAGACCGACGGGGCGTCCGTCTCCCAGGTCGTCGAGTTGGCTGGGCCATTCCGTGTCCCCCGGAATGATGAACCGTCCGCCGGCGCGCCGTACCCGTTTCAGGTCCGTTTCCGGGTCCAGCCCCGGGAGTCTCGCCTGGTAACCGGCCAGCCGGGCGGAATCCAGCCCCGGGTGGTCCGGCACCGTCCCGTCCCGGATCGCCCGGACCACGTCGACGGCGGGGAGCCGGTCGAGCCAGCGGCCGACCACCGCGTCCCCGGGTTCGCTGAGCCGGCAGAGCAGGGCGCGGGCCAGGCGCTCGGGCTCGGTCGCCGCCGCGGGGCTCGCGGGGCTTGCGGGGCCCGCAGGGACGGTGGTGCCGACGGTACCGGCGGGGTCGGCGGTGGCCCCGACCGCATCGTGGGGGTGTCCCACCTGCTGCGTCATGTCCCGTCCTCCGTCCGCTCCGCGGGCTCCTCGGGTGCCCCTCGCCGACCCACGTCCGGCGGGCCGCCGCGCTGGGCCGGGATGCCCCCGAGCTTGCCGAGGGTCCGCTCGATCGGCGGCAGCCCCTGCTCCACCCCGGTGCGCAGGACCAGGGCGGTGCGCACGTCCCGCCGGTCCGGCCGGTCGCGACCGGCGAGGTCGGCGACCGTCCAGGCGACCCGGAGCACCCGGTCCAGGCCCCGGGCGGTCAGCACCCCCCGCTCCAGCTGGCGTGAGACGTCGTTGAGCGCGCCGGGCGCGAGCTGCCAGCGCGTGCGCAACTCGTGGCCCGGGACCTCCGCGTTGGTCCGCCACGGGGTGTTCGCCAGCCGGGCCGCCGCCCGCTCCCGTGCGGCCCGCACCCGGGCCGCGACGGTTTCGGTGCTCTCCGCCGTGGCGTCCCGCTCCATGAGTTCGATCCTCGTCACCGGGGCGACCTGGACCTGGAGGTCGACCCGGTCGAGCAGCGGCCCGGAGAGCCGCCCCTGGTAGCGGTTGACCATCACCGGCGTGCACTCGCAGCCCTCGCCGCGCCGGGAGTGCCGACCACACGGGCAGGGGTTGGCGGCCAGGCAGAGGAGGAAGCGGGCCGGGAGCCGGAGCGACCCGGCCGAGCGGGCGATCACCACCTCGCCCGACTCCAGCGGCTGGCGCAGCGCGTCGAGCACCCGGACCGGGAACTCCGGCGCCTCGTCCAGGAACAGCACGCCTCGGTGGGCCAGCGAGACCGCGCCCGGCCTCGGCAGTCCGCTGCCGCCACCGACGATCGCGGGCATCGTGGTGGAGTGGTGCGGGGCGCAGTAGGGCGCGGTGTCGATCAGCGGCCGCCCGACCGGGAGCAGGCCCGCCACCGAGTGCACGGCCGTGACCTCCAGCGCCTCCTTCTGGGTCAGCGGCGGGAGCAGCGCGGGCAGTCGCTCCGCCAGCATGGTCTTGCCCGCGCCGGGCGGGCCCTTCAGGTAGAGGTGGTGTCCTCCGGCGGCGGCGATCTCCAGGGCTCGCCGTGCTTCGTACTGGCCGGCCACGTCGGCCATGTCGAGGCGGGAGGCCTTGTCCTCGGAGAGGCCCCGCACACTCGCGCAGGGCAGCATCAGCCCCGCCATCAGCGGATCCGGCCGGCCCCCGACCGGGTCGGGCGGCTCCTCCGGCGCCGTCCCGCCGGTCAGGATCGCGACCAGTTGGCGCAGGCTGCGGACGCCGATGACCGTGACCCCGGGGACGAGCGAGGCCTCGGGCGCGGTCTGCTCGGCGACCACGACCCGTTCGTAGCCGGCTTCGGCGGCCGCCAGCACCGACGGCAGCACCCCGCGGACCGGCCGCACCCGGCCGTCCAGCCCCAGCTCGCCGATGATCAGCAGGTCGGCGATGGCGGAGGGGTCGAGCCGCTCGGCGGCGGCCAGCACGGCGCAGGCCACCGCGAGGTCGAAGCCGCTGCCGCTCTTGGGCACCGAGGCGGGGCTGAGGCCGACCGTCAGCTTGCGCTGGGGCCAGGCCTCGCCGCTGTTCACCACCGCGGCGCGGACCCGGTCGCGGGCCTCGGAGAGCGCCTTGTCGGGCAGGCCGACCAGGGTGAACGCGGCCACCCCGGGCTCCAGATCGGCCTGGACCTCGACGATCACCCCGTCGACGCCGACCAGCGCGACGGAACAGGTACGGGCGAAGGCCATCTCAGACCACCCCCCGCAGGTGGTCGACCAGGGCCGCACCCCGCGCCCGGTTGACCACGGCGACCAGGTCGATCCGCACCCCGCCCGGCGGGGCGGGGGGCCAGTGCGGATCCGTCGGCGCCACGTCGTCGTCGGCCCCGGCCAGCCGGGCGAAATGACCGGGCCAGCGCTCGGCCATCCAACGCTCGGCGAGGCGTTGCAGCCGGGCCGCCTTGGCCCGGTCGATGGCTTCGGTGGGCTGTTGGAAGCTCCGCTCGGAGCGGGTCTTCACCTCGCAGACCGCCACGGTGTCGCCGTCGAGGGCGACGATGTCCAGCTCGCCCTCGACGCAGCGCCAGTTGCGGTCCAGGATGCGGAGCCCGGCCTCGGTGAGGCGGCGGGCGGCGACCCGTTCCCCGTAGCGGCCGAGCCCGGTCCTGGTGCTGCGGGCCGGGTTGCCGCGGTCCGGGGTACCGGGCGGCTCCTTCCCGGCTGCGGCCGTGTCCGGTACGGCCTGGTCCTGCACGACGGTGTGCTGCATGGTGACCACCTCCGCCGAGGAGGCTGCACCACCGCGCCCGTCCGGGCCCGGACTTTCCGTTTCCCTGTGGATAACCCGGGCCTGTGGACAACTCCTGTCACCCACAGGGGTGAGAAGCCCCGATCCCGCGAAATTCGGCTGGACAACACGGGACGGAGTCGTCCAACGTCAGTTCCCGAAGCCGGACTCGTCCGAGGGCAGCTCCAGGTCGCTCTTCGCGAGTTCCTCGATGTTCACGTCCTTGAAGGTCAGCACCCGGACCTTGCGGACGAACCGGGCCGGCCGGTACATGTCCCAGACCCACGCATCCGCCATCGACACCTCGAAGAACACCTCGCCCTGGACCGAGTGCACCTGCAGCTCGTAGTCGTTGGTGAGGTAGAACCGTCGCTCGGTCTCGATCACGTACTTGAACAGGCCGACGACGTCCCGGTACTCCCGGTAGAGCTTGAGCTCCATCTCGGTCTCGTACTTCTCGAGATCTTCGGCACTCATCCAGGCGTCCCCTCAACTTGTTGCGTCCACCCATTGTGGACCACCGCACCCACGGTCAGAGCCGTACCGGATCCACCGGCGGGCCCTCGACCAGCAGCCGTTCCAGGAAGTCCGCCAGGCCGGCCGGATACACCGTCTCGCCGGTCCCCCTCAGTTCCTCGACCGTCCACCAGCGCGCCGCGAGCAGCTGGGCGTGCTCGTCCGCGCCCGTGCCGGAGTGGTCCAGGGCCGGGTCCGTCTCCGTGGTCCGGGCCAGGTGGAACCACTGCTCCTGCTCGTAGCGCTGTCCCCGAAAGGAGAACGACACCGTGCCGTACGCCACCAAGGGCCCCAGGTCCACGCCCCGCAAGCCGGTCTCCTCCGCGAGCTCACGCTCGGCGGCCTCGCGCACGTCCTCTCCGGCTTCCAAGCCGCCTCCGGGCGTGAACCACCACGTCTCCCCGGGGACCGCAGGGTCGGTGCCCAGGAAGAGGAGGATGCGGTCCAGCCCGTCCAGCAGCAGGATCCGCGCCGCCCTGCGGCGCTGTGCTGTCATGGCGGCGCTCCACGCTCCTTCCGTTCGCATCGGTGGCGCTACCGATCCTGCCACCCGGCGCCGCCGTCCGGGGCGATGTTCGGCAGAGCGGCCCGGACCGCGACGGCCCCGCTCAGGAGCCGCTCCCCCGGCGGAGCCGGCGGGCCAGGCCCGCCACCCCGCCCACCGCCGACGTCAGCAGGATCAGTGCCGCGCCGGCGACGGTGGCGTAGGCGGCGGGCTCCAGCGGGCCGGGCTTCGACGCCCCCGGCCCCGCGAAGCCGTCGAAGGCGGTGGTCCGGGCGAGCAGGCCCGTCCGGCCGAAGGGCTTCAGGGTGGCCTCGACCCTGGCCTCGACGGCCACGGCCGGGACGGTCCCGCCGTCGACCTCCAGGTGGGTGCGGGAGTCGAGCGAGCCGACCCGGTTGTCGCCGAGCAGGAACAGCCGGCCCTGCGGCACCGTCACGCTGAACGACTCGCCCTGGCGGCCCTGGGCCGCGAGGTAGGGCTCGTCCACCGGCTGTCCGTTGACCGTCAGGCGGCGGTTGTCCCCGCTGGTGGCGACGGTGTCCCCGCCGACCGCGACCACGCGCTTGACCATGAGCTCGTCGCCGCCCCAGGACTGGTCCCGGAAGACCACCACGTCGCCCCGGCCGACGGCCCCGCCGCCGACCTTGCGGGCGAGCACGGTGTCCCCGATCTGCAGCGTCGGGTGCATCGAGGCGGTGGGGATGTTGTACGGCCGGTAGTCGACCGCGATGAGGGCGAAGCCGCCGATCATCAGCACCAGCCCGAGCGCCAGCGCGACGCCCTGCAGCACCGCGGCGGGCCGGCGGCGCTCACGGGCGGGCGCGGGCGCGCGGTCGGCCGACTGCTCCACGACACTGGTCATCGACACCGTCCACCTCTGGCCGACCGGAGAACACCACTGGCACGCCGGAGGCACCGGCGGGAACGCCGACGGGCCGGGGCACGTCCGAGCAGATTACTCGTCGGTACCACGGCCCGCGCAAGAGTCGGGGGCAACCCGGTGGGGCTCAGGACTCCTTCCGGCGCTCCGCCCGGCCCCGCACCCGACGCACCAGCGGGAGCAGGGCGACGGCCCCCACCGCACCGGCCACGGGGGGCGCCATCGGCGCGGCCGCCGCCAGGCCCTTCTGGTCGAAGGTGGCCGGCACCGGCAGCGTCGCCCAGTGGTTGATCGGCCAGGCCACCACGAAGGCGCGCCCGATCACGTTGTCCACCGGGACGGTGCCGCCACCCGGCTGGTCCATGTGGAAGCGGGAGTCCAGCGAGTTGGCGCGGTGGTCGCCCATCACCCAGATCCGCCCCTTGGGCACCTTGACCGGCCCGAAGGGGTGGTCACCACAGGGAGTGTTGCCCGGGTAGATGTACGGCTCGTTGAGCGCGACGCCGTTGACCTTGACCGGCCCGTCACCCTCGCACTCGACGGTGTCCCCGCCGACCGCGATGACCCGCTTGATCAGGTCCTTCTCGTTGGCGGACGGCATCAGACCGACGAAGCCGAGCACGTCCTGGACGCCGCGCAGGAAGGAGTTACTGCTCTGCGAGGTCGGCTCGTCGCTCAGCCAGCCGCCCGGGTCGTGGAAGACCACGACCTCGCCGCGCTCGGGTTCGGCCCCGAACCAGGGGGTCAGCTTGTCGACCAGGACCCGGTCGCCGACCTGCAGCGTGTCCTGCATCGACTCCGACGGAATGGAGAACGCCTGGACGAAGAAGGTCTTGATCACGAGCGCGAGGATCAGCGCGATCCCGACCAGGATCGGCAGTTCCTTCCAGAAGGAGCGCGGCTTGCGCGGCTTGCCCGCAGCCTCCGACTCCGACCCGTCCGCCGACCCGGTCTCCGGCTGCGAGGGGTCCGACGAGTCCTCGGCTCCGGCGCCCTGTTCGTCGGCGGTCTGGGCCGCGGCGTCGTCGACCGCGGCCGAGGGTGCCGACGGCTCGGCGGACCGGGCCGCCCGACGGCCCTGGCCTTCGGGCTCTCCGGCACCCGAGCGGGCGCCGATCACCAAATCCCCCACAACGTCTCCTCCCTGCTGTGCGGACGCCCGCGCGCCCGCGCTCAGAGTGCCGCACAGCGGGCACCACGCTCGCCACGACCATGAACGCCTCAGGGGTGCCCACCGGGGGCTCCCCTGACACCAGCACGGCCTCGACTCGGGGGGGGGGGGCGCGCCCCCCCCCCCCCGCATTTATAATACAAAAGCCGGGTGCCGGGGCCCGGGCCCCCACCCCAGCGCCCGCCCCCCCCCGGGCGCGCCCCCCACACACGCCACGACATTCAACGCCACTGGGGGGCCCACGGGGGGCTCCCCTGACACCCCCAGGCCCTCGACTCGCGGCGGGGAGCACTCCCGGCCGCACCTGCACTTCTCTATCACTCCGGGGCATCCGGCTCGCGGTCCCACACGCGAGGCACGGCCGCTCGGCGGCCGGCACGACTCACTCCGGAGGCCGCCCAGGCCTACGGCCGAGGAACGGAAGGATGCCCAACACACCCATAACGAGCGGAGGTTCCACAGGAACCGGCCCAACGCCCACGGATTCCGCGGCAGTTCCACCGGCCTGGGGAACCCGGTCGAGAGAGGAGAGTGAAGCCGGCACGTCGAGTTGATGGAAGCGGTCCAGCGGCCAGGCGATCACGAACGCTCGACCGACCACGCCGCTCAGCGGGATGGTGCCCTGGCCCGGATTGCCCATGTGGAAGCGGGAGTCGGCGGAGACGTCCCGGTGGTCGCCCATGACCCACAGCCGCCCCTCGGGCACCTTCACCTTGAAGGGCTGCCGGGACGGCGGATTGCCGGGCGCGAGGTAGGTCTCGTCCACCGGGTGTCCGTTGACGCTCAACCGCCCCTGCGCGTCGCAGCACTCGACGGTGTCCCCGCCGACACCGATCACCCGCTTGATCAGGTCCTGCTCGTTGTCGGACGGCAGCAGTCCGACGAAGGTCAGCACCTGCTTGGCCCCGCCCAGTACCGGGCCGTCGTCGGAGGGCTTGTGGTCGTTCTCCAGCCAGCCGCCCGGGTCCTTGAACACCACCACGTCGCCGCGCTGCGGCTCGCTGCCGAACCAGGGGGTCAGCTTGTCCACCAGTACCCGGTCCCCGATCCGGATGGTCTGCTCCATCGAACCCGAGGGGATCACGAACACCTGGATCAGGAAGGTCTTCATCACCAGCGCCACCAGCAGGGCCACCAGGATGATCATCGGGACTTCGCGAACCAGCGACCGCTTGCGCCGACGGGCCGCCCGCCGGGCGCTGCGGCGGCGCTCGGCCCGGCCGCGCACCGCCGGGGCACCCGCCGGCCCGGCATCCTCCGGCCCCCGGTCGTGCGGCTCGCGGTCGTCCGGCTCGCGGGTCGGGCGGTCGACGGTCCGGCCCCTACCCCTGGCTCCCATGACCACCCGTTCCCGCAGTCGCGGCGAAGGCCGCGGGCCGGTCCAGATCGGTCCAGCGCGAGAACGGGTAGACCACCCAGTCCGCCCGGCCGATCACCTTGTCCTCGGGCACGAAGCCACCGCCGGGCTCGCCGAGGTGGTCGCGGGAGTCACGGGAGGCGCTGCGGTGGTCGCCCATCACCCACAGTTCGCCGGCCGGCACCACCACGTCGAAGGCCACGCTCGACGGGTCGTCCCCCGGCGCCAGGTAGGAGGTCTCGTCCACCGGCACGCCGTTGACCGTGATCGGCGCGCCCGGGCCGGTGCTCGTCACCCGGTCGCCGCCGACGCCGATCACGCGCTTGACGTACACAGTGTCCCCGGCCGGGGCCAGCCCGAGGTCCTTGGCGAGCGAACGCGCGCCGTCCCAGAAGCCCTGCGGCTTCGCCGACTCCCGCAGGAAGGAGCCCGTCCCGTCGAAGACCACCACGTCGCCCCGCCGGGGGTGACCGCCGAAGGCGTACGCGAGCTGGTTCGCGACCAGCCGGTCACCCGGGCGCAGGGTGTTCTCCATCGATCCGGAGGGCACCGCGAACGGACGCGCGACGAAGGCGTTCACGAGGACCAGGGCCGTCAGGCAGATCCCCGTCAACAGCAGCAGGTCGCGCGAGCGCGAGTGGCCGGACTCCTCGTCCTCCTCCGAGCCCTCGGCGGCGTCCCCGGGCACGGCGGGGGCACCGGTCGCCGCCTCCTCGGGAACGCCCTCGGAAGTACCTGCGGGAACACCTGCGGGAACCCCTGCGAGAACACCCGCGCGAGCTCCTCCGGGAGCCCCGGGGCCGTCCGCCGCGGCGGGCCGGGAAGCGGGCCCGGAAACGGCCTCGGAATCGGGCCCGGAAGCGGAAACGACCCCGGGGGCCCGCGCGCCGCGACGACAGACCGGGGGGGGGGGGGGCCCGGGGAGCGCGCGGGGGGGGGTGGGGGGGGAGGGGGCGGGGGTGGGAGACCCGACTGTCGATAAAGACGAAATGAGA
>NZ_JBHWBZ010000080.1:7452-14758 GCF_042735475.1 Kitasatospora sp. NPDC059577 | reverse complement strand
GGCGCTGGCGGCCGCCACCGGGTCTTGTTTGGGGGCCGGGTCCGCCACACCCCCGGCGCCGCGCTCGGGCCCCCCCCCCGGGGGGGGGGGGGGGGGCGGGGCGCCCCCCGCGGGTGGTTCGTGCGTGCTCATCGGGGGGTGAGCCTACCTTGCGGTCGTTCGCCTCCCGTGAGCGCTCCGATCCCCCGGCGAGGCCGGGGGCCGGTGGATCAGCGGTCGCGCTTCTCCTTGATCTTCGCGGCCTTGCCGCGGAGGTCACGCAGGTAGTACAGCTTGGCGCGGCGAACCGCACCGCGGGTCACGACCTCGATCTTCTCGACGACCGGGGTGTGCACCGGGAAGGTGCGCTCCACGCCGACGTTGAAGCTGACCTTGCGAACGGTGAAGGTCTCACCGATGCCGGCGCCGTGGCGGCGGATGACGACGCCCTGGAAGACCTGGACACGGGAGCGGTTGCCCTCGATGACCCGGACGTGGACCTTCAGGGTGTCACCGGCGCGGAAGGCCGGGATGTCGCTACGCAGCGAGGCCGCGTCGACAGCAGCGAGCTTGTTGCTCATGTTGCTCTCCATCGCAGGCGCCACGGGCCGCCCACGGAAAATCGTCACAATGGGGTTCGCTGCGGGCCGCATCGGCTGACGGCGATCCCCCCGTGGCGAGGGCGCCGGTCCACGTGCCCCCTACGGGAGGGGACCAGCGACAGACAGCAGCGGCCTATTCTTCCACATCGACGGCCGTGGACCGAAATCGGCCGAGCCGCTCGTCCCAGGCCAGGCCGAGGATGCCGAGCGCCTCCCGGTCCTTCTTGTCGAAGGCGCCGTGCTGCCAGCGCTCGACCAGGTCGGAACGGTTCGCCAGGGTGCGGGCGAAGGCCTGCTCGCGCCGCCAGCGGGCGATCTTGCCGTGGTTGCCGCTGAGCAGCACGTCCGGCACGGTGCGGCCGCGCCACTCGGCGGGCTTGGTGTAGACCGGGCCCTCCAGCAGGTCGGCCATCGCGCCCGGTGCGAACGAGTCGTCGCGGTGGGACTCGGCGTTGCCGAGCACCCCGGGCAGCAGCCGGGCGATCGCCTCGACCATCACCAGCACCGCGACCTCGCCGCCGGCCAGCACGTAGTCGCCGATCGAGGCCTCGACCACCGGCATCCGGGTGGCCGCCTCCTCGATCACCCGGCGGTCGATGCCCTCGTACCGCGCCGGGGTGAAGGCCAGCCAGGGGCGGCCGGCCAGCTCCTGGGCGAGTTCCTGGGTGAACGGGCGCCCGCTCGGCGTCGGCACGACGAGGGTGGGCACCTCGCCGGCGGGCCCGCCGGCGACCACCGCGTCCAGGGCCTCGCCCCACGGCTCGGGCTTCATCACCATGCCGGGGCCGCCGCCGTACGGGCTGTCGTCCACCGTGCGGTGCACGTCGTGGGTCCACTCGCGCAGGTCGTGGACGTGCACGTCCAGCTGGCCGCGCGCACGGGCCTTGCCGACCAGCGAGATGTCCAGCGGCTCCAGGTACTCCGGGAAGATCGTGACGACGTCGATCCGCATGCCGCTCCGGACGCCGCCGCCCTCCTCGACGCCGACGGTCACTGCGACGCCTCCGGACCCTCGGCGCGATCGGCACCCTCGGCGCCCGCCGGCCCCTCGGAGCCCTCCGGGGCGTCGGCGTCCTCCGGACCGTCGGCGTCCTCGGCCGCGGACGTACCGGCGACCTCGGCCAGGTCGGGGTCGATCAGCCCGGCGGGCGGGGTGATCACCGCTCGCTGGTTCTCCAGGTCGATGGTCGGCACGATCTGACTGACGAAGGGCACCAGCACCTCCGTCCCGTCGGCCTTCTTCACCATGAGCAGGTCGTGGTACGGGAGGTGGACGACCTCGGTCAGCTCGCCGACCGGGGTGCCGTCGAGCAGGACCACGTCCAGGCCGATCAGCTGGTGGTCGTAGAACTCCTCGGGATCGTCGGGGCGCTCCTCCGGGTCGACCTCGGCGATGAGCATCGTGCCCCGGAGGGCCTCGGCCGCGTTGCGGTCCTTCACGCCGGCGAAGCGCAGCAGCAGCCGTCCGCTGTGCACCCGGCCGGACTCGATGGTCAGCGGCCCGGCCGACGCGGGGTCGGTGAGCAGGACGGCACCCGGGCCGAGCCGGAGCTCCGGCTCGTCGGTGCGGACCTCGACGCTGACGTCCCCCCTGATGCCGTGGGCACGGCCGATCCTGCCGACGACGAGCTGCACGGTGATCGTTCTCCTGGAGTTCCTGAGCCGAAACGAAGAGCCCGACGGAATGCGTAGGGCCGGTGCGAAGGGCTGGTGCGGTCGGGTGGTACGAGGTAGAGCGGGGTGGTACGAGGTGGAGCGGGGCGGTGTAGCGACCATCGTTGCCGCGGAGCGCGGCACGCAGTGGTGCCGCGCCGGGGTGGTTCGGGAAACGAGAAAAGGCCGACCGGGACGACATGCGTCCCGATCGGCCCCAAGCCCTGACGGCTGAACGAGCAGCTGCGTCAGCGAATGTTGTCCACGTCGACCAGGTCGACCCGGACGTTGCGACCGCCGAGGGCGCCGACCACGGTGCGCAGAGCGCGCGCCGTGCGGCCGCCCCGGCCGATCACCTTGCCGAGGTCATCGGGGTGCACTCGCACCTCGATGGTGTTGCCCCGACGCAGGTTGCGCGAACGCACCTGCACCTCGTCGGGGTGCTCGACGATGCCCTTCACCAAGTGGTCGAGGGCGTCCTCGATCACGCTCAGGCCTCGGCGGCGGCGTCGGCCTCGGCCTCGGCCTTGTCCGACTTCTTGGCCTTCGGGGTGATGGCGACACCGGTGGTGGCGTCCTCGAAGCCGGCGACGGCCTTGGCGAACAGGTGCGAGAAGTCCTCGACCTTCGGCTCCGCGACCTTCAGCGGCGCCGGAGCCGGCAGGCCCTTGAACTTCTGCCAGTCGCCGGTCAGCTTGAGGATGGCGAGCACCGGCTCGGTCGGCTGGGCGCCGACGGACAGCCAGTACTGGGCGCGGTCGGTGTCGACCTCGATCTTCGAGGGGTTGTAGGTCGGCTGGTAGATGCCGATCTCCTCGATCGCGCGACCGTCACGCTTGGTGCGCGAGTCGGCGACGACGATGCGGTAGTGCGGGGAGCGAATCTTGCCGAGACGCTTCAGCTTGATCTTGACTGCCACGGGAGTGGATTCTCCTGGAGTTGACGTGGGTGAGCGGCCCTGCCATCGCGTGGGGTTGCGGGGCGGACCGTTCAAGGGACACGCCAGCCGTAGGAGAGAGGGGTCCTGCCCGGCTGCCGAGTACTCAGCTGTCCATTCTGCCACACCGGCGAGAACCGCCTGAACACGGGCCCGGGAGCCGATCAGGGCTCGACCGGGAGCCCCCGCTCCCGGTCCAGCCACGGACTCACCGCTGTACCGCTCTGTCGTTGTCCCGCCCGGGGCGCCCGGGGCGCCCCCGTGGCCCCCGTGGCACTCGTGGCACTCATGGCGCCGAGGACGCTCGTGGCACCCGTGGCGCCAGGGATGCCCGTGACGCCGTCACCACTGTGCCGTTGCCCTGCTCCGCCGTGCGACCGTCCCGCCGCACGGCGCGTACGCGCTCACGCGCCTGTCGTACCGCCCGCTCCGGCCGGACCGCTGCCCGCACAGCAGCCCGCCGGTCGCCGACCACTTACGCGATCTTGAACGGCTGCTGGCACGCGCCGCAGACGATGGACGCCTGCGCGAGGACCGACGGCACGACCCGGACGTTGCGTCCGCAGCCGCAGACCGCCTTGACCCGGACGCCGCCCCCGGAGGAGCCGTGCCGAGCGGCCGGGCCGCGGAAGGCGCGCGTCGCACCGTCGCCGGCCACCGCTTCCTGGTGCGCCCCGAGGGCGCGGTCCAGGCGCTCGATGGTCCCGGCGTAACGCTCCTGGGTCTCCTTGAGCATGGTCACCTGGGAGAAGCCGCTGCTGGCGTGCGGTTCGACCGGGTGCGCCAGACCGAGCTCGGAGGCGAGCATCAGGAAGCGCCGGTTGTGGTAGCGGCCGGCCCGCGAGGTGTCCCGGATGTCCCGGGCCGCGGCCAGACCGTGGGCAGCCTCGTGGAGGAGCCGCTCGAAACCGAGCCGCGTGCCACAGGCCGAGGAGGATTCGCCGATCAGTGCCTCGGGCGAGGCCAGGTCGGGGAGGTCCTGGTGGTAGGCCTGGATGTCGCTCCAGGCGGCGGCCAGTTCGGCCGCGAGGACGAGGGGCTGTGTCGTGCTCACGCTAGACCAACGATGGAGTGCGAGCCGATGTTCCGCATGTTTCCGTTCTCCGGGAATTCACAGGGAACTCCCAGGAATGCGAGGCAGCGCACGAATTGCACGCTCCGGATCTGACGCAAGACCAACCCCCTGCCGGTTTCGGCCCGTCGCAGAGTCGGCGGGCCTGGTGAATTCCGCCCCGGGGGGCGGGCTGTCGCCCCCAGGACGTACGGCCCGAGGTCCCGCCTGATTGACAGGGCCACGGGCCGTACACCGTACCGCTATTCCGTTAATACCGGGAGTTGACCGGCCAGTAGGGATGTCCGCGTCCGGGAGTCCCCCGGAAGAGTTACCGGATTCTTACCCATCCGCATTCCGGGCAAATGTCGCCGCCAACGGTCATTACCTGCAGGTAACAGACAACCGGCGGACATCCCCGGATCGCGGAAGAGCCGCGAAACACGCTCGGACCCCGACCCGAAACGACCCTGAACGCCCCGGAACCGGCCCCCGACCCGCCGGGAGCTGGCGTCAGTACGCGCGGGCGACGATCGCGATGTTGCCGTCCTGGTCGTCCGTCGCCGGTACCGAACCGTCGGCCGCGACGATGCAGCGCACCGTGACGCCCTGCTCGGCCAGCTTGGCCTCGCCCTCGGCGCCGAGGTCGGCCCAGGAGATCCGGCCCCAGCCGGTCGCGGCGGCCTCGACGGCCTCGTCGAGGGTCTTGACCTCGACCGTGCGGGACTCGCGGCGCTCGCGGGACTGGCGCAGCAGCAGCGCCTGGTCCTCCTCCAGGACGCCCGGGAGCAGCTCGGCCAGGGCGTCGATGGAGACCGGCTCCTTGCCGCCCGGGATGCGGCGGGCCAGCATCGCGGTGCCGTTCTCCAGGTCGCGCGGGCCGACCTCGATGCGCAGCGGAACGCCCTTGAGCTCCCAGTCGACGGCACGACGGCCGAACGGGGTGTCGGTGCGGTCGTCGACCACGACGCGGATGCCGACGGCCTCCAGCCGGGCGCCGATCTCGCGGACCTTGGCGATGACCGCGTCGTCGCCCTTGATCGCGAGCACGACGGCTTGGACGGCGGCCAGGCGCGGGGGGACCCGCAGGCCGTTGTCGTCGCCGTGGGACATGATCAGGCCGCCGACCATGCGGGTCGAGACGCCCCAGGAGGTCTGCCAGACGTGCTCGCGCTCGGCGCCCTGCAGCTGGTAGGTGGTGTTGAACGCCTTGGCGAAGTTCTGGCCCAGCTCGTGACTGGTGCCCATCTGCAGCGCCTTGCCGTCGCCCATCATGGCCTCGAGGGTGAGGGTGTTGATGGCGCCGGCGAAGCGCTCCTTGGCGGTCTTGCGGCCGAGCACCACGTCGATGCCGAGCACGTTGGTCATGAAGTCGCCGTAGACCTGGGTGTGGATCATCGACGCGTAGTCACGGGCGTCCTCGTACGTGGCGTGGGCGGTGTGGCCCTCCTGCCAGAGGAACTCGGTGGTGCGCAGGAAGACGCGCGGGCGGAGCTCCCAACGGACCACGTTGGCCCACTGGTTGATCAGCAGGGGCAGGTCGCGGTGGCTCTGCACCCACTTCGAGAAGTACTCGTTGATGATCGTCTCGGAGGTGGGCCGGACGACGACCGGCTCCTCCAGCTGCTTGCCGCCGCCGTGGGTGACCACCGCGAGTTCGGGTGCGAAGCCCTCGACGTGCTCCGCTTCCTTGGTCAGGTAGGACTGCGGGATGAACATCGGGAAGTAGGCGTTCTGCGCGCCGGCCTTCTTGATCCGGGCGTCCATCTCCTGCTGCATCCGCTCCCACAGGCCGTAGCCGTACGGTCGGATGACCATGGTGCCGCGCACCGGACCGTTGTCGGCCAGCTCGGCCTTGTTGATGAGGTCCTGGTACCAGCGCGGGAAGTCTTCCGCCTGAGGGGTGAGAACGGGTGCCTTAGCCATGGGGCGAATGGTACGGGGAGCGACCCCCTGACTTCGAATCGGTATCACACCCTCGGCGGGTGCCGGACTGGCCGCAGGACGGGGGGCGCACCACCGCGACACGCGCGCACCACCCTGCACCCCTCTGGACGCCGGGCCCGACCCGCTGTTCGCTGGAGTGGGGCGGGACTTTGGGGGAGCCGTAGCAGCACACCGAAGGACCGGATGGGAGGCCGCGATGGCTTCAGCTCGGACGACCGGCACGACCGTACGACCGACCGGCGCACGCGCGCACCACCCGCAGGCAGGGGCCGACGGTCCCGCGCGGGCGCGCGACTGGGCGGAGATCCAGGAACGCATGCTGGTGCCGCTCTACGAGGCGGTCCACGACCGGCTGGAGGTCGGCCCGGCGAGCAGCGTGCTCGGCCTGGGCTGCCGGTCCGGGTTGGCGCTGCTGCTCGCCGCCGGGCGGGGCGCGCAGGTCGCCGGGCAGGAGCCGCGGGACGAACTGCGCGAGCTGGCCCGCGGCCGTCGGCTGCGGGTGTGCGCCGGGTCCCGGCCGACGGCGGCCGTCCCCCGGTCGGCCCATTCGCTGGTGACGGTTTTCGAGCAGTTGCCCGGTGCCGCCGATCCCGGCCGGGTGGTGGCCGAGGCGGCCCGGCTGACCCTCCCGGGCGGGCACGTGGTGCTCGCCGCCTGGGGCCCGCCGGAACGCTGCGAGAGCGCCGCGGTGCTGGACGTGGCCCGGCGGATGGCGGGCCGCACGACCGCGCGCGACCCGTTCGAGCTGAGCGCACCGGGAGCGCTGGAGGACCTGCTCGGCCCGGCCGGCCTGCGCCCGGCCGGCAGCGGCCGGGTGAGCTGCCCGTTCGCGTACGCGGACCTCGACAGCGCGGTGCGCGGCCTGCTCTCCACCGGCCTGTTCGAGGCGGCCGAGGAGTTCTCCGGCGCCTCGCTGGTGGCCAAGGAGCTGGAGGAGGCGCTGCAGCCGTACCTGCGCGCGGACGGCTCGGTGCGGATGGAGAACCTGTTCCGCTACCTGGTCGCCGAGCGGCCGCGCTAGAAACGCCGACCGGGGGCGCCCCCCCCGGGGGGGGGGGCCCCCCGCCGCGGGGGGCCGCCGGGGCCGGCCGGGTCCCGCCCCGGCCCCCCCCCCGCACCGGCCGGCCCGCCGGCCCC
>NZ_JBHWBZ010000080.1:0-7442 GCF_042735475.1 Kitasatospora sp. NPDC059577 | reverse complement strand
GGGGGGGGGGGGGGGGGGGGGGTTTCGCCCCCCCCCCCCCCGCGGGGGGGCGGGGGGGCCCCCCCCCCCCCCCCCCGCGGGGGCCCCCCCCCCGGGGGGCCCCCCCCCCCCCGGCGACGGGTTCACGCCTGGTCGAGCGGCTTCCCTCCCGGGCCGCCCTCCGAACCGGCCGGACCAGCCGGACCAGCCGAAGCGCCCGGACCACCCGGACCAGCCGGACCAGCCGAAGCGCCCGGATCACCCGGACCGCGCTTGGAGCCGCCGGGCGCACCGGACCCGTCGGAACCCCCGGAAGCGCCCCCGGAAGCGCCCTCGGCGGCCTCCTCGACGGCACCCTCGCGCGGCACCCCCGCCGCCCGGTACGCCTGCTCCTCGTCCAGCGTCTCCGCCTCCAGCAGCGCCGCCGCCAGCGCGTCCAGCCGGTGCCGCTGCTCGGTCAGCAGCCGCACGGCGTCGTCGTAGCACTCGGAGACGATCCGCCGGGCCTCCTCGTCCACCGCGTCCAGCGTGGTCGGCGCGGCGGAGAGCCCGTACGCGCCCTGCGGGTCGGAGGGCACCGCGGTGAGCCGCCCGACCCGCTCGCTCATCCCCCAGCGTCCGGCCATCCCGCGGGCGATGTTGGTGACCTGCTCCAGGTCGCTCTCCGCACCGGTGGTGATCACCCCGTAGACCACCTGCTCGGCCGCCATGCCGCCGAGCGCGCCGATGATCCGGCCGCGCAGGTAGGGCTCGGTGTACGAGTAGCGGTCGTTCTCGGGCGTGGAGAGGGTGACGCCGAGTGCCCGGCCGCGCGGCACGATGGTGATCTTGCGGACCGGGTCCGCGCCGGGCTGCAGCATGCCCAGCAGCGCGTGCCCGCTCTCGTGGTACGCGGTTCGCTCGCGCTCCTCCTGCGGCATGACCAGGGGCCGCACGGCGCCCAGCTGGACCTTCTCCAGGGCGTCCGAGAGGTCCCGCTCGTTGACCGCGTCCTGGTCGCGCTTGACCGCCAGCAGGGCGGCCTCGTTGACCAGGTTGGCGAGTTCGGCGCCGGTCATCCCCGGGGTGACCTTGGCCAGCTGCCGGAGGTCGGTGCCCCCGGCGAGCGGGACGGTGCGGGTGTGGATGCCCAGGATCGCGGCGCGGCCTTCCCGGTCGGGCGGGCTGACGGTGATCCGCCGGTCGAAGCGGCCGGGGCGCAGCAACGCCGGGTCGAGCACGTCCGACCGGTTGGTCGCGGCGATCACGATGACGCCCTCGGAGCCGGAGAAGCCGTCCATCTCGGTGAGGATCTGGTTGAGCGTCTGCTCGCGCTCGTCGTGGCCGCCCATGCCGCCGCCCGCGCCGCGCTGGCGTCCGATGGTGTCGATCTCGTCGATGAAGATGATCGCCGGGGCGACCTTGCGGGCCTCGGCGAAGAGCTCGCGGACCCGGCTGGCGCCGACGCCGACGATCATCTCGATGAACTCGGAGGCGGAGGCGGAGAAGAACGGCACGTCCGCCTCGCCGGCCACGGCCCGGGCCAGCAGGGTCTTGCCGGTGCCGGGCGGCCCGCTCAGCAGCACGCCTCTCGGCATCTTGGCGCCGAGCCTGCGGTACCGGTCGGGGTTCTTCAAGTAGTCGACGACCTCGGTGAGTTCGGCCTCGACCTCGTCGATGCCGGCCACGTCGGCGAAGGTGGTGCGCTTGCCCTGGTCGGCGGTGACCGGCTTGGGCGGCGTCTTGCGTCCGAGCGGCCCGGCGCCGAGGCCGCCGGCCATCCGGCGGGCGAGCAGCACCCAGATGAAGATCAGCAGCAGCATCGGGGCGAGCGACAGCAGCAGGTTGGTGAGGAAGCTGCGCTGCTGGACCGGCGAGGTCGCGGTGACCTCGACGCCCTGCTGCTGCAGCGTGGCCCACAGGTTGTCGTTCGCGAAGGAGGGGCGCTGGGTGTCGAACTCGGTGTAGTCGCCCTTACCGCCGTCCGGTTTGGGCTGGGCGGTCTTGAGGGTGCCCTCGATCGCGTCGCCCTTGGCGTAGATCTTGGTGATGTTGCCCTTGTTCAGCTGGTTGTTGAACTCGGTGTACGAGATCGTGGTGGCGCCCTCGTTGCCGAAGAAGGACAGCAGCACGTCGGAGATCAGGAACACCACGAGGGCGGTGAGGACGAGACCGGTCCAGCCGCCGGGCATCCGACGGCGGGGCGGTGTCGGGGGCGGGGCACCCTCGGAACGCCAGGGCTGGTCGGGGGTCTGACGCGGCGGCACGGGTTCGGTCACGCGTCGGACGATACGGACAGGCACTCGGGCGGGCCAACCGCAACGCCGCGCCCGGGCACCCGTACGGCCCCGCGGGACGCCTCCCACCAGCGGCTATGCCGAAGCGCCGGGCCACTCCTCGGCGGTCAGGGCGAACCGCTCGTGGTCGCGCCAGTCGCCCTGCAGGAACAGCATCCGCGGCGAGAAGCCCTCGTGCCGGAAGCCCAGTCGCTTGGCCATCGCGACCGAGCGCTCGTTGTCCGGCTGCACGTTGATCTCCAGCCGGTGCAGCCCCAGGCCGCCGGCCGACTGCGGGGCGAAGCAGCGGTCCAGGACCAGCCGCATGCCCTCGGTCATCCGCCCGGTTCCGGCGAACGGCAGGTACGCGTCGTAGCCCAGCGTCGCGTTGCAGAACCGGCTCATCACGATGTTGGCGACGTTCACCTTGCCGACCAGCCCGCCGGTCTTCCCGTCGAGGATCAGGAAGGTGCGCAGGCCGGCGCCCTGGCGTTCCAGCAGCTCGGGCAGCCCGTCGGGCTCGACCGGGTTCCACCGTCCGATGTGGTCGGCGGACCGCCGTACCGCCTCGGCGTACGCGACCGCGTCCTCGGTCCTCGGGGCCCTGATCATCACTCGCATGCCCCCATCATCGGACACGCGATCGGCCCGCCGCCCGGAAACACCGGACGACGGGCCGACCGACATCGGTCAAGCGGGTCGCGGACGGTCCCCCCGTGGGGACCGGACGAACGGGCACCGGGGCCGGGGCACCGCGACCGGGCGCCGTCGGGCACCACGACCGGACCGCGGCCTACGGGCACCGCAACCGGACCGCGGCCGACGAGCACCGCGACCGGGCGCGACGGCCGGGGACTACAGCAGGTCCTTGAACTCCTTGGGCAGTTCGAAGTCGGCCGGGCCCTTGCCCGCGCCGAGGCCGAACGCCCCGCCGTCCGCCGCGTCCTGGCCGGCGCCGGGGCCGAGCGCGCGGCGCTCGGCGGCCGCGGCCTCCTCCTGCGCCCGCTTCAGCGGGTTGCCGCTCTTGCGCTTGCCCTTGGCCTGCGGGGCCTTCTTGCCGGACTTCTTCGAGCCGCCGCCCATGCCGGGGATCCCCGGCATGCCGGGCATGCCCTTGCCGGAGGCCATCGCGGACATCATCTTGCGGGCGTCGAAGAACCGCTCGACCAGGTTCTTGACCTCGCCGACCTGGACGCCGGAGCCCTTGGCGATGCGGGCCCGGCGGGAGCCGTTGATCAGCTCCGGTTCGGCGCGCTCGGCCGGGGTCATCGACTTGATGATCGCGCCGACCCGGTTGACGTCCTTGTCGTCGATGTTGTTGATCTGCTCGCGGATCTGGCCCATGCCGGGCAGCATGCCGAGCAGCTTGGAGATCGAGCCCATCTTCTGGACCTGCTCCAGCTGCGACAGGAAGTCGTCCAGCGTGAACTGCTTCGGGCCGCCGCGCAGCTTGGCGGCGATCTTCTCCGCCTCGGCCTGCGAGAAGGTCTGCTCGGCCTTCTCGATCAGCGAGAGGACGTCACCCATGCCGAGGATGCGCGAGGCCATCCGGTCCGGGTGGAAGGCGTCGAAGTCGTCGACCTTCTCGCCGTTGGAGGCGAACATGATCTGTCGGCCGGTGACGTGCGCGACCGAGAGCGCGGCACCGCCGCGGGCGTCGCCGTCGAGCTTGGAGAGCACGACGCCGGTGAAGTCCACGCCGTCGAGGAAGGCCTGCGCGGTGGTGACCGCGTCCTGGCCGATCATCGCGTCGACGACGAACAGGACCTCGTCCGGGTTCACCGCGGCGCGGATGTCGGCGGCCTGCTGCATCAGCTCGGAGTCGATGCCCAGACGGCCGGCGGTGTCGACGATGACGACGTCGTACTGCTTCTGCTTGGCGTACTCGATCGAGTCCTCGGCCACCTGCACCGGGTCGCCGACGCCGTTGCCCGGCTGGGGGCCGTAGAAGGCCACGCCGGCACGCTCGGCGACCACCTGGAGCTGGTTGACCGCGTTGGGGCGCTGGAGGTCGCAGGCGACCAGCAGCGGCGTGTGCTTCTGCTTCTTCAGCCAGTGGCCGAGCTTGCCCGCGAGGGTGGTCTTACCGGCACCCTGCAGACCGGCGAGCATGATGACCGTCGGGCCGTTCTTGGCGAACCGCACCCGACGGGTCTCGCCACCGAGGATCGCGATGAGCTCCTCGTTGACGATCTTGATGATCTGCTGCGCCGGGTTCAGCGCGCCGGAGACCTCGATCCCGAGCGCCCGCTCCTTGACCTGCTTGATGAAGGCCCGGACGACCGGCAGCGCGACATCCGCCTCCAGCAGCGCGATGCGGATCTCGCGGGCCGTGGCGTCGATGTCCGCCTCGCTCAGGCGGCCCTTGCCCCGAAGGTTCTTGAACGTCGCTGCGAGGCGATCGGAAAGGGTGTCGAACACGTCGTCGCGGGTCCTCTGCGGCATCGGTATCGGTACGGTCGTCGTCCCCCAGGGTATCCGGCCGCCCCGGGTATGGTCTCCACCCCTGCGCCCGGAGCTCCTCCGCCCCTGCGCCGGGAGCCCCTCCCCGCCTGTGCCCCGGAGCCCTCCGCCCCTGGTCGCGGCCTTCCCGGCCCGGCTCCCGGGGCCGTTCAGCCCAGCGCCGTCCGGACCGCGGCCGCCACCTCCCCGGCCCGCCCGGCGTCCAGCGGACGGCCGTGCGCGTCGGTCAGGTAGAAGGAGTCGACGGCCTCCGCGCCCAGGGTGGAGACGTGCGCGGTGCGCACCCGCACGCCCGCCCCGTCCAGCGCCCGGCCGATCCGGTGCAGCAGGCCGGGGGCGTCGTGCGCGCGGACCTCCAGCACGGTCGCGGTCGCCGAGGCCACCGCCGGCGCCACCGCGACCACCGGCGGCGGGGTCGGGATGCCCTTGCGGCGCGGGGCGGCGGCGTCCCGTTCGGCGAGGCGCCGCTCGACGTCCAGCGAGCCGTCCAGCGCCCGGCGCAGGTCGGCCCGCAGCCGGGCCGCCTCCGGCAGCTCGCCGAACTCGGCGGCCACCCGCCAGGACAGCAGCAGGACCGGACCGGCACCGACCGGGTCCAGCTCGCGCAGCCCGGCCGAGCGGACGGCAAGCCGGTGCAGGGCGAGCACCCCGGCGGCGGTGCCGAGCAGCCCCGGGCGGTCCGGGACGGCCAGGGTCAGCTCGACGCCCATCGGCTCGGTGCCCGGGTCCGTCCCGGCGGCCTGGGCGCGCAGCGACAGCGCCGGCTCACCGGTGCGGGCGGCCTCGACGGCGAGGCGCTCCTGCTCGGCGGTCGGCGCCGCCTCCACGGGTGCCGTGGCCGCCCCGGCCAGCCGGTCGGCCGCCCGGGCCACCAGCCCGTCCACCAGTGAGGCCCGCCAGCCGCTCCACGCGGCCGGGCCGGTGGCCAGTGCGTCCGCTTCGGTGAGCGCGTGCAGCAGCTCCAGTTCCGGCAGGGTGGTGACCGCCTTGGTGATCGCCTCGACGGTGGCCGGGTCGTCCGGGTCGCGCCGGGTCGCGGTGTCGACCAGGGTCAGGTGGTGGCGGACCAGTACCGCCAGGGTCTCGGTGTCCTCGGGGCCGAAGCCCATCCGGGGGGCGAGGTCGCGGACGATCACCTCGCCGGCCTCGCTGTGGTCCCCGGGCCAGCCCTTGCCGATGTCGTGCAGCAGCGCGGCGACCAGCAGCAGGTCCGGCCGGGCCACCCGGCGGGTCATCGCGGCGGCCCGCACCGCCGTCTCGACCAGGTGCCGGTCGACCGTCCAGCGGTGCACGGCGTTGCGCTGCGGACGGCAGCGCACCCGCTCCCAGTCCGGCAGCAGCCGGGTGACCAGCCCCTCCGCTTCCAGCGCCTCCCACACCGGGACGGCCGCCTCCCCCGCGCCCATCAGGGTGACCAGCTGCTCGCGCGCCTCGTCCGGCCAGGGCACCGGCAGCGGACGGCACTCGGCCGCCAGCCGGCGCACGGTCGCGTACGAGACGGTCAGCCCGTTCTGCGCGGCGGCGGCCGCGGCGCGCAGCGGCAGCACGGGGTCGGTGGCCGGGCGGGCGCCCTGGGCCAGCACCGCCTCGCCGTCCTGCTCGACCACGCCGTCGGCGAGCGGGCGGCGCTCGACCGTGCCCCGGGCCACCGCGCCCGTGCCGCGGCCGGCTCCGGTGAACGGGGCGGTGAAGGGCCCGGTGAACGGGAAGGCGCGGCGCGCCGGCCGGCGTCCCCGGCCGGTCCGGGCGGCGAGTACCCGGTCCACCGCCCGCCAGGTGACGTCGCTCGCGTACGCGATGGTCCGGGCGGCCTCGTAGACCTGGCGCAGCAGGGTGTCGGCGTCCAGCACGCCGAGCCGCTCGGCGACCTGGTCCTGGTCCTGGAGGCTGAGCCGCTCGGTGGCCCGGCCGGTGACCAGGTGCAGCGCGTCGCGCACGTCGGAGAGCCGCAGCGCGGCGGCGTCCAGGCCGTCCCGGGGCGCGTCGGCCAGCCAGGTGGCGGCGACGGCGTCGAGCGCGACCACGTCGCGCAGGCCGCCCCGGGCCTCCTTGAGATCGGGTTCCAGCAGGAAGGACAGCTCGCCGTGCCGTTCGGCCCGCTCGCGGCCCAGCTCGCGCAGCTCGGGCAGGCGTGCGGGGGCGCTCGCGCGCCAGTCGGTGAACACCGCGGCGCGCAGCTCCGCGGTGAGCGCCGGGTCGCCGGCGAGGTGGCGGGCGTCCAGCAGGCCGAGCTGGGCCTTGAGGTCGGCGGCGGCGACCTTCCTGGCCTCGGCCACGGTGCGCACCGAGTGGTCGAGCTTGGCGCCCGCGTCCCAGACCGGGTACCAGATCCGCTCGGGCAGTTCGCGGGTGATCGGGCCGTCGTGCAGCAGCAGGACGTCCAGGTCGCTGCGCGGGGACAGCTCGCCGCGCCCGTACCCGCCGACGGCGACCAGCGCGACGCCGGGCGGGGCGCCGGCGGCGTCGAGCAGCCCGGACAGCCAGTCGTCGGTGAGCCGGGCGAGCTCCTCCCGGCGCGGGCGGCCCACCGGGCCGGGGTCGGCGATCAGCGCGGCCCGGGCGGCGGCGGGGTCGGCGGGGTCGGCGGGGTCGGAAGGCCTGGTCTCGGTGGTCATGCGCTGGGTCCCGTCCGTCGTGCGGCTGGGCCGTGCCGGGTGCGCCGCGGATGCGGCGCCCCCGGGTCGGCCGAGCGGGGGACCCCGGGGGGGGGGGGCGGGGCGCCCGCGGGGGGGGGGGGGCGCGCCC
>NZ_JBHWBZ010000079.1:22163-37399 GCF_042735475.1 Kitasatospora sp. NPDC059577 | reverse complement strand
CACACCCTCCCGGTCGGTGGTGTGGTCGTCCGCGAAACGACGGTCACCCGTCGCGTCCGGCACGTACTTCACACAGACGACGATCCTCAAGCTCATGAGCGGTTCTCCTGTCACGGGTGCACGGGTGCACTGGATCCATGGCCTCAGGTCATGCCGAGGGTACTGAGTGCCAAGTCCGGCCCGGCCGCGACCCGCGCGCCGCGAGCACCACCTGGACCGGCGTACCGTGCCGGCTCTCTTCGACTGGCGTCAGAGGCTCCACGGAGAGAATACGGCACTCAGTACCCCTGGTAAAGGCACTCAGTACCCTTCCTGGTGTCCCGGGGGCCTCGGGCCGTCCGGGCCGCCCCCCTGCTCCGTGCCGCCGAGGGCGACGGCCGCCTCCCCGGTGTGGACGCGGAAGGTCAGCGACTCCTGGAGGTAGAGCCGGACGGTGTCGGCGTCGTGCGCGAGGTAGCCGACCGAGACGTCCTGGCCGAGGACGAGTTCGAAGTCGCCGCCCCGGGTGGAGAGCAGGAAGGCACCCTCGATGGCGGGGGCCCAGATGATGTCGCCGTCGAGCAGGCGGGCCAGGTGGTTGTGCACGGGGTAGCCGTGGTCGCTGGTCTCGTTGACGGCGGTGAAGGCGGCGGCTCCGAGCAGGAGCGAGTACGGGCCGCCGACGCCGGCCAGCCGCAGGGAGGTGAGGGCGCGGCTGACGGCCTCGGGGTACTCGCGGACGTCCTCGGGGAGCGGGACCGGCGGGTTGGTCGCGCCGGCCCGGATGCCCTCGATGGAGGCGGCGCGGTAGCCCTCGAAGACGGCCCGGTCCTCGGCGAGGGCGAGGGTGCGGGCGGCGTCCTTGACCGGCTGCCAGTCGGAGTCCCGGGAGCCGCGCTCGACGTCGTCCACGGCCGCGCGCGAGACGGTGAAGGGCACCCGCAGTTCGACCACCGGACGGCTGGCGCGGGCCTGCGCCCGGACGCCGTCGAGGGGTGGCTCGATGCCGGTCAGGTGGCCGGTGCCGACGGCGGCGAGCCCGGCGCCCTCGGGCCCGGTCAGGTCGACCACCCGGCGGCCGGCGATGTGCAGTTCGAAGGTCTGGCGGGCCTCCTCCTCGATCTCCTCCCAGGCCGGGGCGGAGACCGGGGCGAGGTCCCGGTGGAGGTTGTTCATGCGCGGGGTCCTGTTCCGGGCTGCTGTCGGGGGGTCTGCTTGAGGCTGCCGATGCCCAGCGAGCCGTCGGCGGCGGGCCGTGCGGTGCCCGGCGGGCCGTCGACTGCGGGCGGTGCGGTGCCCGGCGCCGGCGGCGGGGAGCCGAGGAAGTCGGCGGTCGGGACGAAGAACAGCGAGCCGGTGACGGCCGTGGAGAAGTCGAGCAGCCGGTCGGTGGTGCCGGGCGGGTCGCCGACGAACATGTTGCGCAGCATCTCCTCGGTCACGCCGGGGTCGCGCGCGTAGCCGATGAAGTAGGTGCCGGACTCACCGCCGTGCGCGAAGGAGCCGAAGGCCATGTTGAAGCGGACGATCTTCCGCTCCTCGCCGTCCGGGCCGGTGATCACGGTGAGCGCGACGTGCGAGTCTGCGGGTTTGACGTCGTCGGCCAGTTCGATGTCGGTGAGCTTGGTCCGGCCGACCGCGCCCTCCTGCTCCTCGACGCTCAGCTCGTTCCACTTGTCCAGCCGGTGCAGGTACTTCTGGACGACGACGTAGCTGCCGCCGGCGAAGTCCCGGTCCTCCGCGCCGACCAGCGCGGCGGTCACGGCGGCCCGGCCTTCGGGGTTCTCGGTGCCGTCCACGAAGCCGAGCAGGTCCCGGTCGTCGAAGTAGCGGAAGCCCTGGACGGAGTCGACCACGACGGCCGCCCCGGCGAGCCGGTCGGTGAGCTGCCCGGCCAGCTCGAAGCAGAGGTCCATCCGCTCGGCCCGCAGGTGCAGCAGCAGGTCACCGGGGGTGGCCGGGGCCCGGTGGCGGGTGCCGGCCACCTCCCGGAAGGGGTGCAGGGCGGCGGGCCGGGGGCCGTCGAAGAGCCGGTCCCAGAGCGCGGAGCCGATACCGGTGACGCAGGTGAGGCCGCCTTCGGGGGCCCGGAAGCCGACCGAGCGGCGCAGTCCGGCGAGGTCGGGCAGCAGGTCGCGGACGGCGTCCTCGCCCCCCGGTCCGACGGTGAGCACCAGGAAGATCGCCGCGCCGGTCAGCGGCGAGAGCACGGCCTGCGGTTCGGGCCGGGGCCGAGGTTCGGGCACGTCCTGCGGGTCGGACTGGGCCTGCGGTTCGGGCTGCATGTCGTGGTCCTCCTCGGGGCGCCGGGCTCAGGACACCGTGCCGACGACCGGATGGACCACCATCAATCTGATCATGGGAATGATTACATCCCAGAGCGGACAATTCGGCGCGGCCGACACGCATCCGGACGAACCCGACGGCCCCCGGGCGCTTCCGGGCCGCCGCCGGGGCGCGGCGAGGGGCGGGTGCGCCGCATCGCACACCCACCCCTCCACCACCCGTCCCGACCGGTCAGGCCCGCAGGGCCGCCAGCTGCTGCTCGAACGGCACCACCTGTTCGGGCACCGCCGGCGCCGCCGGGGCCCGGCCGGACAGCAGCGCCGCCAGCTCGCCCGCCGCGCGGTCGATCCGGCGCGGCAGCCCGTCGGTGAGGCCGTCCCCGGACGCGCCCCAGTCGTCGGTGGCCGCGTAGACGGCCGTCGGCAGCACCACCGCGCGCAGGTAGCCGAAGAGCGGGCGCACGGCGTGTTCCAGGGCGAGCGAGTGCCGGGGCGTGCCGCCGGTGGCGGCGATCAGGACCGGCTTGCCGGTCAGCGCGTCGTTGTCGATCACGTCGAAGAAGGACTTGAACAGTCCGCTGTAGGACGCCGTGAAGATCGGCGTCACCGCGATCAGTCCGTCCGCCTCCGTGACCGTCTCGACCGCCTCGCGCAGCGCGGCGCCGGGGAAACCGGTCACGAGGTTGTTCGCGATCTCCACGGCCAGGTCGCGCAGTTCGACCACGGTGACGTCCACCTCCCGCCCCTCCAGGGCGAGTCGGCGCACGGTCGAGTCGGCGAGCCGGTCGGCCAGCAGGCGCGTCGAGGACGGCTTGCTCAGCCCGGCGCTCACCACCACCAGCTTGTACGCGGTCACTTGGACGCCTCCACCTTCTCCTCGTCGGCCTTCTCGTCGGCCTTCCGGTCGCGGGCCGCGACCAGCGCGGCGTGGGTCGGCCCGTCCGGCACCTGCGCCGGGCGGCCCTTGGCGAACTCCTCGCGCAGCACCGGCACGACCTCCTCGCCGAGCAGGTCCAGCTGCTCCAGCACGGTCTTCAGCGGCAGGCCGGCGTGGTCCATCAGGAACAGCTGGCGCTGGTAGTCGCCGAAGGTCTCGCGGAAGGTCAGCGTCTTCTCGATGACCTCCTGCGGGCTGCCGACGGTCAGCGGGGTCTGCTCGGTGAACTCCTCCAGCGAGGGCCCGTGGCCGTACACCGGCGCGTTGTCGAAGTACGGACGGAACTCGCGCACCGCGTCCTGGGAGTTCTTCCGCATGAACACCTGCCCGCCGAGCCCGACGACCGCCTGCTCGGGCGTGCCGTGTCCGTAGTGGGCGTAGCGCTCGCGGTAGAGGTTCACCAGCTTCCGGAAGTGCTCCTTGGGCCAGAAGATGTTGTTCGCGAAGAAGCCGTCCCCGTAGTAGGCGGCCTGCTCGGCGATCTCGGGGCTGCGGATCGAGCCGTGCCAGACGAACGGCGGGACGTCGTCCAGCGGGCGCGGCGTGGCGGTGAAGCCCTGCAGCGGGGTGCGGAAGCGGCCCTGCCAGTCCACGACCTCCTCGCGCCACAGCTGGTGCAGCAGCGCGTAGTTCTCGACCGCGAGCGGGATGCCCTGGCGGATGTCCTTGCCGAACCAGGGGTAGACCGGGCCGGTGTTGCCGCGGCCCATCATGACGTCCACCCGGCCCTCGGCCAGGTGCTGCAGCATCGCGAAGTCCTCCGCGATCTTCACCGGGTCGTTGGTGGTGATCAGGGTCGTCGAGGTGGACAGGATGATGCGGTCGGTCTGCGCGGCGATGTAGCCGAGCATGGTCGTCGGGGAGGACGGGACGAACGGCGGGTTGTGGTGCTCGCCGGTCGCGAAGACGTCCAGGCCGACCTCCTCGGCCTTGCGGGCGATCGCCACCATGGCCTTGATCCGCTCGTGCTCGCTCGGGGTGCGGCCGGTGGTGGGGTCGGTCGTCACGTCGCCGACGGAGAAGATTCCGAACTGCATGCTGATCACCACGTCCCAGGTAGTCCAACTTTCAACCACCTTAGCAGCCGGGTGGGGTCGGGTATTCCCGCCCACAATGGAAGGGAGGCGGGGCGTCGACGATCGGCGGGGACTCCGGAAAGGGCGGCGGACGATGGCGCCGTACATCGCGGTGAGCGCGCTGAGCCACGAGGGCCTGGTGCGGGAGCACAACGAGGACAGCCTCACGGTCGGCCCCTGGACGCTCTGCGCCACGGTCACCAGCAACCCGCAGACCCTGCTGTTCCCGCTCGGCCCGCCCTGCGTGGTCGCGGTGGCCGACGGCCTGGGCGGCCACCCCGGCGGCGAGGTGGCCAGCGCCGTCGTCGCACGCCGACTCGCCGCCGACGGGGACGCCCTGGACGGCGAGGAGGCCGTCCGGGAGGAACTGCAGGAGTGCAACCGGGCCGTCTACGCGGCCGCCGCCGGGGAGCCGGAACTCGCCGCGATGGGCACCACCGTCGCCGGGCTTGTGCTGCTGCCCGAGCGGGCGGTGGTCTTCAACGTCGGCGACAGCCGGGTCTACCGGATCACCGGGGACGGGCTGCGCCGGGTGAGCGTCGACGACAGTCCGCCGCTGCCGCCCGGCCGGCGCACCACCTCGATGGTCACCCAGACCCTCGGCGGCTCGCTCGGGCTCACCTTCGTCGAACCGCACGTCCGGGTGGCCCCGCTGGCGCCCGGCGACCGGTACCTGATCTGCAGCGACGGCCTGACCGACCCGGTGCCCGAGGAGGAGCTGGCCGAGGTGCTGGCCAGGTCCGAGGACGGCGGCGAACGGTCCGACGGCAAGGCCGCGTTCGAGCTCTGGAAGGCGGCGATCGAGGCCGGTGGGCCGGACAACATCACCCTGGCGCTGGTGCGGCTCGGCGGGTAGCGGGCCGCGGCGACGGCGCCGGCGCCGCACGTCCCCGGCGCCCGCGGAACGCAACGGGAACGGACCCGCCCCGGCGGGGCGCCGAAGCGCTCCGCCGGGGCGGTCACCTGTCCGTTCGCCGTCTTCGGCTCACATTTCGCTCGTGACGGTCACCCCGCTGAAGCCCTGCTGGGCGTAGAGGCTGAAGTAGACGTAGCCCGCCGGCGGGTTCGTCACGGTCAGCGTCTCGGAGTTGTCCGGGCCCGCCGAGCGCGTGGCGTAGCCGTCGGTGTACGCCCAGCCCGCCGGGTTGTAGTAGAGGTCACCGTTGCCGGTGCCGCCGCTGCTGGTGATCTTCACCTGCTTGGTGCCGGCCGGCACCAGGAGGTAGAAGTGCGCGTAGTTGCCCGTGGTGGCCGCGACGTTGCTGCGGGCGCAGCCGGCGTCCAGCTGCCGGGTGTCGGCCGCGGTGCACTCCGGCACCTGCGGGACCGTCGGGCCGGTGGCGCAGGCACCGCTCGCGCACGCGGTCAGCCAGCTGTCGAAGCCGGCGTCGTAGCGGGTGCCGATGGTGGTCTTCAGCAGGGTGCGGGCGCCGGCCCAGTCCCCCACCCGGTACTTGGCGAGGACCGCGTCCATGTCGGGGCGGTGCTGCTCCAGCATGTAGCGGACGGCGAGGTAGCCCCACCGGTAGACCCGGTCCTGGTCGCCGTAGGCGGTGTCGAAGAGGTCGCTCAGCTTGTAGGTGTGGCGTCCGGCCGCCGCGATGGCGGCGTCGTTGGTCACCTTCCGGTAGGAGTAGGAGACGTACTCGGCGAAGCCCTCGACCCACCAGACGGTCGGGGTGGTCATGCCGGCGTTGAAGTCGCCGTACATGTCGAACCGGCCGTCGAGGTAGTGGGTGTACTCGTGGTTGAGGTTCCAGATCTCGAAGGACGGGCGGGCCCACTCGGCCTCGTAGCAGAGGAAGCGCGGCTGGTTGCCGGCCTTCGCCGGGTCGCCCTCCAGGTACATGCCGCCGTTGTTGGTGTCGATGCCGTAGATGGCGGCGGCGAGCACCTGGTAGTCGAGCGAGGAGTGGAAGACCACGACCTCGATCGTGTTGTTCCCGTCGTCCTTGACCGGGCCGTTGTCCTTGACCACCGAGTGGAAGTAGGCGTCCTGACCGGTCAGGCTGGTACAGGCGGTGCCCAGCTGGGTGCTGTCCAGCGCCTGCGCGATCAGCTTGATGCTCGGGCTGCAGGTGTAGTTCACCGTCAGCACGCCGGCCTTGAGCTGGTCGGCGGCGTTGCAGGTGCCGTAGTACGAGCAGTTGGCGGCGTCGTAGTAGCCGACCGCGTCGGCGACCGCGGCCCACTGGAAGACGGTGCGGCCGTTCGGCGCGGACTTCGCGACCAGGTCCTTGGCGAGCGGACGGACCTTGGCCTGGAGGGCCGTGTCCTTCAGGAAGCGGGCCAGCTCCTTGGTCGCGTTGTAGACCAGCACGCCGAAGTCGCCGCCGAGCAGGTCGTTGTTGCGGGTCGCGAAGGCGGCGAGGGCGTCCAGGACGCTCGGGTCGGCCTCGACGGCCGCGTCGAAGCCGGCCACCTGGTGACCGCGGAACAGCACGGTGAACGCCGGGTTCACCGACCAGGCCATGCCGGCCGGGTTCCAGGTGGCGCTGTCGTAGTCGGTCAGCAGCCGCTTGACGACCGGGAGGTAGCGCACGTTCTCCTGCGCGCTGTCGATCAGGGTGACGGCCTCGCCGAGGATCGGCGCGTTGCCGGCACCGACGTCGCGCGAGTGCGCGCCACCGAAGAACGCGTCCAGGCCGGAGCGGATCGCCGTCTGCAGGGCGGTGCCGTACGTGCCGACGTCACCCGGGTGGTACCACTGCGCGAAGTAGCCGGCGCGCAGGAAGAGCACCAGCTGCTCGACGGAGGTGGAGTTGTCGCCCGGGTAGCTGCCCGCCGCGTCGCGCAGCGCGTACGCGACCGTGGTCATCTGCTCCTCGCGGAACGCGCCGCGGGCGTCGCCGCCGGTGAGCTGGAAGAGGCTGTTGATGCACTGGATGTCGGCGGCCTTGATGTGCTGGACCAGGTCGCTGCCGGTCCGGCCGGTGAAGTCGCCGGTGTTGCAGGCCTGTTCGGCCGCCGCCAGGCTGCGGGCCTGCGCGGCCTGCCGGGCCTCGGCCGGCCGGGTGTCCAGCGGCAGCGGGGCTCGCTGGTCGGCGGAGGCGAACTGCCGCTCGCCGACGCCCCGTTCAGGGGTGCCCCGCGCGGGGGTGCCGGTGGCGGGCTGCGGCGCCGGTCCGGCGGAGCCGGCGGGGGCGGGCGCGCCACCGGGGGCGGCGGCGGGCGCGGCCTGGCTCTGCGGCGCGAACAGGCCGACCGCCAGGAAGAGGGACAGGAACAGCGTCAGCAATCGTGCCGGCTGCGCGATGCGCAGCAGACGTGAAGGACTCACGTGGGGGCCTCCGGGCCGTCGTCGGCCGCGATTGGGGCGCGGCCGGTGGGGGGCGAGGACCGTTGGTGGCGGTGCCGCGTGGGGGCGGTTCCGCCATGGACACGGTGGGGAGTGTGACATGTACCATGGCACACATCACATGGCCTTGTGAACCCTGGCCACTGTGTGCAGTTTGCGGGGGAAACGCGCGAAAGCCGTGGTGACGGTTCGTCACCACGGCTTCCGGGCCGGTCGGTTGCCACATCCGCGCGACGTGCGCGGTCGCCGTCCGCGCCACGTGCGCGGTCGCCGCGTGCGTGCTACTTGCGCAGCAACAGGATCACGCCCGCCGTCGCGAGGCCGACCACGACGGCGGCCACGCCGTACGCCAGGCGGTGCGCCCGCACCACCGGCAGGAAGCGGTCCACCGCGTAGCGGCCCGGGCCGGTCAGCGCGAGCGCGGCCGCACCGGCGGTCAGCAGCAGCTCGTACTCGCTGCCCTTCGGAGCGAAGAAGCCGCCGCCCCAGGTGACGGCGATCGCGTTGACCATCGTGCCGACGATCGCGGCGCCCGCCAGCGGGGTCAACAGGCCGACGGCCAGGGCGAGTCCGCCCAGCGTCTCGGTGAGGCCGGCCACCACGGCCATGGCGTTGCCGGCCGGGTAGCCGCTCATGGTGAAGAACTGACCGGTGCCGTCGATCCCGCCGCCGCCGAACCAGCCGAACAGTTTCTGGCTGCCGTGCGCGGCCATCGTCAGGCCGAGGACGAGGCGCAGGAGCAGGAGTCCGGCGTCGTAGGCGTGCGGGGAGGTCGCCGCGGGGCCGGAAGTCTCCCGGGCCGGGCGGACGGTGGGGCTGGTGGCGGCGGTCGTGCTCGGGCTGCTGCTCGGCATGCGCGTCTCCATCGATCGGGGTCGGTCGGTCGCCGCCGGCCGGGGCCGGCGCGCGTGCGTGTGGTGGGGCGGCGGGCGGGGGTCGTCACCCCGGCGCCATTGTTCAAATTTGAACCTGCCGCTCCCCCGACCGTACCTTGGAGTTCGAATTTGAACAACTGACGGTCCGTGGGCGACTCGCGGCCCCCACCCGGCCCGGGGCAGGGTGGAGGCATGTCCCCACGCAGGCAACACCAACGGGCCGCGCGCACCGGCACCCCGTACCCCGAGGCCCTGGCCGCCTTCGACGAACGCGTCCGACTGATCACCCCCGACCAGTGGGACTCCCCCACCCCGTGCAGCGACTGGTCCGTCCGCGACCTGGTCAACCACCTCACCGGCGAACAGCTCTGGGTTCCCGAACTGCTGATGGGTGCCACCATCGGCGAGGTCGGCGGCCGCTTCGACGGCGACGTGCTCGGCGCGGACCCGGTCGCCGCCTGGACCGACGCCGCCGAGGCCGCCCGCCAGGCCTGGGCCGTCCCCGGCGCCGCCGACCTGACCGTCCACCTCTCCTTCGGGGACGTCTCCGGCCAGTACTACCTGGACCAGCTCACCACCGACCTGGCGATCCACACCTGGGACCTCGCCGAAGGCACCGGACGGCGCACCCGGCTCCCGGCGGTACTCGTCGACTTCGCGCTCGGCCAGATCTCCGGCTACGGCGACCTCTCCGGCAGCGGGCTCTTCGACCCGCCGCTGCCGGTGCCCGAGGACGCCGACCCGCAGACCCGGCTGCTCGGCCTCACCGGGCGGCGGGACGGAGGGTGACCGCCCGCTCACCCGGCTGACCGGCGCGACGCCGGATACTGGAAGGCACGGGGGCCAGTTTCCGTGCGAGAGGCGGGCGAGCCATGAGCCGCAGGCCGGACATCCTCGGCGAGTTCACCGCCGACCACCGGGCCGTCACCGAGCTGCTCGACGCGATCGAGGCCGCCCCGGCCGGCAGCACCGACCGCGGCGACCTGGTCACCAGGCTGACCGACCTGCTGTTCGCCCACTGCGCCGCCGAGGAGGAACACCTCTTCCCGGTCGTGCAGCACGACGTGCCCGACGGCGGGGCACTGGTGTTCAGCAGCATCCACGACCACCTGGCGATCGGGCAGTACCTCTCCGACCTGCAGGCGCTCCGCCCGGCCGACCCCGCCTTCGACACCCTGCTGCGCGGCCTCGACGACACCCTCCGGCGCCACCTGCGCGGCGAGGAGGAGCAGCTCTTCCGCGCCGCCCGCAAGGCCCTGCCCGCCACCGCCCGCGCCGCACTCGGCGACCGGCTGCGCGCCGAGCGCGAGACGCTCGGAACGGCCGACTGACCGCGGGCCCGCCGTCGATCACGGCTGCCCCGCGGTCAGCGCGCCCAGGCCGTGACACCGCCCCCGACGGTCAGGGCTTCGGCCCGATCACCGCGAACCGGGCGCCCTCGTGGTCCCGCAGCCGGGCCACCCGCCCGTACGGGGAGTCGAAGACCGGGCCCAGCGCCGCGCCACCCAGCTCGACCGCCCGGGCCAGCGCCTTGTCGGTGTCCGGGACGGCGAAGGACACCTCCCAGTGCGGGGGCATCCCCGCCGGGCCGCTCGACTCCTCCCTGGCCAGCGCGGCGACGCTGTTCCCCTCCGCGCGCAGCACCACCCGGTCGTGCTCCCAGCGGACGTCGAAGCGCTCCGGGTCACGGCCGTCCCAGCGGAACACCTCGCCGTAGAACAGCGCCGCCGCGAACGGGTCGGGGGTCCGCAGCTCGATCCAGACCGGGGCCCCCGGCAGCTCCAGCTTGCGGGCCCGGCCCAGCGGGCCCTCCCAGATCCCGAACACGGCACCCGCCGGGTCGGCCGCGAACGCCACCCGTCCGGCGTCGAAGGCCAGCGGGCCGATCGCGAGCGTCGCACCGCGCTCGCGCACCGCGTCGGCGGCCGCGTCGGCGCTCTCCGTCCCGAAGTAGCTGGTCCAGGCGACCGGGATCGCCCCTTCGCCCGCGACCCCGAGGCCGGCCACCGCCTCGCCGTCGACCACCGCGTGCACGTACGGCCCGAAGTGGTCCGGGCCGGTCTCGAACTCCCACCCGAGCAGCGGTCCGTAGAACGCCTTGGCCCTGTCCAGGTCCCGGGACATCAGGCTCACCCAGCACGGAACGGCCGGCACACAACGCACCCTGGCGGTCTCACCGCTGCCCATCGCGGACCTCCTCGCCCACCCGGCCGCCGGGCCCCTCCCGACTCCCGCGGCCCACCGGCCGCCCGGGACGCCCACAGCCTAGGCCGCAAGCCCTGACACCCCGGGGAAGCCATGCCCGGGATCAGCGCACCCAGTTCTTCAGCGGCTCGGTGTCCAGGGAGATCCCCACCGGGTCCGGCAGCCGCACGGTCCTGCCGAAGGGCAGGGTCCGGACGCTCTCGTAGCGGACGCCGTCCGGCTGGCTGTGGACGACGACCTCGGCGGAGTCCCGGTCGATCAGCAGGTAGACCGGGATACCGGCCTCGGCGTAGGCGCGGGGCTTCTCGACGCGCTCCCGACGATCGGTGTCGGAGTCGAACGAAGTGACCTCCGTGACCATCAGCACGTCCTCGGTCGTGGCCCAGTCTCCCCGCCCCACAAAGGCATCGGCATCGGCGAGCGTGCCGTCCGGGCGAGCGAACCCACCCCGGTAGCCCTCGATCTTCAGCCCCTGGTCATGTACGTAGAGCTCCGGCCGGGCCTGAATGCAGATCCGGTTGAGCCACTGGACGATGCGGCCGTGGTCGCCGTCTGGCACGGGCTTGATCCCCAGCTTCCCGTTGATGAACTCCAGCCGGATGCCTTCGACGGTCCGGCCCAGATGACGGGCGAACTCCTCGAACTGCTCGGGCAGCATCTGCGGGCGCTCGGAGATCGCGGTCACGGGCCTTCCTCCTTCGCCTGGGCACCCCCCGGGTCAACGCACGCGCCGGCGAGTGGTTACGGGCTTTCCGGCTTACGACGATAGCGCGCGCCACGGCCCCGGAACCGGCCGTCACGCCTCGCGGGCGGCCTCGCGCGAGAGCTTGAGGGTGGTCTGCAGGGCGAGGAGGTAGCCCGCGTGCATGCGCTCGGCGGCAGCCTCCTCGGCGTCGCCGCCGCCGAGGTCGAGTTCGCCGCGGAAGGTCAGGGTGAGGCCGTCCTCGTCCTCGTCGATGTCGTTGTGGATCACCCAGGTGGCGACCTCGTCGCGGCGGAAGAAGCTGACCCGGGTCTTCGGGTGGAAGACGATCTCCTCGCGGACCCGCTCCCCGTGGAAGACGACCTCCCGCACCAGACCGTTCCCGGTGCGCTCCAGGACGGTGCACTCGTCCATCGCGGCGACGAAGGGCACCGCGTTCTCGGCCTTGCGCAGCAGGCCGGCCCAGACGTCGTCACGGGTGAGGGGCGTCTCGTCGGGGTTCGCCGGGTCGTTGACGCGCACGGTCTGGCTGATGACTCGCATGGCTTGCTCCCCTGGTCGCCTCGGCCGCGCATTATTTGCGCGGCCAATCATTTTGCTTGCGCGGCCAAGTAAACGCCTCGATCGCTGTCGGCGCAAGGGAAATCCACCCGATGGCCACAGAGCACCCCTCGGCCGCCCGCAGGCCGACTGCCCATTGATTGCCCATACAATGACCGCGTGCGCGATCCAAGGAACCAGCCCCTCGCCGAGGCGGGCGGCACCAGCCAGGCCATCGCCCGGGTCTCCCGGCTGCACCGGGCCAACGCCGAACGCCTGCTGCGCCCCCACGGCCTGCACGCCGGCCAGGAGCTGCTGATGATGCTGCTCTGGGAGCGCGGGCCGCAGCCGCAGGCGGCGCTGATCGAGGAGCTCGGGGTGGACGCCTCCACCGTGACGCGGATGGTGCAGCGACTGGAGCAGGCGGGGTTCCTGCGCCGGCGGCGCAGCGAGACCGACCGGAGGGCCGTGGTGGTCGAGGCGACGGCGGCCGCCTGCGCGTTGCGCGACCGGGTCGCGCGGTCCTGGCGGGAGCTGGAGGCGATCATGCTGGCCGGACTCGACGAGGCCGACCGAGCCGCGCTGGCACGCCTGCTGGAGCGACTGGAGAGCAATCTGACCGCCGTCGACGAGGACCCCGGGGCGAGGACCGACGAGGACCCCGGAGCCACGATGATGTGACGCAGGTCACATCCCGGGAGGAAATTCCGGGGACGGATTCCCCGTTTTCGACTACGTTGGCAGAAGCGGGGAGAATTTCCCCGGTATCCTGGAGGAGCAGTCGTCGTGACCACCGCCGCCGAAGAGTCGGTCCGTCCCGCGGGGAGCACCCGTACGCCGAAGTTGCGTGCGGATGCGAGCCGGAACCGGGAGCGGATCGTACTGGCGGCCCGGGACGCGTTCGTCGAGCACGGTGCGGACGCGCCGCTGGACGAGATCGCGAAGCGGGCAGGGGTCGGCAATGCCACTCTCTACCGGAACTTCCCGGACCGGATGGCACTGATCCGCGAGGTGGTCCTGCTCGTCAAGAACCGCATCCTGGGTCTCGCCGAGACGGCGACGGTGGAGGCGGAAGCTCCTGACGGCGGCGGCCCGTTCGATGCTCTGCAGCGGTTCGCGCACGCGACCGTCGCGGAGAAGGTCGGCGGCCTCTGCACACTGTTCAGTAGTCACGTCGACCCGCACGACCCGGAGTTGGCCGAGATCCGGGAGCGTCTGCAGTCCGCGGTGGGCGGGCTGATGGAGCGCGCCCGGGCCGCGGGCGAACTCCGGCCGGACGTCGACCACGGTGACCTGTTCATCGCGATGAGCCAGCTGACCCGGCCGCTGCCGAACACCTCGTGCCTGCTGCTCGACGACTTCGTGCACCGGCACCTGCAGATCTTCCTGGACGGTCTGCGCACGCCGGCCCGTTCGGTCCTGCCCGGCCGGGCCGCGACCTTCGACGACTTCCAGCCCCGGAACCGACCGATCCACCACACCTGATCCGAGACCCGATCCGACCGGCACACCCGATCCGACCGACGGCACCGGGCGGCCCGCGCTCCTGAGCGGCACCGCCCCGAGCCTGCCCGCGCACGCGCTCCGAGCACCTTTCACCGTACGGCAACCCGGCGTTCCCGTACGGCAGTCGACCGTTCACGCACACCACGCACCGTGAAGTGAGTACCCCCATGTCCCGAACCGACGCCCGACCGGCGCCACTGCCCGATCCCCAGCGCTGGAAGGCGCTGATATTCATCGGCCTCGCCCAGCTGATGGTCGTCCTCGACGCGACCATCGTGAACATCGCCCTCCCCTCCGCACAGCGGGACCTGGGCATCTCCGACGGCAACCGCCAGTGGGTGATCACCGCCTACGCGCTGGCCTTCGGCGGCCTGCTGCTGTTCGGCGGCCGGATCGCGGACCTCTGGGGCCGCAAGCGGACCTTCATCGTCGGCCTGACCGGCTTCGCCCTCGCCTCCGCGCTCGGCGGCGCCGCGGCCAACACCGCGATGCTGCTCGGCGCCCGCGCCCTGCAGGGCGTGTTCGGCGCGCTGCTCGCCCCGGCCGCGCTGTCGCTGCTCGCGGTGACCTTCACCGAGGCCAAGGAACGCGCCAAGGCGTTCGGCATCTACGGTGCGATCGCCGGTGGCGGTGGCGCCATCGGTCTGATCCTCGGCGGCCTGCTGACCGAGTACATGAACTGGCGCTGGACCTTCTTCGTCAACATCCCGTTCGCCATCGTGGCCGCCGCCGGCGCCGTCATGGTGATCCGCGAGCCCGCCGAGGGCCGCAACCGCAACCGGTTGGACGTCCCCGGCGTGCTGCTGGTGACCACCGGCCTGGTCTCCCTGGTCTACGGCTTCACCCGGGCCGAGTCCTCCGGCTGGACGGCCGGAAGCACCCTGGGCCTGTTCGCCGCGGCCGCCGTGCTGCTGATCGCCTTCGTCGTGGTGGAGCTCAAGGTCAAGGCCCCGCTGCTGCCGCTGCGCGTGGTGCTGGACCGCAACCGCGGCGGGGTGTACCTGTCGCTGGGCATGGCCGTGATCGGCATGTTCGGCCTGTTCCTCTTCCTGACCTACTACCTGCAGATCGTGCTCGGCTACAGCCCGGTGCTGACCGGCGTGGCCTTCCTGCCGATGGTGGCGGGCATGATCACCGGCTCGACCCAGATCGGCGCCCGGCTGATGACCCGGGTCCCGGCGCGCTACCTGATGGCGCCCGGCTTCATGGTCGCCTCGATCGGCATGTTCCTGCTGACCCACATCAGCCTGGACACCTCGTACCCGGCGCTGATCCTGCCCGGCCTGGTCCTGATGGGCCTCGGCATGGGTACCGCGTTCATGCCCGCCATGAGCCTCGCCACGCACGGCGTCCAGCCGCGCGACGCGGGCGTGGCCTCCGCGATGGTCAACACCTCGCAGCAGGTCGGCGGCGCCATCGGCACCGCGCTGCTGAACACCATCGCGGCCAGCGCGACCACGAGCTGGCTGGCCTCGCACGCCACCGCCGCGGCCGCCACCTCCCCCGAGGCCGCCAAGGCGCTGCAGTTCGGCGGCATGGTGCACGGCTTCTCGACCGCGATCTGGGTGTCCTTCGGGATCCTGGTGGCCGCGGCCACCGTCGCCTTCACCTTCATCAACGCCGGCCGTCCCGGTGCGGCCCCGGGTGCGGGCGCCGACGCGGGCGCTGCGGAGAACGACGCGGTGCCGGTGCTGGTGCACTGACGCCCAGGGGTTGCTCGGGTGCGTACGCGGCCCGGGCGGGGTGTGCCCAAACCCGGCCGGGCCCCCCGCCGTTACCGGGCCCACCCCAGTTCCGGCGCGCCCCGCGGAGACCCCCCCCCCCCCCCGCGC
>NZ_JBHWBZ010000079.1:13546-22153 GCF_042735475.1 Kitasatospora sp. NPDC059577 | reverse complement strand
GGGCCGCCCCGGGGGTGGTCTTGGCCCACCCCCGGGGGGTGTGGGTGTTCTCCCCCTCCCTGTGGGGGGTGGTGGGGGCGCCCTCCCGCCGCGCCCGCCCCCCCCCCCGCGCGCCCCCCCCCCTCGCCGTTTCCGGGCACTCGCCGTTTCCGGGCCGCTCGCCGTTACCGGCGCCGCCGCCGGCGAGCCGGTGCCCGCGGGAGGCCGCCGCCGGCCGGGCCGGCGCTCAGGCCGGGATGAGCGCGTCCCAGCGGTCCCGGGTCGGGCCGTCGTGGCCGGGCGTGAAGTCCGGACGGGCGGCCAGCCAGGCGCTGACGCGCTCCTGCACCTCGTCGCTGCCGTAGGCCTCGTCCGGGGTGCGCAGGAGGTGGCGCACCTGGGCCCGGGCCCGCATCACGACCGGGTCTTCGAAGGCGCAGACGGCCAGGGCGGCGGTCCGGCGGTCGGCGGGCGGCGCGTTCTCGGAGAGGCGTTGCTCGTTGGCCCGGTCGGCCGTCACCTGGGCGTCGAACCACGGCCGGAGGGTCCGCACCGTCCAGTCGTGGTAGTCGGCGGGGTCGGCGGCGATCCGGTCGACGTGGGTGGCGAGGTACTGGGCGGCGAGCAGGCCGAGGGCCACGCCGTGGCCCAGGGTGGGGTTGGTGTGGACGAGGCTGTCCCCGGCGTTGACCAGGCCGGTGACGACGGGTCCGTGGTCGTCGACGAGGGAGGTCCAGCGGTTGTCCAGGCCGGCCATCGCCAGGACGGCGGAGCGCGGTTCGGGCTCCAGGGCGAGCCAGGCCGCGGTCGCGGGGAAGCTCCGGGCGACGGCCTCGAACACGGCGGGGTCGGTGAGCGCGCCGCGGGTCGGATCACCCGTGGACAGCACCATGCTCAGCGCGAAGGTGTCGTTGTCGGACGGGAAGACGCCGGCCATCGCGAAGGGTGCGGTCGAGCCGCCCTTCACCCGCCCGGGGTCGCGCGGGCCGTCGGCGCGCAGGCGGTACCAGCGGGCCAGGTAGGTGATCCCGGTGCGGTGGCTCTCGACCACGGGCGGGCGGCAGCCGGCCTCGACCAGTCGGTCGGGGACCGACGAGCGGCGGCCGGAGGCGTCGACCACGAGGTCCGCCCGGTGCGTTCGCGCTCCCGCCCGCACCCCGGTGACCCGGGCCGGGCGGCCCTCCTCGAAGGTGAGGGCGTCCACCCGGTGGCCCCGCCGGACCTCGACGGTGGTCTCCCGCCCGACGGCCGCGGTCAGGGCGGCCTCCAGCACGATGCGGCGGGTCCGCAGGGTCACCAGTTCCTCGTCGCCGGCCCGGTGTGCCGGGTGCTCGTCGAACCAGTCGAAGTCGTGGTACTCCCGGGCTCCGCGCGCCAGCAGGTCGGCGTGGACGTCGGGGGCCTCGGCGCGCAGCACGGTGCGCACGGGAGCGAGGAACGAGTGGGGCTGGACGGCCTGCGGGACCCGGGGCCTGCCCCAGTCGAAGAAGTCCCCGTCCAGGTCCTCCCCGGCCTGTCGGGCATCCTGTTCGAACAACGTGACCGCGTGGCCCCGCCGTCCGAGCATGAGCGCCGTCCCCAGCCCGCTGATACCCCCGCCTATCACCGCAACCCGCGCCACTGGCTCCCCTTCGCGTCGTGTTGCGAGATGATCTTAGCGACCGGCGGTCCCCGGTCGGCAAGCGGCCTCGCACCCGGTACACGGGCAGCCCCGCCCCCTCGAACTGCCCGCCCGGGTGGACCAGAATGGAGTGGCCCGGCCGGGGCACCCGCCCGCAACCGGCGGGGCTGCCCCGCTGGCCCACCGGGTGCGCACGCGCGGACCCCCGGGCCGATCGCCGAGGAGTACCGCACGAGCGCCGGGCGCCACGGGCACCGAGCCGCCCCCGACCCCGAGGGAGGACGTCGTGCACCACCGAACCGACCGGCTCGCCGACAGCCGGTACCTCCTGCTCACCACCTTCGACGAGGACGGCAACCGGATCGAGTCCCAGCTCTGGGTGGTGCCGGACGGCGCGGCCCTCGGCATCTGGACCCCAGCGCACTCCGGCGAGGCCGAGCGGATCCGCCGCCACCCCCGGGTGCTGATCGGCCCCTGCGACGCCCACGGGCGCCGGACCGGCCGCAGCGTGCCGGCCCGCGCCCGGCTCTGCGACGCCGACGCGACCGCGCGCTACCGCGCCTCGCTCATCAACAAGTACGGACTGACGGCGCTGATCGCGCTCGCCCGCAGCCGGTTCCGGGTCGGGCTGGCCGGGACGGTCGGGATCCGGATCACCCCGAACGTGCTGGAGCAGCGCCTGGTCGGGCCGGAGTGGCAGCCGCCGGGCACGTACTGCGTCAACTGAGGGCGGCCGGGCCGGGGACCGGGCGGTCGGCCCGGCCGGGGCATGCGCCTTACGCCCCCGGGCCCGGGGACCCGGGGGCGCAGGCCGACGGGGCTCGGGCCGACGTTCGCCGTGCCCGTGTTCCCGTCCCGTGTTCCCGCCCCCGGGATCCG
This sequence comes from Kitasatospora sp. NPDC059577, assembly GCF_042735475.1. Lineage (NCBI taxonomy): Bacteria > Bacillati > Actinomycetota > Actinomycetes > Kitasatosporales > Streptomycetaceae > Kitasatospora > Kitasatospora sp. NPDC059577. Next base: position 19,674 of record NZ_JBHWBZ010000079.1, on the reverse strand, counting down.
TTCGGCGGGTCCCGTCGGCAGGTCCCGCCCTCAGGTCCCGTCGTCAGGTGCCCGCGCCAGGTCCCCGGGCTCGCAGGCCTCCCGGCCGGTCCCGACGTGGACGACCTTGACCGCCCGTTCCGGGCCGCCGGGGACGACCTGCTGCTCGTGCCCGCAGCGCGGGCAGATCAGCGGGATCCGCGGGCGGCCCGACTGCTGTCCGGCGCCACCGCCTGCCGGGCGCGGGGCGGTCACGACAGCGGGTGGGTCGGGACCGGGCTGACCTCCTGGATCTCGCCGTGGGCCTTGGTGAGCAGTTGCGAGGCGAGGTCGTTGAGCGCACGGGCCCCGGCGACCTCCTCGCCGACCCGAAGCTGTTCCGGGTCGGAGGGGTGGCGGCTGCTGTAGCCGTGGGCACGCAGTTCGGTCCCGTCGCCGAGCCGGAGCATGGCGGCGGCACTGGTGCGCGGCCCGTCCTCTCGGAACTCCATCTCGATGTGCCAACCGACCAGAGTCTGCGTCTGCATGGCGGATCACCTCCATCGGTTACCCCTCCAGAGTGCGCCGCACCCGGCGTTCCCACCAGGCCGGCCGGGCCGGGACCGCGACGGGGGCGAGTTGAACGCGTTCAAGTCGGCGACGTAGAGTCGGCGGCGAAGCTCATTTGAACACGTTCAAGAAGGGTGTGTCCGCCATGGGAAAGGGCACCACCGAACTGGTGGACCTCCTGGTCCTGCTCGGCATGGGCGCCGTCGTCCCGCTCGGCCTCGCCCTGATCGACGAACCCGGGCTCGCCCGGGTTCGCCGCTTCTGGCCGCTCGCGGCCGTACCCGGCGCACTCTCGCTCTGGCTGCCGCACGGCGGCCTCGCCACCGGCAACGCCGCCGTCTACGCGCTGGGCACCCTGGTCATCGCCCTGCACGCACCGTTGCGGCTGGCCCGCACCCGCTCGCTCGCACCCGCCGAGGTCGCGGTGCTCACCGCGCTCGCCGCGCCCTCGGTCGCCGGGGTCGCCCTGGTCGCCGAGCGCTCCGGCTACCCGCTGTTCGGCTTCGAGCCGCACATCCTGGCCCTGACCGTCCCGCACTTCCACTACGCGGGGTTCACCGCCGCCCTGGTCGCCGGGCTGGTCTGCCGCACCGCCGGGGCCGGCTCCACCGCGGCCCGCTGCGCGGCGCTCAGCGTCCCGGCCGGCACCCTGCTGGTGCTGGCCGGGTACTTCCTCGGCACCTGGTGGCAGTTCGCCGGAGCCCTGGTGCTGACCACCGGGATGTGGCTGGTCGGGCTGGTCACCTGGCGCGAGCTGCGCCACCGCAGCGGCGACACCGCCACCGCCCGGCTGCTCGCCGTCTCCTCGGCCGTCCTCGCGGTCACCATGGTGCTCGCCCTCTGGTGGGCACTCGGCCGGGCCGCCGGACTCCCCCACCCCACCCTGGCCTGGATGGCCGCCACCCACGGCGTCGGCAACGCCCTCGGCTTCGCCCTCTGCGCCCTCCTCGCCTGGCGCCGGCTCCACAGCCGCCCCGACGGCCCGCCCGACCGCCGCCCCGACAGCCCCGACAGCCGACTCGACAAGCGGCTCGACCACCGGATCGACAGCCGGCCCGACACCGCGGAGGCCCACCGATGAACGACCTCAGCTACCCCGAGCAGGGCGCCAGCGCCACCGGCACACTGCCCGACGGCTACCACCACCTGCGGCACCGGGCCCTCGTCGGCCACGGCCGCGCCGCGCTGGAGGTCGCCGGAGCCGCCCTGCTCGGCTGGCGGATGCACCGGCTCGCGGGCGTGCGGATCGACGCCGGGGCCGAGCCGGCCGCCCCGGGCCTCGCCGTCCACTGCGCCATCGGCCTCGGCCCGCTGCGCGCGGGAGCCCCCAACCGGGTGCTGGCCACCGTCGACGGCCCGGACCGTTACGGCTTCACCTACGGAACGCGGCACGGCCACCTGGCCCGCGGCGAGGAGACCTTCGCGGTCGAGCTGGGCCCCGACGGGTCGGTCTGGTTCACCGTCACCGCCTTCAGCCGCCCCGTCGCCCGGTACGCCCGGCTGGCCGGCCCGCTGCTCCCGCTCGCCCAGCGCGCCTTCGCCCGGCGCTGTGGGCGGGTGCTGGCCGCGATCGCCGCGGACGCCGCGTAAAAGCCGTGCCCGGCGCGGCCGGCCTCCGGCATGATCGCCCGATGATGTCGATGCAGCCGGTCCTGGAGATCTTCGCCCCCGACGGCTTCGAGCTCTGGCCCACGGGCGAGCACGAACGCTGGGAGTACCTGGTGCTGGACGGCCGGTCGACACCGGCCGAGGTGGGCACGGCGGTATGGCGGATCACCGACCGCAACGACATCGACCCCGAGGAGGCCGACGGGCGCGGTCCGCGGCCCGAGGACCCCCTGGGCGCCTTCCTGCACGGGCTGCTCACCGTGCCGGACCTCTTCGCCCCCGGCGGGCTCCGGGTGACCGACACCGCCACCGGCACCGTCTTCGCACCGGGCTGCTGCACCGGCCTGGAGGACTGGCGCGCATGGCTGGACGTGACCGACGGCGCGGGCACGGCCTGGTTCGGCCACGACCCGGACGCCCGGGTCGAATGGGTCGGCCGCACCGTCCGGCTGACCCAGGACGACGAGGACGACGACAGCCCGGTGATCGAGCTGTCCCCGGACGAGTTGCGCCGGCTGCTCGCCGGGGCCGAGCGGGACCTGCGTGACTTCCTCGCCCTGGCGGCGCGCTGGGCCGAGCGGCAACTGCCCGACCACGCGCCCGCCGTCACCGCCGCGATCGCCCGCGCGCTGAGCCTGGAGCCCCCGGCATGACCAGCTTCCACACCCACCGCGCCCGGGTGCACGACACCTCGCTCCCGCCGTACCGGCGGCACAGCGCGCTGCGGACCTGCCTGACCCGCTTCGCCCCCTACGGCCTGCGGGCGACCTACCACCACCTCACCGTGAGTGCCCGGATGCCCCGGCACCTGGAGACCGACCCCGACGCGCTGGTCCGCGCGGTGGAGGAGCTGCACGAGGCCCGTGAGCTGTGGCGGGCCCGGGCCGAGGAGTACGCACGGCAGCGCCGGGCGCAGAAGCGGGCCGGGCGGCGGGAGACGTCGGTGGCACCCTGGTGGGACCAGTACCGGTACCGGTGGGACTCGCCGGACTCCGCCTGGCTCCACGACCCCTTCCTGCACCCGCCGTTGACCCTGCCCGCATACGTGCGGCGGCAGAACGCGCTGCTGGACGGCGCCGAGCTGCCCGGCTGCCCGGCCTGCGGGGAGGAGGGCCCCGCGCTGCCGGTCCCGACCGGCCACGGCCACGCCGGGCTGTGCCGCTCCTGCGCGCGGGTGCTGACGCCCTGCCCGTGCGGGCGCCCGCACAGCTTCGAGCCGACGATCCGGGTCGGTTGGAGCCGCACCTGGCGGCGGGAGCACATGTCCGGCACCGGCGAGCCGGATCCGCACTGGCCCGGTGTCCGGGGAACGGCCCGGATCGAGCGGCTGGCCGCGTACCACCACGTGCACGGGCCGTACTGAGCCGGGTCCTCGCGCAGGGCGCGGGTCAGGCCCGGTGGGCCGGGACGGCGACCAGGAGGGCACCGGTGTCCTGTACGCGCACCTCGAAGTGGTCGATGTCGCCCGGCTGGAGGGCCGCGCCGCCGGTGGTGTGCAGCACGCCGTCGTTGCCGTAGCTGCCCGCCGGGACGGCCCAGGTGTTCACCGTCTGCTGCCCGCCGCCGTGCGAGACGGCGACCAGGCTGCAGGTCAACGGGCCCCGGACGCCGGAGAGTTGCATGCTGACCTGACTGCCCCAGGTGGTGCCGTTCACGCCGACGGTGGCGTGCGCGCCGGTGGCCGGGTCGGTGGCGCTGAACTGCTCGGCCACGGCAACCACGGCGGGGGTGCTGTCGGCGGTGAGCACCGCGGCCGTGACCGCGGGGCCCGCCGCCACCATCGCGGTCGCGGCCAGCGCCAGGACCAGCCGCCGCACCCGGCCGCGCCGCCGGACGGTGCCGACCTCGGCGACCAGCCGGTCCAGGAGCTGCGGGTCGGGGTGCGGGGCGGGGCCGGCCGGGTCCAGCCCGGCCGCCCTCGCGGAGCCCGCGTACTCGGCCAGCAGCGGTTCCACGAAGCCGAGTTCGGCCACCTGCTCGGCGCACTGCGGGCAGTCGGCGAGGTGCTGCTCGAAGGCGGCGCGCTCGGCGGGTTCCAGCAGGCCGAGGACGTAGGCACCGGCGTCGACGTGCTCCGGCTCGCCGAAGGCGCGGTCCGGCCCGCCGGGGCTGCGGGGGTCACCGGCCGGACCGTCCGGCACGCCGGGCACAGGGTCAGGACGCTCGGTCACGATGTCACTCCCCGTTCCTCCAGCGCGAGCCTCAGCGAGCGCAGTGCGTAGAAAACCCGCGACCGCACGGTCCCGGCCGGGATGCCGAGTTCGGCGGCCGCCTCGTTGGCCGTGCGGCCCTTCAGGTACGTCTCGACGATGATCTCGCGGTGCGCCGGCGAGAGGTCGCCGAGCGCGTCCGCGACGGTCATCATCCGCAGTGCCCGGTCGAGCTCGTCCTCGGCGGGCAGCACCTCCAGGGCCGACGCGTCCACCTCGCGCGGCCTGGCCCGGGCACTGCGGTGCTCGTCGATCACGATCCGGCGGGCGACGGTCACCAGCCACGGCCGCAGCGAGCCCACCCCCGGGTCCAGGCGGTGGATGTTGCGCCAGGCGCGGACCAGGGTCTCCTGGACGACGTCCTCGGCCCGCTGCCGGTCGCCGGCGACCAGGTGGAGCACGAAGCCGAAGAGCGGACCGGCGTGCTCGTGGTACAGGGCGCGCATCAACTCCTCGTCCGACGCCCCCGTGCCGTGGCCGGCGGTGCCGCCGACGGGGTGCTCCTCGGTCACCACTTCATCGTTGCGCACCCGGGCCTCCCGGTCGAGGGCGGTCGACATCGGTCAGTAGCCCGGAGTACTGGGCATGGGGTTGGGGTTCGCCGTGGCGGCCGCCTTGCCGCCGCTCGGGGTCACCGCGAACCAGGTGCCGCCCACGCCCTGGCCCTTGGTGTCACCGGGCTTGGTGTCCGGCGAGTAGCGGTAGACCGGCCAGCCGTTGACGGTGACCTGCTGGGTGCCGTCGGAGCGGGTGACCGTGCCGACCAGCTTGCTGTCGATGCCCTTGACCGTGACGGCGCCGTTGGCGTGCTCGGGCGGCCAGATCACGGCGCAGCTGCCGTTGCAGTAGGACTCCGGCGGGTTGCTCTCGTCCTGGTCGAAGCGGTAGAGCGTGAAGCCGGAACTGTCCGTGACGATCGTGCCCAGCGTGGGGTCCTTGGCGGTCTGCAGGGTCGCGCTCGCCGGGGCGCTCGGGCTGCCCGACGTGCTCGGCGCACTCGAACTGCCGCCCCCCGACGACCCGCAGCCGGCGATCAGGGCGGCCGCCGCGATGCCGATGGCGGCCAGCACGGCTGCCCGGCGGGTGCGCGGTTCGCTGTGCATGGGGTGCCTCCCGCGGCCTGAACGGACTGGACACCCTCCTGTACGGACGGTGGCGGCCCGCTGCTCAACGCCGGGACCGCCGGTCGGTGCGGGGGCCGCCGGACGCCCCGGAATAGGGTGCCGACCGGCACGGTTGTCGCGGGCACATGGCCTGTACCGCCACCTCCGGAAGGGAAGGAATCGCGAGATGAGCAGCACGGTCGAGCTGACCAAGGAGAACTTCGACGACATCGTCCCCGGTCCGGAGGGCAAGGAGTTCGTCTTCATCGACTTCTGGGCCGGGTGGTGCGGTCCTTGCCGCCAGTTCGCCCCGGTGTACGAGAAGGCGGCGGAGCGCCACTCGGACCTGGTCTTCGCCAAGGTGGACACCGAGGCGCAGCAGGAGTTGGCCGCCGCGTTCGGCATCCAGTCGATCCCGACGCTGGCGATCATCCGTGAGGGCGTGCTCGTCTTCTCGCAGGCCGGCGCGCTGCCGGAGGCGGTGTTCGAGGACCTGATCGGTCAGGCCCGCGGCCTGGACATGGCCGAGGTGAAGCGGAAGGTCGCCGAGGAGCAGGCGGCCGGCGGCCAGGCCTGAGGCCGGGCCGGTCGGGGGGGGGGCCGGGGGGGGCGGGGGGGGGCCGGGGCCCGGGCGCGGCGAGGCCGGGAGGCGCGGAGCCGCGCCTCGCGCGGGAGCAGG
>NZ_JBHWBZ010000079.1:0-13536 GCF_042735475.1 Kitasatospora sp. NPDC059577 | reverse complement strand
CTCGCCGCGCGCGCGCGGCCGGGGCTCCCCGCGCCCCCCCGCGCGGGGGCGGGCGCGGGGGGCGCGCGGGGGGGGGGGGCGGGGCGGGGCGCGGGGGCCCCCCCCCCCGGGCCCCTCGCCGTGTCCCCCGCTCGCCGTGCTCCGCCACTCGCTGTGCTCCGCCGCTTGCTGTGCTCCGCAGCTCGCCGGGGACACACCGACGGGAAATCCGCTGACCACCGTGCGCCTCCGCTCCTAGAGTCGTCGGTGACAGCAGCCCCACCGACGAAGGAGCGATCCGCCATGAGCACGTTCGTACTGGTTCCCGGGTTCTGGCTCGGCGCCTGGGCCTGGGACGAGGTGGCCGCGCCGCTGCGCGCCGCCGGGCACCGGGTCTTCCCGGTGAGTCTGCCCGGGCTGGCCGAACGGGCCGGCGAGAGCGGCGACTTCGGTCTGGAGGACCACATCGCCGACCTGGCCGACCTGCTGGTCCGCGAGGACCTGTGGGAGGTCGTGCCGGTCGCCCACAGCGGTGCCTGCGCCGCGGTGGGCGGGCTCGCGGACCGGATGCCCGAACGGATCCGCCGGGTGGTGTACCTGGACAGCGGCCCGTTGCTCGACGGCTCCGCGGTCTACGACCTCTGGCAGCCCGACTACCGGCAGACGGCCGACGCCTCGGTGGCGGACGGCCGGCTCCCGATGCCGTCGTGGGAGTACCTGAGCGCCCACGGCGCCGCTGCGGAGGGCATGGACGAGGCCACCCTGGCCCGGGTCCGTTCCCTCGCCACCCCGCACCCCGCCCGGGTGTACCGGGACGCACTGCGGCTGACCGGCGCGGGCGCCGCGCTGCCGCAGGCGCTGGTGTCCTGCTCGTTCCCGCTCTCCCAGGTCCGCGAGCTGATCGCGGCCGGCCACCCGTACTTCGCCGCGATGGCGGGGTCGAACTGGGAGCTGCGCGAGCTGCCGACCGGGCACTGGCCGATGTTCTCCCGCCCGGCCGACACGGCGGCGGTGCTCGCGGAGCTCGCCGCGCGCTGAGCCCGCCCGGCCCGGGCCGCCCCCGCCCGCCCCGTCCTGCCTGCGCCCGCCCCCGGGGGTGTCCCGTGCGCGCACCGCTGTGTCCCCTGCGCGTCCTGCGCGTGTCCGTCCGTCGCGCCCGCGGGCCCGGCCCGGCAGGATGGGCCCCACGTCGTACCCGAGCGGAGAGCGAGGCCCCGTGAGCGAACAGACCGGCCGTACCGAACCGCCCGCCGCCGGGCCCGAGTTCAGGCGGGTCACCTCGGCCGTGGTCACCGGCAGCGCCGCCGACGCGCCCTTCCGCGTGGACGTCAGGGCCGGCACCCACCCGCTGACCTCCGACGAGCCGGTGCGCCGGGGCGGCTCGGACAGCGGGCCGGAGCCGTTCGCGCTCCTGCTCGCCTCGCTCGGCTCCTGCACCGCGATCACCCTGCGGATGTACGCCGAACGCAAGAAGTGGCCGCTGGAGGGGGTCCGGGTCAGGCTCGGGTACGAGACGGACGGCAGCCGGGGCCGGATCTCCCGCCGGGTCGCCCTGACCGGCGGCCTGGACGGGGACCAGCGCGCCCGGCTGCTCGACATCTGCGAACGCACGCCCGTCACCCTCGCCCTGCGGGCCGGGGTGGCCATCGACACGACGGAGGACCGGGCATGACCAGCACCGCCGAGGAGTACGACGTCATCGTCCTGGGGGCCGGCCCGACCGGCGAGAACGTGGCGGACCGGACGATGGCCGCCGGGCTGCGCACGGTGATCGTGGAGGCCGAACTGGTCGGCGGCGAGTGCTCGTACTGGGCCTGCATGCCGAGCAAGGCCCTGCTGCGCCCGGTGGCCGCGCTGGCCGACGCCCGCGCGGTGGCCGGCTCCCGGGAGGCGGTCGGCGGCGGGCGGCTGGACGCGGCCGCGGTGCTGGCCCGCCGGGACTCCTTCGCCTCGCACTGGAACGACGACGGCCAGGTGCGATGGCTGCGGGACACCGGCATCGAACTGGTCCGCGGCCACGGCCGGCTGGCCGGGGACCGGACGGTGACGGTGGAGGCCGAGGACGGCAGCGAGCGGGTGCTCACCGCCCGGCACGCCGTCGCGGTGTGCACCGGCAGCCGTCCGGTGCTGCCCGGGCACGTGCCGGGGCTGGCCGAGGCCCACCCCTGGACCAACCGGGAGGCCACCGGCGCACCGGCCGTCCCCGGGCGGCTGGCGGTGGTCGGCGGCGGTGTGGTCGGGGTGGAGATGGCCACCGCCTGGCGGGCGCTGGGCTCCGAGGTGGTGCTGCTGGTGCGCGGGGACCGGCTGCTGCCGCGGATGGAACCGTTCGCGGGCGAGCTGGTCGCCGAGGGCCTGCGGAAGGCCGGGGTGGACGTCCGCTTCGGCACCGAGGTCACGGCGGTGGGGCGGACGGACGGCTCCGGGCCGGTGACCCTCACGCTCGGGGACGGCGGGGAGCTGACCGCCGACGAGGTGCTGTACGCGACCGGCCGGGCCCCGCGCACCGCCGACATCGGGCTTGAGCAGGTCGGGCTGAAGCCCGGCGACTGGCTGGAGGTGGACGACAGCTGCACGGTGCTCGGCGTGGACGGCGGGTGGCTGTACGCCGCCGGGGACGTCAACCACCGCGCGCTGCTCACCCACCAGGGCAAGTACCAGGCGCGGATCACGGGTGCGGCGATCGCCGCCCGCGCCCAGGGGCGCCCGCTGGACACCGCACGCTGGGGCGCGCACGCCGCGTCCGCCGACCTGGCGGGCGCGCCGCAGGTGGTGTTCACGCAACCGGAGGTCGCCGCCGTCGGCCTGACCCTGGCCGACGCCGAGCAGGCCGGGCTGCGGGTCAAGACCGTCGACCACGACCTCGGCGCCGTCGCCGGGGCCTCGCTGTACGGCGACGACTACCACGGCCGGGCCCGGGTGGTCTTCGACCTGGACCGCCAGGTACTCGTCGGCGCCTGCCTGGTCGGCCCCGGGGTGGCCGAACTGCTGCACTCGGCGACCGTCGCGGTGGTCGGCGAGGTGCCGATCGACCGGCTCTGGCACGCGGTGCCCGCGTACCCGACGATCAGCGAGGTCTGGCTGCGACTGCTGGAGGGCTGCCGGGGGTAGCCCTCTCCCGACCCGACGGCCCTCCGGGTGAACGGACCGGCCTCCCGGGTGAACGGACCCGCCTCCCGGGTGAACGGCGCGGCGAGATGTGGCCACCGATGGACGGCGGGACACTGACAGTCGGGGGCCGTTCCCGGGGGGCCGTGCTCGTTGACCAGGTGGTGTGAGGCATGACCGAGGTGCTGTTGGCCGTCGGAACCGAGAAGGGCCTCTTTCTCGGCCGCAGCCGCGACCGGCTGACGTGGGAGTTCAGCGGGCCGCACTTCCCGATGAACGCGATCTACTCCGTCTCCGTCGACCGCCGCGAGGGCCGGACCAGAATCCTGGCCGGCGCCGACAGCAGCCACTGGGGGCCCTCGGTCTGGCGGTCCGACGACCTCGGCGCGAGCTGGCACGAGCCGGCTCGGCCGGCCATCCGCTTCCCCGAGTCGACCGGCGCCTCGCTCACCCGGGTCTGGCAGCTGCAGCCCGCCGGAGCCGAGGCCCCCGGCGTCGTCTACGCGGGCACCGAGCCCGCCGCGCTGTTCCGCTCCACCGACGGCGGCGAGACCTTCGCACTGGTCGAATCGCTCTGGGAGCACCCGCAGCGGCCCCAGTGGGGCGCGGGCTACGGAGGGCAGGGCCTGCACACCGTCCTCACCGACCCGCGCGACCCGCAGCGGCTGCTGGTCGCCGTCTCCAGCGGCGGCGTCTACCGCAGCAAGGACGGCGGCGACAGCTGGGAGCCCTCCAACACCGGGCTGCGCGCCGAGTTCTTCCCGGAGCAGAGCCAGTACCCCGAGTTCGGCCAGTGCGTGCACAAGATCGCCCCCGACCCCGTCCACCACGACCGGCTCTACCTGCAGAACCACGGCGGCGTCTACCGCAGCGACGACTGGGGCGGCAGCTGGCGCTCGATCGTCGACGGGCTGCCCGCCGAGTTCGGCTTCGCCGTCGCCGCCCACCCCCGCCGGGGCGGCACCGCCTACCTCGTCCCGCTCGGCGGCTCCGACGATCGCATCCCGCCCGGCCGCCGCTGCCGCGTCTTCCGCACCAACGACGGCGGCGACAGCTGGCAGGAGCTCGCCGACGGCCTGCCCGGCGAGGACCACTACGGCATCGTGCTGCGCGACGCCCTGCGCACCGACGACGCCGACCCGGCCGGGATCTACTTCGGCAACCGGACCGGCGACGTGTACGGCAGCCGGGACGAGGGCGAGAGCTGGTCACTGCTGCTCTCCCACCTGCCGGACGTGCTCTGCGTCCGCGCGGCGGTGGTGGCCTGAACCAGCGCCCGCCCCCGGACCGCCCGCCACACCGCCCGCCGCCGCACGCCGCCCACCGCGCGCCGATCCCCGCGCGCCGCGTCCCGCGCCCCGCACGCCGCACGAAAACCGGTTGCCCCGCGCGCCCGGTTCTGGTGAGCATGAGCCGCCGACGAACGATCTCGTCAGAACTCGTGAAAAGGGGTGGGCCATGGCGGAGGCCGACTGGGTGGTCAGGCACGACGGCGACGGCACCCCGGTGCTGCGCTACCGGCTGGGCGAACGGGAGGGCCGGCCCTGGGCCGACCTGTTGGAGGTGCTGGACGAATCGGCGGACACCACCGGGTTCATCCGGGCCGAGCTGCCCGGCTGGGTGGTCTCCGGCAGCCCCGAACTCGGGCGGCGGCTGGTGGCGGACGGTGCGACGGTGCTGCGCCACGCGCACACCTTCCGACGGGACCTGCGCGCCGACCCCCCGCCCGCCGACTGGGCCGGGGCGCCGCTGCGCGAGGGCCTGCGGGCGGTGCCCTGCGACCGCGCGCCCGAGGAACTGTTCGAGGCGTGGCGGGCCGCCTTCGCCCCCGGGCACGTCGACCACTTCCCGGGCGACGACGCCCGGGCCCTGGCCGAGCGGCTCGGACTGCTGCTCGCCGGGAAGGCCATCGGCCCGGTCCTGCCCTCCAGCGTGCTCGCCGTGGACGCCGAGGACCGCGTGGTCGCCGGGGTGGTCCTGACCGACCGCAACGGCCTGCCGTGGGTCGGCGACGTCTTCCGCCACCCACGCCGCGGCTACCGCGGCCTCGGCGCCGACCTGCTGCGCCGGGCGGTCACGGACGCCGCCGCCCGCGGGCTCGCCGACGTGCACCTGGTGGTGACCGAGGGCAACCCGGCCCGCCGCCTGTACGAGTCGCTGGACTTCCGGCTGCGGGAGACCTCACTGACGGTGAGGGTGCCCGGGTAGCTCCGGAACCCCGGGACCGGGCCCGTTCACGGATGACGATCCCGCCCGGGGCCGTGAACGCCGCCGTCGGGCGCGGCGGCCGGACGGCTGTGCGGCGCGGCGGCGCGGCGGGGTCCGGCGCGGCGGGGTCGTGTCCATCGACCTGCTCCCACGGTCGGCAACGGCACCGGAGGCCGCCCGTCCCGCCGGCGTCGGGACGGGGCCACCGGCCCCGCAAGCGGGGACGGCCGATCGGGGCCGCCGGGACCTGGCGAATCCGGCTGGTCGGAGGCGGTGTGTAGGCTCACCGGTCATGGCGAGGGTGACACGGGACGATGTGGCGCGGGCGGCGGGAACGTCCACGGCCGTGGTGAGTTATGTGATCAACGACGGGCCGCGGCCGGTGGCGCCGGCGACCCGGGCGCGGGTGCTCGCGGCGGTCGAGGAGCTCGGTTACCGGCCCAACCGGGTCGCCCAGGCGATGGCGCGGCGCCGGACCAACCTGCTCGGGATGGTCGTGCCGGACGCCCGCCAGCCGTTCTTCGCCGGGCTCGCGCACGCCGTCGAGCAGGCCGCCGCCGATCACGGCCGGCTGCTGCTGATCGGCAACTCCGACTACGCCGACGAGCGTGAGGCGCACTACATCCGCGCCTTCCTCGGGATGCAGGTGGACGGCCTGATCCTGGTCACCCAGGACCCGGCCACCCCCGGGCTGACCGGTTTCGACGTCGCCGACGGCACCCCGGTCGTCCTGCTGCACCACCGGGCGGAGACCGCCGACGGCGTCTCCGTGGTCGCGGACGACGAGGGCGGCGCCCGCGAGGTGGTCCGCCACCTGCTCGGGCACGGGCACGCCGAGGTGCACTGCTTCGGCGGCACCCGCGCGCTCAGTCCGCACGACCCGGTCAGCGGGCGGACGGCCGGCTGGGTCGCCGCCCTGGAGGAGGCCGGACTGCCGACCGAGGGACGGCTCGCCCCCGCGCCGTTCGACCGCGTCCGGGCGCACGCCGAGGCGCTCGCCCTGCTGGCCCGCCCCGACCGGCCGTCCGCCGTGTTCTGCGCGACGGACGACCAGGCGATAGGCCTGCTGCGGGCCGCGGACGACCTGGGGATCCGGGTGCCCGAGGACCTCGCGGTCGCCGGCTTCGACGACATCGCCGAGGCAGTGATCGCCGGGCCCGCGCTGACCACCGTGACCACCGCGCAGGACGAGATGGCCCGTGCCGCGCTGGAGCTCGTGCTCGGCGGGGCGGAGCACCGCGCCACCGGTACCCGGACCTTCCCGGCCCGGCTGGTGGTGCGGCGCTCCTGCGGCTGCCCGGCACCGGACCGGCCCGCCCTGGGCTGACACCGGCCCGCCCTGGGCTGACACTCGCCGGCCCCGGGCTGACACCGGCCCGTCCGGCCCCGGCCGGGCGTCAGTTCAGCCGGAACGTCGCCTCGACCGGGTAGTGGTCGCTGGGCGCGACGGTGTCGGGCTGCCCGGGGGCCCAGCCCGCCTGCGGGTCGAAGTCGACCTTCACGGCCGACATCGCGGCCGGCACCGGACGGCCCGGGGCGTTGAGGTAGCCGATGTAGTCGAGGTCGTCCCGGTAGTCCTTGGGGAAGGTCTCGACGCCCGCCATGTACTGGCACCAGGAGGAGACCGGGCAGTCCATGGTGGTCCGGTTCTGGCCCGGGTCGGTGGCCGGGGTGCCGAGCACGCCGTTCACCGCGTTCTGGGCGTTGGCGTAGTCGCCGCGGGCCTGGCCGTGGAAGTACTCGACGTTGAGGTCGCCGCCGATCAGCACCGGGGCGCCGCTGCCGGCGATCCCGTCCGCCCAGGCGCGGATCTCGGCGAGCTGGCCGAGCCGGGTGGACTGGGTGGTGTCGGTGGAGACGTCCGACTCGTCGGCCTGCAGGTGGGTGCCGACCACCCAGGCGGTGCTGCCGTTCTTGGTCACCTTCACCAGCGCCGCGCCCTTGTTGGCGTGGTAGTCCCAGGTGCCGTACGTCGAGTTGCCGAAGACGTGGGCGTACTGGGCGGTGATCGGGTACTTGGAGAGGATCATCGTGCCGCCGTTGATGACGAACCACGAGGTGGAGCAGTTGCCGCTGACGCCCGTCCAGCCGCCGCCGGAGCAGGTGCCGCCGACCACCGGGGTGCGGTACGGGTAGAGGTCGGCGAGCTTGCTGTTGATGTCGGCGGTCGAGCTGTTGTTGAACTGCTCGTCCAGGATGACGACGTCGGCGTCGTGCTGACGGACGATCTGCTCGATCACCGGGGTGCGGCGGGAGGCCTGCTCGTTCTGGGTGCTGTCGACGACGGCGGTGCCGAGGTCGACGTTGAAGGCGAGGACGGACAGCGTGGTGGGGCTCGCCGGGGTGTCGGCGGTGGCGGCCGGGGCGGTGCCGCCGAGCAGCAGAGCGGCGGCGGCTGCCGAGGTGAGGGCGGTGGCCGTACGACGCGAGAGCATGGGCGTTCTCCTGGGGGATTCGTCTACCCTGCGGGGCCCGGCGCCGGGGTGACCGGCGTCGGGACTTGGCGGGGGAACGCTAGCTACCGACCGGTACGTCGGGGAGAACGCCAGGAGAGCAGTTCCGGCCGATCATGTGACCGCGAGATGTCTGTACAGCTCTGGGCGGGTGGGCGACAAGGTGTCTGTACACCCTCGCACCACCCGCGCCGCGCCGGCGGAGCCCGCGCAGACCGCCGTCAGCCGTCGAGCAGTTCGTCCGCGAGCAGGTCCATCAGAACGTTGTCGTGCCAGCTGCCGTCCGAACCGCGCTCGTACTGGCGCATCGTGCCGACCTCCCGGAAGCCGACCTTGGCGTAGCAGCGGATCGCGGCGAGGTTGTCCGCGGCCGGGTCGATCACCAGGCGGTGGTAGTGGTGCTCGTGCACCAGGTACCGGGCCATGGTGCGCACCGAGTCGGTGCCCAGGCCCAGGCCGTGCACCGTCGGATCGAGGTAGAGGTCCATCCCCGCGTGCCGGTACTCGTCGTCGTTGTTGGCGTACCACTGGATGGCGCCGACCACCTGGCCACCCAGGTCGATGGCGAAGGTCTCCGTGTCGGGCGATTCCAGGTCGTTGGCCACCTCGGCCGGCAGGTCGTCACCGCCCCGCCAGCGGGCGAACACCTCGGGCGTGCCGCGGATGGCCGCCAGGGCCGGGATGTCGTCGGTGGTGGCCGGTCGGAGCGTCACCAGCGCGCCGTGCAGAATCGTCCCCATATGGGGCATGTTGGCACGGAAACCCGGCTCCGGCGAGTGTTTTGCCGCAGGTGACGAACCCTAGGCGGTGGGGTTCGCCGGGTCACCGAGAGGGCCGAGCCAGACGGCGGTCACGGCGCTGACGTAACGGGCGCCGCAGTGGTCGTCCGGGACGACGAGTTGCGGGCCGACGGCGTCCAGCGGGGCACCGTCCATACTGGTGGCCAGCAGGATCCGCCGGTCGCCGAAGTCCGGGTCGATCTCGGCCCAGGAGACCACCGCCCGGTGGCCGTCGGCGCCGACCACGGAGAGCAGGAAGCTCAGCCGCTGCTTGCGGCCGGAGAAGTCGATCCGGGGCCGGGCCTCGCGCAGCACGTCCAGCAGCGCCGGGCCCTCGTAGCCGTGGCGTTGCTCGCCCTCGGTCCGGCAGTCGAAGCTGACCTCGACCCGGTGGGCGGGGAGGGTGCGCAGTTGGTCGACGGTCAGCTCGGCGGGGCGGTCGAGGTGGCCGTGCAGCCGGACGGTGGGTCTGGCCGGGGTCATGGTGCTCCCTCCTCCCGGGCCGCTGCGTCGCGGCCCGGGAGAGGACTACCCGAAGGAAGGTCCGCACATTCGCAGCTGCCGGGGTGAAAGGCGGTGTTCATCCGCAGATGCGAGGCAGAACGCCCGGTCCGACCGGAATCTGCGGCCACCCCATCCGTCGTCCGCGCGTGCATACCCTTCGACCCCGGACGGCGCTCCGGGCCGGGTGCGGGCCGATGCGGGCCGAGTGCAGTCCGATGCGGGCCTGCTTCCGGAATCCGGCGGAAGATTCTTCCCGGGCGGTGTCGATCCGGCGCCGGCCCGTTCGACGCAGGGGTGAGAGGCGGGGAGAGGCCCCGCCCGACCGACCGAGGAGTCACCATGCCGCGCTTCATGACACTGATCCGGATCGACGAGCAGGACCGCGCCGGATGGGAACCGGACCCGGGGTTCGAACAGCGGATGGGGGCCCTGTTCGAGGAGATCACCAAGGCCGGTGTGATGCTGGAGACCGCCGGGCTGACCCCGACGTCCCAGGGCACCCGGCTGACCTGGCACGAGGGGAAGGTCGGCCACACCGACGGGCCGTTCACCGAGACCAAGGAGGTCATCGGCGGCTACGCCATCCTGCAGTGCAAGGACCGGGCCGAAGCCCTGGAGTGGACCCGGCGCTTCCTGCAGACCCACCCGGTGCACTGGCCGGTCGAGGCCGAGGTCCGGCAGATCGAGGAGATGCCCGAACCGCCGAAGTGACCACCGTGGCAGTGTTTGCCTCCCCCACCGCCGGCTGCTCTGATGGGTGGCCGTGACGGAGAGGGCTGAGACGAACGGCACGACGGCGGACGGCACGACGGCGGACGGCACCGCCGCAGGCTCGTCGCCGACGGCCGGTACGACCGCGGGCGGCACCCCGGCGGACCGGACCGTGGCGGCGGTGGTCGAGACGGTGTTCCGGATCGAGTCCGCCCGGATCATCGCCGGGGTGACCCGGATCGTCCGGGACGTCGGCATCGCCGAGGAACTGGCGCAGGACGCGCTGGTGGCAGCGCTGGAGCGGTGGCCGCAGGAGGGTGTCCCGGACAATCCGGGCGCCTGGCTGACGGCCACCGCCAAGCACCGGGCGATCGACCTGGTCCGCCGCCGGGAGGTCTACGCCCGCAAGCTCGCCGAGGTGGGGCGGTCGTCGGAGGACGTGCCGCCCCACGAGCCGTCCGAGCCGGACGACATCGACGACGACCTGCTGCGGCTGATCTTCACCGCCTGCCACCCGGTGCTGTCGGCGGAGGCGCGGATCGCACTCACCCTCCGGCTGCTCGGCGGGCTGACCACCCCGGAGATCGCCCGCGCCTTCCTGGTGCCCGAGCCGACGGTGGCGCAGCGGATCGTCCGGGCGAAGCGGGCGCTGGCGAAGGCGGCGGTGCCGTTCGAGGTGCCGTACGGGGAGGACCGGGCGCAGCGGCTGTCGTCGGTGGCGGAGGTCATCTACCTGGTCTTCAACGAGGGGTACTCGGCGACCAGTGGCGGCGACCTGCTCCGCCCCCGGTTGTGCGAGGACGCGCTGCGGCTGGCCAGGGTACTGGCGGCGCTGATGCCGGCTGAACCGGAGGCGCACGGGCTGGCCGCGCTGCTGGAGTTCCAGGCCTCGCGCACGGCCGCCCGGACCGGGCCGGACGGCCGGCCGGTGCTGCTCGCGGACCAGAACCGGGCCCGCTGGGACGGGCTGCTGATCCGGCGCGGCTTCGACGCCCTGCAGCGGGCGGGCACCGGGCCGTACTCGGTGCAGGCGGCGATCGCCGCGTGCCACGCGAAGGCGCGGCGCTACGAGGACACCGACTGGGCGACGATCGCCGCGCTGTACGAGCGGCTGTCCGCGCTGTCGCCGTCCCCGGTGGTGGCGCTGAACCGGGCGGTGGCCGTGTCGATGGCCCGGGGCCCGGCGGCCGGGCTGGAGTTGGTGGACGCGCTGACGGCCGAGCCGGCGCTGCGCGGCTACCACCTGCTGCCGAGCGTGCGGGGCGATCTGCTGGCCCGGTTGGGGCGGGTGGAGGAGGCCCGGGCGGAGTTCGAACGGGCGGCGGCGCTGACCGGCAACGAACGGGAGCGGGAGCTGCTGCGGGAGCGGGCGGCCACCCTCGCCGCGGACCGGAGCACGGGGGAAGACCCGGACACAGGGGGACCGGGGCCGGGCCGCGGGGCTAGGGGGTTTCGTCCAGGCGCAGCCGGGCGCTGACCTCGCCGAGGCCTTCGGCGAGGACGGCCAGTTGCTCGCGGGTGAGCACGTCGATCAGCAGCTCGCGGACCAGGGCGACGTGCCCGGGTGCGGCCTGGCGCAGCATCTCCCGCCCCTGGTCGGTGAGTTCGGCGAAGACGCCGCGCACGTCGCTGGGGCAGGAGCGGCGGGCGACCAGGCCCATCCGTTCCAGCTGGGTGACCTGGTAGGTCAGGCCGCTCTTGGAGGTGACCAGCTTGTCGGCGAGTTCGGTCATCCGCAGCGAGTCGCCGGGGGCGGCGGACAGGTGCACCAGGATCTCGTACTGCTGGTGGGAGAGGCCGGAGTCCTCCTTGAGCTGGCGCTCCAGCCGGCGGTTCAGCAGGTTGCTCGCGGTGACGAAGCCCCGCCAGGCGGCCATCTCGTCCGGGTCCAGCCAGCGGGGTTCGTTCAGTGAGGACATGGGGCGAAGCCTACTCCTGTTGTTCAAATTCGAACGAAGGTGTACCGTCGACCCGAGTAGACGTTCAAATTTGAACTACTATCGGAATCGACCACACCACCCACCGTGAACCCTCACGATCCGGTCCCGAGGAGGACGCCATGAGCGCCGCGGCCCCCGAGCGCATGCCCGCCCTGTACCTGTCGCACGGCGCTCCGCCGCTGGCCGACGACCCGCTCTGGCCGGGCCAGCTGGCCGCCTGGTCCGCCGACCTGCCCCGGCCCGAGGCCGTGCTGATGGTCTCCGCCCACTGGGAGGAGGCCCCGCTCGCCCTCGGCGCCGTCACCACCGTCCCGCTGGTCTACGACTTCTGGGGCTTCCCCGAGCACTACTACCGGGTCCGGTACGCCGCCCCCGGCGCGCCGGAACTCGCCGACCGCGTGCGCAAGCTGCTGCGCGCCCCCGGCACGCCCGTCCAGGACATCCCCGACCGCGGGCTCGACCACGGCGCCTACGTCCCACTGGTGGAGATGTACCCCGAGGCCGACGTCCCGGTGCTCCAGGTCTCGCTGCCCACCCTCGACCCGCAGCGGCTGCTGGAGATCGGCCGCACGCTGGCCCCGTTGCGCGACGAGGGCGTGCTGATCATCGGCAGCGGCTTCTTCACCCACAACCTGCGGGCGCTCAGCAGCGACGGCCGGATCACCTCGGTGATGGCCGAGTTCGACGACTGGGGCCGGCGCGCCCTGGAGGCCCGCGACCTGGACGCGCTGCTCGACTTCGAGCACAAGGCACCCGCCGGACGCCTCGCCCACCCGCGCACCGAGCACTTCGCCCCGCTGTTCGTCACCCTCGGCGCCGGCGAAGCCGACCTGGACAGCCAGCGCAGCGTCATCGACGGGTTCTGGATGGGGCTGGCCAAGCGCTCCGTCCAGCTGGGCTGAGCCCCTCGGCGTCGGGCGGCCCGGGCGGCCCGACGCCGACCGGCACGGGGAACAGGTCGACCGTCACAGGGAGCAGCAGGTGAAACGCTCGCCGATGTGCTCGGGCTGCTCGATCTCGTCCACCAGGGCGACCGCGTAGTCCGGCACCGAGATCCTGCTGCGCCCCTCGGCGTCGGCGAGCAACTGCTCCAGGCCGGTGCGGTACCGGCCGGTCCGCTCACCGGGGCCGATCTCGGCGGCCGGGCTGAGCACCGTCCAGCGGAGGTCGGCGACCGTCCGGTAGTAGTCCAGCGCCGCACCGTGCGCGTGCATGATCTGCAGGATCGCCTCCGGCAGCCCCGGGGCGTCCCAGACCCGGACACCCGGGGCGGTCTCCAGGCTGCCCGCGCCGCCCACCACGACCAGCCGGGGCACCGGCCCGTCCAGCCCGCGCAGGCCCTCGACCAGGGAACGGGCCGCGGGCTCGATCAGCGCCAGGTGGCCCGGGCCGTCGCCGCCGCCGACGGCGCTCACCAGGACGTCCCGGCCGGCCGCGACCCGGGCGACGTCCGCCGGGTCCAGCACGTCCCCGCGCTCCACCGTCGCGGCCGCACCCCGGTAGCGCCCCGGGTCGCGGACCACGGCGGTGACCTCGTGGCCGCGGGACGCCGCCTCCACGACGACCGCGCCGCCGATGCTGCCGTTGGCGCCGATCACGGCGATCCTGGCCATGGGGTACCTGCCTGGTGGCTCGGTGGGGGCCGCACCTGCCGGACGGCGTCGGACAGGTCGATTATCGGGCGGATCCCCGGCGACGACCGGAGGGTTGGGCCTCCCGTGTGACGCCCCGCCGCCGGCGTGCCCGAACGGACGGGCCCCCCCCCCCCCCCCCCCCCCCGGGGGGCGCCCGCCGGGCCGGGGCGGGGGGGGCCGCGGGCGGCGCGGGGGGGGGGGGGGCCGGGGGCCCCCCGCG
>NZ_JBHWBZ010000078.1:31742-37842 GCF_042735475.1 Kitasatospora sp. NPDC059577 | reverse complement strand
GCGCGCTCGGCTGGCACCTGCGCGCGCCACTCCTGCCCCCCGCCCTGCGCCTCCCCGCTCCCGCCCCCCCCCCCCCCGCGGGGGGGCCCCCCCCCCGCCGCCGTGTCCGGCCCCTGCACCGGCCCCGGCACCGGGGTGCCCGCCCGATCCCGCCCCCGGCCCGATCCCGCCCCCGATCCCGCCGCCGGACCGCCCGCCGTGCGCGAACGGCCGTACGCGAACCGCCGCCCGCGCACTCCCGTCCGCGGGACGACGCGAGTGCGGAGTCGGCCCCCGCCCGCACCGGCCGTCCTACACTGGCCCGCTGTGAACGAAACCCTCGGGGACGCCGCGCTCGTCCTCGTCTTCATCCTGCTGGGCGGCCTGTTCAACGTCGCCGAGATCTCGCTGATCTCGCTGCGCGAGGGCCAGATCCGGACGCTGGAGGCACTCGGCACGCGGCGCTCGGCCCGGGCCGCGCACCTGGCCGCCGACCCCAACCGGTTCCTGGCCGCCGTCCAGGTCGGGGTGACCTGCATGGGCTTCCTGTCCGCCGCCTTCGGCGCGGACACCCTGGCCGGCAAGGTCGCCCCGCTGTTCGTCCGGGCGGGCCTGAGCGAGGGCGTGGCCGACGCGGTCGCCCTGGTCGGCCTCACCCTGGTGATCAGCTACGCCTCGCTGGTGCTGGGTGAGCTGACCCCCAAGCGGATCGGCCTGCAGCGCGCCGAGTCCATCGCGGTGATCGCCGCCCCGGTGGTGGACGTGATGTCGGTCGTGCTGCGCCCGGCGATCTGGCTGCTCGGCCACTCCACCAACCTGATGGTCCGCCTGCTCGGCGGCGACCCGGCGGCCGGGCGCGGCTCGATGAGCTCCGAGGAACTGCGTGGCCTGGTCGCCGCCAACACCGAACTCGGCAGCGACGAACGGGCCCTGATCGCCGACGTGTTCGCCGCGGGGGAGCGCCAGCTGCGCGAGGTGATGGTCCCGCGCACCGAGGTGACCTTCCTGGACGCCGAGCGCCCGCTGGCCGCCGTACGGCACCAGGCCGACACCTCGCCGCACTCGCGCTACCCGGTGGTCGAGGGCAGCGCCGACGCGGTGGTCGGCTTCGTCCACGTCCGCGACCTGTACGGCGCCCGCGGCGAACAGGCCGTGAAGGTCCGCGACCTCGCCCGCCCGGTCAAGCTGCTGCCCGGCACCAAACGGGTGCTGGAGGCGATGGGCGAGATGCGCCGCGAGGGCCACCACCTGGCCATCGTGGTGGACGAGTACGGCGGCACCGCCGGGATCGTCACCCTGGAGGACCTGGTCGAGGAGGTGATCGGCGAGATCCGCGACGAGTACGACCGGCCGGAGGCCGCGCCCACCCGCAGGCTGGCCGGCGGCGGCCTGGAACTGGACGGTCTGCTCAACCTCGGCGACTTCGCCGAGGAGACCGGGGTCACCCTGCCGGAGGGCCCCTACGAGACGGTGGCGGGCTGCCTGGTCGCCTCGCTCGGCCGGCTCCCCAGGGACGGCGACCAGGCGCGCGTCCGGCTGGAGGGCGACGGCGAGGTGCTGCTGACGGTGGCCAAGGTGGAGGGCCGGCGGATCGCCCGGGTGAGGGTGAGTGCCGTCACACTGGCCGAACCTCCGGGGGCGGACGTTTCCTGAGCGACCGGTGGAACTGGAACAATGGCCCGCATGGTCAACGCAGCGGTCACCGGTCCGGCCAAGGACCGTCCCCGGGTGCTCTCCGGCATCCAGCCCACCTCCGGCTCGTTCCACCTCGGCAACTACCTGGGCGCCGTGCGCCAGTGGGTCGACCTGCAGAAGGAGAACGACGCCTTCTACATGGTCGTCGACCTGCATGCGATCACGGTGCCGCAGGACCCGGCGACGCTGCGCGAGAACACCCGGGTCTCCACCGCCCAGCTGCTCGGCGCGGGCCTGGACCCGGACCACTGCACGCTCTTCGTCCAGTCGCACGTGCCCGAACACGCGCAGCTGGCCTGGGTGATGAACTGCCTCACCGGTTTCGGCGAGGCCTCCCGGATGACCCAGTTCAAGGACAAGTCCTCCCGGTACGGCTCCGAGAGCACCACGGTCGGCCTGTTCACCTACCCGATCCTCCAGATCGCGGACATCCTGCTCTACCAGGCGGACGCCGTCCCGGTCGGCGAGGACCAGCGCCAGCACGTCGAGATCACCCGCGACATCGCCGAGCGCTTCAACACCCGCTACAGCCCGACCTTCACCGTGCCGAAGCCGTACATCCTCAAGGAGACGGCGAAGATCCAGGACCTCCAGGACCCGGCCGTCAAGATGAGCAAGTCGGCCTCCTCGCCCAAGGGCCTGGTGAGCCTGCTGGACGACCCGAAGGTCAGCGCCAAGAAGTTCAAGAGCGCCGTCACCGACACCGGCACCGTCGTGTCCTACGACGAGGAGGAGAAGCCGGGCGTCTCCAACCTGCTGCGCGTCCACTCCGCGCTCAGCGGCCAGTCGGTCGAGCAGCTGGTCGCGCACTTCGAGGGCAAGATGTACGGCGCCCTGAAGACCGAGCTGGCCGAGCTGTTCACCGAGTGGGTCACCCCCTTCCAGGAGCGCACCCGCACCTTCCTGGACGACCCGGCCGAGCTGGACCGGGTGCTGGCGATCGGCGCCGAGAAGGCCCGCGAGGTGGCCTCGGTGACGCTGGAGACGGTGTACGACCGGATCGGCTTCCTGCCGGCCGCCAAGCGGTGACTCCCCTCACACGCCTGCCCGGTGGTGGCGACCTCCCGGAGGTCGTCACCATCGGCGTGTCCGTGAGCGTCCCGGATCCGCACGGCACGGCGATCCAGGACACCCGGGCCGGGCTCGGCGATCCGCTGGCCCGGTCGATACCGACGCACGTCACCCTGCTGCCGCCGACCGAGGTGCCGGCCGAGGCGCTGCCGAAGATCGAGGAGCACCTGGCGGCGGTCGCGGCCGCGCACCGGCCGTTCCGGATGCTGCTGCGCGGCAGCGGGACCTTCCGCCCGGTCTCCCCGGTGGTGTACGTCCGGGTCGAGGAGGGCGCGCAGGAGTGCCGGCTGCTGGAGGCGGACGTCCGCTCCGGCCCGCTGGCCCGCGAGCTGGCCTTCCCGTACCACCCGCACGTGACGGTCGCCCACGGCCTGCCGGAGGACGTGCTGGACCAGGCGTACGAGCAGGCGCGCGGCTTCCGGGCCGCCTTCCCGGTGCCGGGCTTCGGCCTCTCCCGCTTCGACGCGGACGAGGTCTGGCGGCCCTGGCGGAGCTACTCCTTCTCCTGAAGCCGGGGCCACTGCCCGGCCCTCAGGCCCCCGCCGTCCGGCCCGCCCGCCGGACCCCCGCCCCTCGACCCGGTCCGAGCATCCGGTCGACCACCCGGCGGGCCGCGCCGCCGTCGTCCAGCGCGCAGTGCGCGGCCCGGAAGCGCCGGTAGCGTTCGGCGTAGCCGGGCGGCAACGCGGTGCCGCTGTCGGCGAGTTCGCGCAACGCCCGGAGCAGCCCGGTGGAGGTCTGCACCAGCGGGCCCGGGGCGTTCGACTCGAAGTCGAAGTAGAAGCCGCGCAGGGTGTCGCGGTAGTGCTCCAGGTCGTAGGTGAAGAAGTACATCGGGCGGCCGGTGATCGCGAAGTCGAACATGATCGACGAGTAGTCGGTCACCAGCACGTCCGCGACCAGCAGCAGTTCCTGCGGGTCGGGGTAGTCGCCGCAGTCGTACCGGAAGCCGTCGCCGGTGCCCGGCAGGGGCTCGCGCACGTGCGCGTGCGGGCGGACCAGCAGCACGTGGTCCCGGCCGAGCAGCCGCCGGGCGTGGTCGAGGTCCAGCCGCAGGTCGAGCCGGAACCCGTCGCCGTCGTCGCGCCGCTGGTCCTCGCGCCAGGTCGGCGCGTACAGCACGATCCGCTTGCCGTCGGGGACGCCGAGCCGGCGGCGCACGTCCGCGGCGGTCCGCGGGTCGGGCCGGGCGAGCACGTCGTTGCGCGGGTAGCCGGACTCCAGCACCTCGCCGGCGTAGCGGAAGGCGCGCCGCAGGATCGGGGTGGCGAAGGGGCTGGGGGAGAGCAGCAGGCTCCACTGCGGGGTCTCCCGGTCGAGGGCCTCCAGGTAGCCGTGGTCGGCCAGCCAGGGGTTCTCGACGTCGTGGGCGATCCGCTTCAGCAGCGAGCCGTGCCAGGTCTGCACGACGACCTGGCCGGGGCGGCGTTCCAGGAAGTCCGGGAAGTGCGTGTTGCCGACGAGGTACCGGCAGGTGGCGAGCGCCCGGTACCACTCCGGGCTCCAGATCCGCACCGGGGCGACCCCGGACGGCACGTCGGCCTGGGCGTCGTCGACCACCCACAGGTGCTCCAACAGTGCGCCGCGGCGGACGAGTTCGGCGTGCACCGCGCGCGGGGAGTCGGCGTAGCCCCGGCCGCCGAACACGTCGTAGAGCACCGCCTCGCGCAGCGGTTCGCGGCGGGCGGCCGGGTAGCGCTCGGCGCGCTGGCGGCCCTGCGTCCAGGCGCTGCGCTCGGCGGCGTCGAGCACGGGGGTGGAGTCGACCAGCAGGGTGTCGTG
This sequence comes from Kitasatospora sp. NPDC059577, assembly GCF_042735475.1. Lineage (NCBI taxonomy): Bacteria > Bacillati > Actinomycetota > Actinomycetes > Kitasatosporales > Streptomycetaceae > Kitasatospora > Kitasatospora sp. NPDC059577. The sequence goes on along the minus strand of NZ_JBHWBZ010000078.1, from coordinate 33,315 downwards.
CCAGCGGCGCTGCAGCAGGATCCGTTTGCCGCCGGCGGTGGCCGCGGCGGGGACGGTGGCGGGGACGACGGGGAGCGCGGCGGGGGCGGCGAGCAGCGGGCGGACCGGGCCCGGGCCGTCGGCCGGTTCCAGTGCGGCCTCCCAGATGCCCTTGCGCAGCGGTAGCGCGGTGCCGTCCGAGCCGGTGCGGGTGGCGGGCACCCGGGCCAGGAAGCGGCCGTCCGGGCCGGTCTCGACCGGGGTGCGGACCTCGCTCGCGGTGCCGGAATGCCGCAGCACCAGCTCCAGCCGGTCCGCGGCCGGGGCCGGGCAGTGGCCGGACAGCTCGAAGCCGTCGGGCCGCACCGCGATCCGGTCGACCAGGCCGGCCGCGGGCTGGACGCAGAACTGGAGGCGGCCGTCGGCGAGGTGCTTGAGGTAGAGCACCCGGCCCGGCGCGCCGGGCAGCGGGTGCTGGCCGGCCACCGGGCCGGCGCGCTCGTCGAGGCAGAGCCGCTCGGTGCCGCCGTCGGGGCGCAGCAGTACGGCGTCCCAGTGCTCCAGTCCGCCGCCGCCGCGGCCGTCGGCGGTGAACGGCGGGTACGGCAGGTGGGTGGTGAAGGTGTCACCGCCACGGGTGAGCGGCCGCTCGACCACGGCGTCGCTCTGCCGATGGCACAGCCGCAGGACGGTGCCGGCGGGGCAGCGGTCGGCGACGCCGCTCAGGTCGAGGCCGGCCGGGGTGCGGGCGGCCCGGGTGACCCGGACGGCCGGGCGTTCCAGCCGCAGCCGCAGCCGGTCGTCCTCGAAGTACGGCTGGAGGCGGACGTCGTGGTCCACCCAGCAGGTCGGCGGGTACTCGCCGGAGCCGCACCAGTGCGGGGCGAGGGAGCCGTACTGGCGGCGCAGTCGGGTGGCGCGGGGGCGGGTGAAGAGGGTGGTTTCGATCCGCCAGTCGCCGAGCAGCCACCGGCCGTCGCGGCGCAGCCGGCTCGGCCGCAGCAGCACGGTGAAGCCGGACCAGTCGTGGTTGTGCTCGGGCTGGGCGCTGTCGTCGGTGACCTCGGGCATCCTGCGGGGTCTGGAGCGCAGGTGCAGCGGGGGTTCGGCCTCGTCCTCGTGGCGCAGGGTCAGCCAGGTCCAGGCGGAGCCGGGGCGGCCGGTGTCCAGGCCCTGCGGGCGGGCGAAGCCGGTGAGCTCCAGGCCGCGGCCGTGCCAGCGGGCGCGCAGCAGTCCGAACACCACGTCCAGGTCCGCCGCGGGGAGGCGCGCGGGCACCCGGGGGGCGGCGTGCGGCAGGACGAACCGGGTGAGCACAGGCATGGCGACAGGAGCCCTTCGGAATGGAAATTCACATCCCATCCAGAAATTGCCGCCGGGGTCAACTGCACGCTTTTTCGAATTCGCCGGGGAATTCATTTTCCGGAACGCCGGTTCGGGAATTGTTCTGGTGTTCGAGAATTTCCGTCCCGGGGCGCCCGGAAAGGCGGAGGGGGGCGGGCGCCGCGGGGGGGGGGCGCGACCCCCGCCGGCGGCGCCGGGGACACAAAAGACGCTACACGCGAGAACCCCCCCCCCCCCCCCCCAGCCCCGG
>NZ_JBHWBZ010000078.1:18701-31732 GCF_042735475.1 Kitasatospora sp. NPDC059577 | reverse complement strand
TTAAAGTTTCATCGCCCCCGCCCACCCTCCCCGCGCCGCGCGCGGCCCCCCCCCCCCCGCGCGGGGCGCCCCCCCCCCCCCTCCCGGGCCGTTCGCGGCGGTTACTCCGTGCGGAGCATCGCGTCGACCACCCGGGCCGCCGCCTTGCCGTCGTCCAGGTCGCAGTACTTCTCGCGGAACGCGGCGGCCTTGTCCGCGTACTCGGCCGCGACCTCGTCCACCCGGCCGAGCGCGGAGACCAGCTCCTCGGAGGTGGCCAGCAGCGGGCCGGGCACCTCCGCCTCGAAGTCCAGGCTGAACCCGCGCAGGTTGTCGCGGTAGTGCTCCAGGTCGTGGGTGAAGAAGAGCATCGGCTTGCCCGTCGACGCGAAGTCGAACGCGCTCGACGAGTAGTCGGTCACCAGCACGTCGGCGATCAGCAGCAGCTCCGCCATGTCGGGGTAGCTGCCGACGTCCCAGATGTAGCCGTTGCCGGCGCCCGGGATCTGGCCGCACATCATGGTGTGCCGGCGCACCAGCAGCACCTGGTCGTCGCCGAGCGCGGCCTTGGCCGCCGCGGTGTCGATCCGCAGGTCGATCTGGTAGCCGCCCTGCGGCCGGCGCCGGTCCTCGCGCCAGGTCGGCGCGTAGAGCACGACCTTCTTGCCCTCGGGCAGGCCGAGCCGCTCCCGGACCCGCTCGGCGGTCTTCTCCCGGTCGGCCGCGAACAGCAGGTCGTTGCGGGGCGAACCGCTCTCCAGGATCTCGCCCTTGAAGTCGAAGGCGCGCCGCAGCACCGGGGCCGACCAGCTGTTGCCGGCCACCAGCAGGCTCCAGTTCGGGACCTCCCGGGCCAGGCCCTTGAGGTAGTTGGAGTCGGTGAACCAGACCTTCTCGAAGTCGAAGCCGACCTGCTTCAGCGGGCTGCCGCGCCAGGTCTGCAGCACCACCTGGCCGGGACGGCGGACGAAGAAGTCGGGCAGGTGGGTGCTGGTCACGATGTACTTGGCGGTGGCCAGCGCCTCGAACCACTCCGGGCTCCAGAGCCGGACCGCGGTCGCGCTCTGCGGCAGCTCGACCTGCATGTCGTCGCTGCCCCACAGGTGCTCCAGGGACAGGCCGCGGCGGACCAGCTCCTCGTGGACGGCCCGCGGCGAGTCGGCGTACATGCTGCCGTTGCCGGCGTTGTACAGCACCGTGTCGCGCACGGGCAGGCGGCGGGCGGCCGGGTAGTCGACGCTGCGCAGCTGGCGCTGGCGGTAGCCGGAGCGCTCCTCGGGCAGCAGCGCCGCGTGCGACTCCAGCGACAGGCCGTCGTGGTAGCGGCGCTCCAGCACGATGCGCTTGCCGCGGGACTCCACCTCCAGCGGCAGCGCGTCGAAGCAGCCCGGGGTGACCTGCGCGGAGGCGTCGGACAGCTTCTCGACCGGCGCGCCGACCTGGCGGAAGTAGACGTCCCAGGTGCCCTTGGCGAACGGCACCCGGCCGGCGAAGGAGGCCGTCGGCACGGCGGGCAGCGCGGTGCGGAACCGGCCGTCCGAGATCTCCACCGGGTAGACGTGCTCCTCCTCGCGCCAGTGGTGACGGACCACCAGCTCCCAGAGGTGCGCGCCGGGCAGCGGGAACGAGCCGCTGAGCAGGAAGCCGTCGGCGCCGCGCGCCGACACCTCGTCCACCAGCGGCTGCAGCAGCTGGTCGGAGAACTGCAGGTAGCCGCCGGGGGAGGGCTTGGAGTAGAGCGCCCGGCGCAGGCCGGCCGGGGCCTGCGGGTTCAGCGGCAGGTGCAGCTGCTCGGGCGCGTTGCGCTCGTCCCAGGCCACCGGGACGACGCTGCCGTCGGCCAGCAGCAGCGCGGTGTCCCAGCGGTCGCGGGCGCGCTCGGCGGCCACCGGGTCCAGCTCGGCCCAGGCCTCGCGGACGGCGGTCAGCTCGTCGACCGCGAAGGAGGCGGTGAACGGCTGCAGCGAGCCGACCGGCGCACCCAGCTCCACCGGGACGGTGACCTCGCGGTCCGACTCGGCGTGGGTGAGCTGCAGCCGGGCCCCGGCGAAGCTCGCGCCGGAGCGGGCCGCGCCCGAGACCTCCACCCGGCCGGCGTGCGCGGCCAGGCCGGTCACCCGGGCCTTGACCGTCTCCACCCGCAGGTAGACGAAGTTGTCGCGGACCCACGGCACGATCCGGACGTCCGGCTCGACCCAGTGCGACGGGACGTACTGCGCGGTGTCGCTCCAGCCGGCCGAGATCCGGCCCTTGTACACCCCGCCCTTGCCCGCGCCGGCCACCAGGAAGCGCCAGTGCCCGTCCTTCCACTGACCGCGGTGCTTGAGCTTCTTCGGGTCGAGCGAGACGGTGAAGCCGGACCAGTCGCAGCTGTACAGGTCGTGGTTGCAGCTGGCCGTGGCCTCGGGGCTGTACGTGGTCTTCATCGGGACCGCGATCACCCGGCGGCCCTTGGTCTCGCGCAGCACCAGCGTGCGGACCATGTCGTGCTTGTTGGCCGCGCCCAGCTGCTCCGGGTACGCGTGCCCGGTCAGCTGCAGCTTGCCGCCCACCCAGGCGCTCTCGTACAGCCGGCTGCGCATGACCAGCGAGTTGTCCAGCTTGAGCACGCCGGCCGGCACGCTCTTGCGCCCGCCGCGCAGGAACGGGTAGTCGGCGTACGGGCGCAGCAGACCGCGGGCCTGGACACCGCCGCCGCTCTCGCCCTCGTACTTGATCTGGTCGACCAGCTCGTCCACCCGGCCCGCCAGGGTCAGGTGGTACTTCAGCCGCAGCGGCGCGCGCAGCTTGCGGACCTGCTCGGGGCCGATCGACCGGAGCAGCCGGCTGACGTGCTGGACGTAGGCGGCCCGGTACTCCTTGTCGCCGTCCACGACGGACCAGAAGAACATCGGGATCTCCTCGACGAGGGTGTTCTCGTCGTAGGAGCGCAGGTACTGGGCGAAGCGCGGCTCGGTCTGCTTCTTCAGCCAGCCGCGGACCAGCTCGACCGAGGCGACGCGGTCGATCAGGCCCTTCGGGTTGGTGCGCATCTGCGTGATCGACATCTCGCCGACCTCGCGCTCGCGCCAGTGGTAGATCGGCTCGGAGAGCACGTCCACGCTCGTGGCCAGGTAGTGGTGCGGCACGCTGACCGGCGCGTCCTCGTACAGGATGCCCTCGGGGTAGAGCAGGTCGGCCGCGTCGAAGAAGGACCGGCGGTACACCTTGTTCCACGCGGTGCGGTCGGTGACCAGCGCCGGGATCTCGGTGATGTGGGTCTTGAGCCTGGTCTCCTTGAACGGCTTCACGTGGCCGCCCGACTGGTAGTAGCCCACGGCGCGGAAGCGCAGCACGTTGCCGGTGCAGAAGTCCGAGCCGGTCTCGTCCAGCGTGTTGATCATCAGCTCGTACGCGCTCGGCGGCATCGAGTCGTCGCTGTCCACGAAGCACAGGAACTCGGCGTCCGGGTCGATGTGCCGGATCCCGGTGTTGCGGGCCGCGCCGAGGCCCTTGTTCACCTGGCGGACCAGCCGGAAGCGCGAGTCCTTGGCCGCGTACGCCTCGGCGAGCGCCGCGCTGTCGTCCTTCGAACCGTCGTCGACCATGACGCACTCGAAGTCCGTGAAGGTCTGGGCCGCGATCGAGTCGAGGCACTCGACGAGATAACGCTCGACGTTGTAGATCGGAACGACGATGGAGAGGCGGGGAGCCATCGGCTACGCAGGCCTTTCTGGGAAGGAGCGAGGCAGCCCGCTGGGGGCCTGACCGCATTTCGAACGGTGCGTACGTGCGACCCGATCCTACCTCCGGGACCGGGGCCGCCCCCGGGGCCACTACGCTGGGGCGCGTGCCCCGCTTCAGCCTCATCGTCCCCGTGTACAAGGTCCAGGACTACCTCACCGAGTGCCTCGACTCGGTCCTCGGCCAGGACGGCCCGGACCTCGAACTGATCGCGGTGGACGACCGCTCCCCGGACGGCTGCGGCGCCCTGCTGGACGAGGCGGCCGCCGCCGACCCCCGGGTCCGGGTGCTGCACCTGCCGGAGAACGTCGGCCTCGGCCGGGCCCGCAACGCCGGCCTGGACGTCGCCACCGGGGACTACGTCCTCTTCCTCGACAGCGACGACACCCTCACCCCCGGCCTGCTCGAGGCGATCGACGAGCGGCTCGCCGCCACCGGCGACCCCGACGTCCTGGTCTACGACTACGCCCGCACCTACGCCGACGGCCGGATCACCCGGGCCGCCTCCGCGCACGTCTTCGGCGCCGCCTCCCCGGACGTCTTCGACCTCGACGCCCGCCCCGACCTCCTCGACCTGCTCCAGGTCGTCTGGAACAAGGCCTACCGCCGCGACTTCGTCACCGAGCAGCGGCTGGTCTTCCCGGCCGGCTACTACGAGGACACCCCCTGGACCTACCCGGCGCTGCTCGCCGCGGGCCGGATCACCCTGCTCGACCGGGTCGGCGTGCACTACCGCCAGCGCCAGGAGGGCGGCAACATCCTGGCCACCGCCAGCCGCAAGCACTTCGACGTCTTCGCCCAGTACGACCTGGTCTTCGACTTCCTCGACCGCCGCCCCGACCTCGACCGCTGGCGCCCGGTCGTCTACGGCCGGATGCTGCACCACCTCAACACCGTGGTCTCCAAGCCCGGCCGGGTCCCCTCCGGCGACCGGCGCGAGTACTTCCGCCGCGCCGCCGCGCACTGCGCCCGGCTGCGCCCGGCCGGCTACCGCCCGCCCGCCGGCGTCGACGGCATGCGCACCGAACTGCTCGGCCACGGCCGCTACGGTGCCTACCAGGCCGTCCGCGCCCTCGCGAAGGCCCGCCGGATCGTCAAGCGGTAGGGCCCCCGGACTTCCGCTCCGGGCACCGCGCCTGACGGCCATTCGGGGGACGGCCCGGTATAACCGGTCGGGTGGACTTCCTGACCCGCCTTCCGGTCATCGGCCCGCTCGTCACCCGGGTGCTGCGCAGCCGCCCGTACCGGGTGTACGAGTACTTCTCCGCCGCCCGCGGCAACCGGCTGGCCGGAGCCGTCACCTTCTTCGGCTTCCTGGCCCTGTTCCCGCTGCTCACGGTCGGCCTGGCGATCGCCGTCGCGACACTCAGCGACAGCCGGGTGCACGACCTGCAGGAGCGCATCGCCGAACAGCTGCCGGGCATCTCGGACGCGCTGGACCTGCCGTCCCTGGTGGCCAGCGCGGGCACGGTCGGACTGGTCAGCGGGGCGCTGCTGCTGCTCTCCGGCCTCGGCTGGGTGGACACCATGCGCACCTCGATCCGGGACGTGTGGCAGCTGCCCGACGAGGAGGGCAACCCGGTGCTGCGCAAGGTCTGGGACGTCGTGGTGCTGGGCGGGCTCGGCCTGGTGTCGCTGCTGTCGCTCGCCGCCTCCGCGGCCGGGACGACCCTGGCCGGGCGGATCGCCGACGCGATCGGCCTCGGCAGCGGCTACCTGCTCACCGGGGTCGGCGTGCTGATCGCCATAGGGTGCGACATGCTGTTGTTCGCCTACCTGCTGGCGCCCTTCCCCGGGATCACCGGCCAGCGCCGCCGGGACGTCCTGGTCGGCGCGCTGATCGGCGCGGTCGGCTTCGAACTGCTGAAGGTCCTGCTCGCCTCCTACCTCGGCTCCGTCGCCGGGCGGAGCCTGTACGGGGCGTTCGCCACACCGGTCGCGCTGCTGCTGTGGATCAACGTCGTCTGCCGGCTGCTGATGTACTGCGTGGCCTGGACCGCCACGGCCGACCCGGCGGCCGCCCGGGAACGGACCAGGGCGCACGGTCGGGCCCTGCTGGAGGCGGCGGACCAGGCCGAGGCCCGGGCCGAGGACGGGGACGGGCTGGAGCCCCGGGAGTCCGCGGCGGGCCCGGGGCGGAGCGCGGCGAAGGCCGGCGAGAACGGCGAGGCCCGGCCCCGCGACTGAGGCCGGGCCCACCCGTCGGGCGGTCGGTCAGCCCGCCGAGCGGCGCCGCCGCAGGACCAGTGCGCCGTACCCGGCCCCGGCCCCGGCCAGCACGACGACCGACCAGCCGACGAGGCCGAACCCGTCGTTCCCGGCGGTCGCGGGCGCCGCGGCCGGCCCGGTGACGGCCGGGGAGGGGTGCGGCGGCGGCGCGGGCACGCCCGCCGTGCCGCCGGCCTGGCCGGTCGGCTCGGCCCCGGCCGCCGGGAGCTCGTCGACCAGCTTGCCGACCGGCTGGACCTTGCCCGCCGCGGCGAAGCCCCAGTCGAGCAGGGCGGCCGTCTCGTCGTACACCTTCTGGTAGCTCGTCGGGTGCATCACCGTCACCAGCAGGGTGCGCCCGTCGCGCTCGGCGGCCCCGACGAACGTCGAACCGGCGTTGGTCGTGGTGCCGTTCTTCACCCCGATCAGCCCGGGGTACTTGCCCAGCAGCCGGTCGGTGTTGGCGATCCCGAAGCTGCCGCGCTGACCGGTGTTCTTGTCGACCGCGCCCGGGAACATCGCGTCCCGGGTCGCGCAGTAGCTCCGGAAGTCCGCGTTGCGCAGGCCGGCCCGGGCGAACAGCGACAGGTCGTAGGCCGAGGAGACCTGGCCGTCCATGTCGTAGCCGTCCGGGGAGACCACCCGGGTGTCCCTCGCCTGCAGGGCCTCGGCGCGCGCCTGCATCTCGGCGACGGTCTGCTGGACACCGCCGTTCATGTGCGACAGGACGTGCACGGCGTCGTTGCCCGAGCTCAGGAACACCCCGCGCCACAGGTCCTCGACCCGGTACTCCAGGTTCTCCTTGATGCCGACCAGGCTGCTGCCGGCTCCGATCCCCTGGATCTCCTCGTCGGCGACCTTGTGCACCGCGTTGCGGTCGAACTTCGGCAGCACGGTGTCCGCGAAGAGGATCTTCAGCGTGCTCGCCGGCGGCAGTTTGAGGTGCGGGTTGTAGGACGCCAGCACCTCACCCGACACCGCGTCGGACACTATCCAGGACTGGCCGGTGAGATCGCCCGGCAGCGCCGGGGCCCCCGGCAACGGGGCGAACTGGACCCCCGGGCTCCCGAGCCGGTCACCACCGACCGCGGACGGGGGCGGCTGCTGCGGGGCCGCGACCGCCACCGGGGCGACGAGCAGGACCGGGAGGGCCGCGGTGACCGCGGCGCACAGGCGCGCGAACGTGTGACGGGGAGTGGGCACCAGCAGACCGTACCCATTCCGGGCCCCCCGCGTCCGCCGCGCCGGGCCCGTCCTACGCAGGAGGGGCCCGCCGTACGCCGATCGGCGGCCCGCGCATACTGGGGACGCACACCGCCTTCACACCCCCGTCGAGGACCACCCATGAAGCTCAGCCGCCGCACCTCCTGGTTCCTGACCGCCTTCGGCGTCTGGTCGATGATCATCTGGACCACCTTCGTCAAGAACCTGTGGAAGGACTCCGGCGGCCAGGCCTTCACCAACGGCGACCACTCCCAGCCCACCGCCTTCTTCTGGATCCACCTCCTCCTCGCCGTCACCTCCTTCGTCCTCGGCGTCGCCGTCGGCACCATCGGCCTCCGCGGCCTGCGCGCCACCCGCCGCGCACCGGCCACCGACTGAAAATCCCCGTTGCCGCTGTCAGTCCCCACTGGCAGGATCTCCACCGCTCGTGCACGTATCGAAAAGATCTGCAGACAAAGGGGTGGGGACTTCCTGATGACGCACACGTACCTGCGCAGGCTCGGCGGGGTGGCCGCGGCGACCGTGGCCGCGGGCCTGCTCGCCGTCCCGACGGCGGCCGTGGCCGACGACACCGCCCCGGAGGTCCTGGGGACGGAACAGGGCGGCGAGTACCGGACCAATGCCTGCGACGCGACGACCGCTCCGCTTCGGAGCGGACGGACGGCGGCCGGCCCGACGCTCAAGGCCAAGGTCACCGGTGCCGGTGCCCGGTTCGGCGTCTGGGACGAGACGACGGGAGCCCAGGCTCCGGTGTACACCGGTGAGGCCCAGGCCTACGCCCAGCAGGCCTCCGTCAAGGTGCCCGGCCTGCTGGACGGCCACAGCTACGCCTGGCACGCCTGGGCCCTGCAGGGCACTCAGGTCTCCGCCCCGTCGGCGGACTGCCACTTCTCGGTGGACACCACGTCGCCGACCGCCACGGTCTCCTCGACCGACTTCCCGGCGAGCGGCAAGGCCACCAAGTACGCGGGGCAGAAGGGGACGTTCGTCATCAGGACGGCCGACCCCGCTCCGGCCGGTGGGACGGCCTCCGGTGTCGCCTGCGTCCGGTACGGCTTCGACTACCTCGGTGTGGGCGGTTGCGACTCGCCGAACGCCGTCAAGCCCGGCGCCGACGGCACCGTGACGCTCGACCTCAAGGTCCTGAACTGGGGCTCCAACGACCTCAAGGTCCAGGTGCTGGACGACGCGGGCAACCTCGGCCAGGCGTCCTACTCCTTCTACGCCCCCTCGAACCCGAACCCGCCGAGCACCCTCGGCGACGTCGACGGGGACGGCACCGCGGACATCCTGCTGCCGGACGCGCAGGGCAACCTGCAGTACATCGGCGTCAACTCCGCCGACACCACGCCCGGTTCGACCGTCCGGGCGGTCGCCGCCCCGGACCGCACGAGCTGGGCCTCGTACCAGGTGGCGCACCGGGGCTGGTCGAACGACCACGCGCCGTCCGCGGACGACCTGTTCATCCACAAGCCCGGCCAGGGCTACCTCTACCTGCACCGGAACGTCGACTACGGCTCGATCGGTCAGGCACTGACCGGCGCCGTCCGTTCGACCGAGTGCGTGGACGACACCGGTGCCGACGCCGCCTGCCCCGCCGACTTCGCCAAGGACTGGTCCAAGGCCGACCAGCTGGTCGCGTTCGGTCCCGTCGACGGGGGCACCGAGCCCTCGCTGGTGACCCTGGAGGGCGGCAACCTCTGGCTGCACGCCGGAGGCGACTTCGCCTACGGCTGGCAGAAGGCCCGCAAGCTCACCACCTCCGGTGTCTGGGGCGGCTACGACCTGATCGCCCCCGGCCCGGACGCGGCCGGCAACCTCGCCCTGTGGGCGCGTGACCGGGCCACCGGCGAGCTGCACGCCCACCCGGTCCCGAAGCGGGCCGACGGCACCCTGGACTTCTCCTCCCTCGCCGACCCCGCGGCGAACGTGGTCGCGACCGGCTTCACCACCGACGCCTACCCGACGCTCGGCAGCTCGGGCGACGGGGACGGGGACGGCAAGCCGGACCTGTGGGCCGTCACCGCGGACCGGCACCTGGTGACGTTCGGCGGCTGGTCGGCCCCGAAGGACCTCGGCGCGCTGCGCTAGGAAACGGCGCAGGCCCCGTCCGATCCGGGGATCGGGCGGGGCCTGCGCCGTTGTCAGGCGGGGATCAGAAGCGGCGGGTGACGAGCGCCCGCTTCACTTCCTGGATCGCCTTGGTGACCTCGATGCCACGCGGGCAGGCCTCGGAGCAGTTGAAGGTGGTGCGGCAACGCCACACGCCCTCACGGTCGTTGAGGATCTCCAGGCGCTGCTCGGCACCCTCGTCGCGCGAGTCGAAGATGAAGCGGTGCGCGTTGACGATGGCGGCCGGGCCGAAGTACTGGCCGTCGTTCCAGAACACCGGGCAGGACGACGTGCACGCGGCGCACAGGATGCACTTGGTGGTGTCGTCGAAGCGCTCGCGGTCCTCGGCGGACTGCAGGCGCTCGCGGGTCGGCTCGTTCCCCTTGGTGATGAGGAACGGCATGACGTCCTTGTACGCCTGGAAGAACGGGTCCATGTCCACGACCAGGTCCTTGAGGACCGTGAGGCCCTTGATGGCCTCGATCGTGATCGGCTTCTCCGGGTTGACGTCCTTGATCAGGGTCTTGCACGCCAGCCGGTTGCGGCCGTTGATCCGCATGGCGTCGGAGCCGCAGATGCCGTGGGCGCAGGAACGGCGGTAGGTGAGGGTGCCGTCCTGCTCCCACTTGATCTTGTTGAGCGCGTCGAGGATGCGCTCCTTGGGGTCCATCGTCAGCTGGTAGTCGACCCACACCGGGTCCGGGTGCTCCTCCGGGTTGAACCGGCGGATCCGGAAGGTGACGGTGATCGGCTGGACGGCGCCGGCTTCGACCGCGTCCAGAGCGGCCGAGTGCGTCTCCACGGTCGGAGTGCTCATCAGTACTTACGCTCCATCGGCTGGTAGCGGGTCGTGACGACCGGCTTGTAGTCGAGGCGGATGGAGGTGCTGCCGTCGGCGGCGACCTCCTGGTACGCCATGGTGTGCTGCATGAACTTCACGTCGTCACGGGTCGGGAAGTCCTCGCGGTAGTGGCCGCCGCGGGACTCCTCGCGGGCCAGCGCGGAGACGGCCAGCACCTCGGCCAGGTCGAGCAGGTTGCCCAGCTCGACGGCCTCCAGCAGGTCCGTGTTGTAGCGGAAGCCCTTGTCCTGGATGGAGACGTTCTTGTAGCGCTCCTTCAGCGCGGCGATGTCCTCGACCGCCTGCTTCAGGGTGGCGCCGGTGCGGTACACCATGGCGTTGGTGTCCATGCTCTCCTGCAGCTCCTTGCGGATCTGCCCCACGGACTCGGTGCCGGTGCCCTCGCGCAGGCCGTCGACCAGGGCCTGGACCTTCTCGGCCGGGTTCTCGGGCAGCTCGACGAACTCGTGCGAGGTGGCGTAGTCGGCGGCGGCGATGCCCGCGCGACGGCCGAACACGTTGATGTCGAGCAGCGAGTTGGTGCCGAGGCGGTTGGCGCCGTGCACGGACACGCAGGCGACCTCGCCGGCCGCGTACAGGCCCGGGACGATGTCGGTGTTGTTGCGCAGGACCTCACCCTCGACGTTGGTCGGGATGCCGCCCATGGCGTAGTGCGCGGTGGGCTGGATCGGGATCGGGTCCGTGTAGGGCTCGATGCCGAGGTAGGTGCGCGCGAACTCGGTGATGTCCGGGAGCTTGGCGTCCAGCTGCTCCGGCGGCAGGTGGGTCAGGTCGAGGTAGACGTGGTCGCCGTCGGGGCCGCAGCCGCGGCCTTCGCGGATCTCGGTGTAGATCGCGCGGGAGCACACGTCACGGGACGCGAGGTCCTTCATGACCGGGGCGTAGCGCTCCATGAAGCGCTCGCCGTCCTTGTTGCGGAGGATGCCGCCCTCGCCGCGGGCGCCCTCGGTGAGCAGGATGCCCATGCGCCAGATGCCCGTCGGGTGGAACTGGAAGAACTCCATGTCCTCCAGCGGCAGGCCGCGGCGGTACACCAGGGCCTGGCCGTCACCGGTGAGGGTGTGGGCGTTGGAGGAGACCTTGAAGAACTTGCCGGTGCCGCCGGAGGCGAAGACGACCGACTTGGCCTGGAAGACGTGGATCTCGCCGGTGGCCAGCTCGTAGGCGACGACGCCGGCCGTCTGGCCGTCGTTGATCAGCAGGTCGAGGACGTAGAACTCGTTGAAGAACTCGACGCCGTGCTTGACGCAGTTCTGGAACAGCGTCTGCAGGATCATGTGGCCGGTGCGGTCGGCCGCGTAGCACGAGCGGCGGACCGGGGCCTCGCCGTGGTTGCGGGAGTGGCCGCCGAAGCGGCGCTGGTCGATCCGGCCCTGCTCGGTGCGGGAGAAGGGGAGGCCCATCTTCTCCAGGTCGAGGACGGCGTCGATGGCCTCCTTGCACATGATCTCGGCGGCGTCCTGGTCGACCAGGTAGTCACCACCCTTGACCGTGTCGAAGGTGTGCCACTCCCAGTTGTCCTCCTCGACGTTGGCGAGGGCGGCGCACATGCCGCCCTGCGCAGCGCCGGTGTGGGACCGGGTCGGGTAGAGCTTGGTCAGGACGGCGGTGCGGCTGCGCTGCGTGGACTCGATGGCCGCACGCATGCCGGCGCCGCCGGCGCCGACGATGACGGTGTCGTACTGGTGAATCTGCATGGGGGGTTAACTCGCCTCTGGCCTCTGCCGATGGTCGATGGTGCTCGCGGCTCAGATGTTGGGGTCGAAGGTGAAGATCACCAGGGTGCCGAGCAGCACGGTGAAGACCGTGGCGGTACCCATGAGTCCCTTGAGCCAGAGCCGGGTCGAGTCCTTCTCGGCGTAGTCGTTGATGACCTGACGCATGCCGTTGGCGCCGTGCAGCATGGCGAGCCAGAGCATCAGCAGGTCCCAGCCCTGCCAGAACGGCGAGGCCCAACGGCCGGCCACGAAGGCGAAGCCGATCTTGGAGACGCCACCGTCGAGCAGCAGCATGATGATCAGGTGGCCGAGGATCAGCACGACCAGGACGACACCGGACAGGCGCATGAAGAGCCAGGCCAGCATCTCGAAGTTGGTGCGGGTGCGGCGCGGGGTCTTCTTGGTCCGCTGACGCGGCGGCTCGATGACGAACGCGTCGGCCGGGTTGCCGGTGCCGAGGCCCTTGCCGGTGTGCGCCTGCTTGGAGGGCACCACGATGGCGTCGGAGTATTCCGTGGACATGTCTCAGCTCACTTCCCGAACCAGGAGATCAGCGTGTGCTGCAGGATCCCGTAGAAGGAGCCGGCCATCAGCACGACCCAGACGCCGACCACGGACCAGAGCATCTGCTTCTGGTACTTCGGGCCCTTGGACCAGAAGTCCACCGCGACAACGCGCAGGCCGTTCAGGGCGTGGAACAGGATGGCGGCCACCAGGCCGTACTCCATCAGGTTCACAAGGGGAGTCTTGTACGTCTGGATGACGGTGTCGTAGGACTCCGGCGACACTCGCACGAGAGCGGTGTCCAGGACGTGGGCGAACAGGAAGAAGAAGATGAGGACGCCGGTGACTCGATGAGCCACCCAGCTCCACATGCCTTCCCGGCCGCGGTACAGCGTTCCAGCCGGCACGGAAAAACCCTCCGGAAGCGATTGGGGGCTCGGCCGGCTTCGGTGTCGGTCAGCCCGGCCAGGTACGGTCCACCGGCCGCGAGCATCCTATCGACGCCTTCTCCCGTGCCGCCTCCGGGGGCCCCAGGTGTGATCAATCAGGCACTTCTGGCCTAGTGCGGCGGGAACCGGGGCGCAATTCGACACCCGGGGTGACCGCGCGGTCGGGGGGGGGGGCGCCCCCCCGCGGGCGGGGCGCGGGGCCCGGGGCGGAGGGTGTGACACACACACGCTCGCACACAACAACACACACAA
>NZ_JBHWBZ010000078.1:0-18691 GCF_042735475.1 Kitasatospora sp. NPDC059577 | reverse complement strand
TCACCCCGCTCGGGGGGGGCGGTGGGGCGGGCCGCCGGCCGCCCCCCCCGCCCGGGGGGGGGCGGGGGCGGGCCCCCCCCCCCCCGGGGGGGGGGCCCCCCCCCGGGGTCCGGATTCATCCGTACGGGTGGATCGCCCGCACGGATGAGGGGCACGCGGGGGCCGGTTCAGCGCGCTCCGGCCTCCGAATGGGTGGCGACCAGGTGCTCCAGGCGGGTGAGGGCGATCCGGCGGAGTTCGTCCGCCGCGATCAGCCGCTCCTCGTCCGGGTCGTTGGCCAGGCGGGTGCGGATGGAGGAGAGCACGGTGTCGAGCATCTCCTCCGGGGCGACGCGCTCCAGGCAGACCACGAAGACGTGGCCGAACCGGGCCTCGTACGCGGCGTGCGCCGCCCGCAGGGCGGTGTGCGCGGCCTGGCTGCCGGGGGCCCGCATGCCGAGCAGCGGCTGCGGCATCCAGCTCTCGTCGGCCAGGGCCTCGGCGAGGTCGGCCGGGCGGAGGTCGTAGGAGGCCTCGCTGGCGGCGGCCAGCAGGGACTCTATGTCGGGGTAGGGCCGGTGCGCGGTGAGCCGCAGGGCCCAGCGGTGGCTGCCGCAGCAGGCCAGCAGGGCCTCCTCGGCGGCGCCGGCGTCGGCCTCGTTGAAGCGGTGCAACCCGAGGAGGGTCGGCTCTGTTCTGACGTCGAGCCGCTGTGACGGGATGTCGCTGGCCAGCGGGTCCTCCTCGTGAGGGCGGGAAGGTGCCGGTGAAGGTGGGGTGGTGGGGCAGGTGAAGTATGGGGCTGCGGAGCGGCGCTCGGTGCCGGTCGGGCAGTGTCTCCAAGGTAGTTGAGCCGTCATCAGTTGGGGAGGGCGCACGCCGAATTCATCCGGACGAGCTATCAAGTTGTGACGTTGACACCTTCGTGTCATCGCCCTCGTCATGTCCCCCTGCCGTCCGTCGGGCGCCGCCCGCCGCCGCCCGACGGCGTGGCCGCCTCAGGTGCAGCGGGTGCCCGGGGCCGGCATGGTGCCCTCGGTCAGGTAGGCCTCCAGGGCCCGGTCGATGCAGGTGTTGCCCTTGCCGAAGGCGCCGTGGCCCTCGCCGACCCGGGTGAGCAGGGTGGCGCTGGCGAAGCCCTTGGCCAGGGACTCGGCCGAGGCGTACGGGGTGGCCGGGTCGCCGGTGGAGCCGACCACCAGGATCGGGGCGCTGCCCTCGGCCCGGACGGTGTGCGGCTTCTCCTGCGTCTTGAACGGCCAGTAGGCGCAGCCGGGCTCGCTGTAGTCGTCCACCGTGACGCCCTTGGACAGCAGCGGCGCCTCGGCGAGCAGTCGGTCCACCGCGGCCTTGGCGTGTTCGGGCGTGGGCGCGGGTCGGGCGGCGTCGGCGCAGCTGATCGCGCCGTTGGACTCCTCCATCGGGCTGTAGTGGCCGTTCTCGTCGCGGCCGTTGTACTCGTCGGCGAAGGCGAGCAGGAGGTCGCCGCGCTTCATCGTCATCGCCATGCCGAGCCCGGCCCGCAGGTACTTCCAGGAGGTCTTCTCGTCGCCGTAGAGCATCTGGATGGTGCCGGTCCAGGCCAGGTCACGGCCGAGCTTGCGGCCGTCCTTGGTGCCGAGCGGGCTGTCGTGCAGGCCGTCCAGGAAGTCGGCGGCCTTCTTGGCGGCCGCGTCCTTGTCCTTGCCGAGCGGGCAGTCCTCGGGGTGGTTCCCGACGCAGTCGGCGGCGAAGCGCTCGAAGGACTTCTCGAAGCCGACCTGCTGGTCGACGCCGTGGTCCAGGGTGTCCTGGGCGGGGTCGACGGCCCCGTCGAGGACGAGCCGGCCGGTGTTGCGCGGGAACTCCTCGGCGTAGAGCGCGCCGAGGTAGGTGCCGTAGGAGATGCCCAGGTAGTTGAGCTTCTCGTCGCCGACGACGGCGCGCAGCACGTCCAGGTCGCGGGCGGTGTTGCGGGTGCCGACGAAGGGCAGCAGCCTGCCGGACTTGGCCTGGCAGGCGGCGGCGTGGTCGGTGGACTGCTTGATGTGCGCGGCCTTGCGCTCGGCCGGGTCCAGCGGGTCGTCCTGCTGCTCGGCGGCGTCGTGCTGCTTGTCGTCGTAGCAGACGACCGGGGCGCTGTCGCCGGTGCCGCGGGGGTCGAAGCCGACCACGTCGAAGCGGTTGTGCAGGGTTCCGGTGAAGTCCTTGGCGCCGTACTTGACCATCTCGACGCCGGAGCCGCCCGGGCCGCCCGGGTTGACCATCAGCGAGCCGATCCGCTGGTCCGGCTTGGCGGCCGGGTACTTGATCAGGGCGAGGTCGATCGCATCGGCGGCGGGGTGGGCGTAGTCGAGCGGGACGTGCAGCCGACCGCACTTCATGCCGCTGATGTCGATCCTGGCCTTCTCGGCCTGGGGGTCGGCCGGGCAGTCCGCCCAGGTGATCTGCTGGCCGTAGAAGGGCTTGAGGGCCGGGTCGGCCTGGCCGACGGGTGCGGAGGTGCCGGCCGTCGCGGCCGGGGTGGCCGCGGGGTTCGCGGGTGCGGAGGTGCCGGCGGCCCGGTCCCCGGCAGGCTTGGCGGTGTCGTCGCAGGCCGTGGTGAGGAGGAGGGTGCCCGCCGCCACGGCGGTCAGCAGGAATCGTGGGCGGGCGGCCCGGAAGGTTCTCATCGCACGTGTGTACCACTGGGTGGTGACGTGTTCGATCTTGGCCCCCGGGCCGCCCGCGCCGGGGCTCAGCCCCGGTGGACCTTGTGGTTGGCGGCCTGCGCCCGAGGGCGGACCACCAGCAGGTCGATGTTCACGTGCGGGGGCCTGGTGACCGCCCAGGCCACGGTGTCCGCGACGTCCTCCGAGGTCAGCGGCTCGGCCACGCCCGCGTACACGGCGGCGGCCTTCTCCTCGTCGCCGCGGAAGCGGGTGATCGCGAAGCCCTCGGACTTCACCATCCCGGGCGCGATCTCGATCACCCGGATCGGCTCCCCGCACAGCTCCAGCCGCAGCGTGGCCGCGATGGTGTGCGCGGCGTGCTTGGCGGCGACGTACCCGCCGCCGCCCTCGTACGCGGTCAGGGCGGCGGTCGAGGAGAGCACCAGGACCGTGCCGTCGCCGGTGGCCCGCAGAGCGGGCAGCAGCGCCTGCGTCATGTGCAGCACGCCGAGCACGTTCACCTCGTACATGGCGCGCCAGTCGGCCGGGTCGCCGTGCTCGACGGTCTCGGCGCCGATCGCGCCGCCGGCGTTGTTCACCAGGACGTCCACCCGGCCGACCTCGGCCGCGAAGGCGTCCACGGCGGCCCGGTCGGTGACGTCCAGCGGGTACGCCCGGCCGCCGACCTCCTTGGCCAGCGCCTCGATCCGGTCGGCGCGGCGGGCGGTCAGCACCACGTCGTAGCCCTCGGCGGAAAGCCGGCGGGCGGTCGCCGCGCCGATTCCGCTGCTGGCACCGGTGACCACGGCCACCTTCTGCTCGGTCATTGCCACTCCCTGGGGGCTCATCGGTCGTTCACCCGATCATCTCAACCGCGTCGGAGCCCCGGCCGACCGGTCGCGTCCTACATTGCGAGGACCAGTGCCGGCCGACCTCCGGAGGGACCCATGCCAGCCGATCCGCGCCGCGCAGAGCCGGGCTGCCCCCCGGAACGGGCCCGGCTCTCCGAGTCGGGCCTCCCGATCGAGCCGCTGTACGGCCCCGGGGCGCTGGCCGGCTGGGACCCGGCGACCCGCCTGGGCCGGCCGGGGGAGTACCCCTACACCCGGGGGGTGTACCCGACCATGTACACCGGGCGGCCCTGGACGATGCGCCAGTACGCGGGCTTCGGCACCGCCGCCGAGTCCAACGCCCGCTACCGGCAGCTGATCGCCGGCGGCGGCACCGGCCTGTCGGTCGCCTTCGACCTGCCCACCCAGATGGGCTACGACTCGGACGCCCCGCTCGCGGCCGGGGAGGTCGGCAAGGTGGGCGTGGCGGTGGACAGCGTCGAGGACATGGCGGTGCTCCTCGACGGCATCCCGCTCGGCGAGGTGTCCACCTCGATGACCATCAACGCGCCCGCCGCCCTGCTCCTGCTCCTCTACCAACTGGTCGGGGAGGCCCAGGGCGTGGCGTCGACGGCGCTCACCGGCACCGTCCAGAACGACGTCCTGAAGGAGTACATCGCCCGCGGCACCTACATCTTCCCGCCGCAGCCCTCGCTGCGGCTGGTCGCCGACCTGTTCCGGTACTGCCGGGCCGAGGTCCCGCGCTGGAACACCATCTCCATCTCCGGCTACCACATGGCCGAGGCCGGGGCCGGTCCCGCGCAGGAGATCGCCTTCACCCTGGCCAACGGCATCGCCTACGTCCGCACCGCGATCGCCGCCGGGATGGCCGTGGACGACTTCGCACCCCGGCTCTCGTTCTTCTTCGTGGCCCGGACGACCCTTCTGGAGGAAGTCGCCAAATTCCGTGCCGCGCGCAGGATTTGGGCCAGAATCATGCGTGACGACTTCGGTGCGCGGGATCCGCGCTCGCAGATGCTGCGCTTCCACACCCAGACCGCGGGGGTGCAGCTCACGGCCCAGCAGCCCGAGGTCAACCTGGCCCGGGTCACGGTGCAGGCGCTCGCCGCGGTGTTCGGCGGCACCCAGTCGCTGCACACGAACGGCTACGACGAGGCGATCGCGCTGCCCACCGAGAAGGCGGCCCGGCTCGCCCTGCGCACCCAGCAGGTGCTCGCCCACGAGACCGACCTGACCGCCACCGTCGACCCGTTCGCCGGGTCGTACGCCGTCGAGTCGCTCACCGACGACGTGGAGGCCGCCGCGTCGGCGCTGATGGCCCGGATCGAGGACCGGGGCGGCGCGGTGGCCGCGATCGAACAGGGCTTCCAGAAGGGCGAGATCGAGCGCACTGCCTACCGCCTCCAGCAGGAGACCGACTCCGGCGAGCGGACCGTGGTCGGCGTCAACCGCTTCCGGTCGGACACGGAGGAGCCCTACCAGCCGCTGCGGGTGGACCCGGCCCTCGAACGGCAGCAGACCGGGCGGCTGGCCCGGCTGCGGTCCGAGCGCTCGTCCGGCGCCGTCACCCGGGCGCTGGACGGGTTGCGCCGCACTGCCGCGGGTCCGGGGAACGTGCTGTACCCGATGAAGGAGGCGCTGGCCGCCCGGGCCACGGTGGGCGAGGTGTGCGACGCGCTCAGGGAGGTGTGGGGGACGTACGCTCCGGTGGAGCGCTTCTGAGCATCGGCTGAACGGCCGTCAACATCCCGGTGCCGTCGGCGAAGTGACGACCGTGACCGCCGGCGCGGGGGATCGTTGCACAGGGCAAGCAACCCGGGGAAGGCGGCTGAAACGAGATGTCATACCCACCTGTCCGGCCGGTATGCGCCCATCCGGGGACTAATTTTCCGAAAGTCGGGCCAAATCCCCCCAACAGGCCTACGATTGGGGAGATGAACCGTCCTGAGCCCGCTCAGCCGGGCGCCACTCTCGCGGCCGCACGCCCCTCCGTCGAACTGCGCGACCGGGTCGAGGCGCTGGAGCCCGAGCTGATCGCCTTCCGCCGTGACCTGCACCGGCATCCGGAGCTGGGCCGCCAGGAGTTCCGCACCACCGGGTTGCTGCGCGACCGGCTGGTGGCGGCCGGCCTCGAACCCCGGGTGCTGCCCGGCGGCACCGGACTGCTCGTCGACATCGTCCCGGCCGGCACCGCCCCGGGCGCCGAGTTCCTGGCCTTCCGCGCCGACATCGACGCGCTGCCGATCGACGACGCCAAGACCGACGTGCCGTACCGCTCGACCGTCCCCGGCCGGGCCCACGCCTGCGGTCACGACGTGCACACCTCGGTGGTGCTCGGCACCGGTCTGGTGCTGGCCGAGGCCGCCCGCACCGGCGAGCTGCGCCGTCCGGTCCGGCTGGTCTTCCAGCCGGCCGAGGAGGTCATGCCGGGCGGTGCGCTGGACGTGATCAAGGCCGGCGGGATGGACGGCGTCGGCCGGATCTTCGCGGTGCACTGCGACCCGAAGGTGGAGGTCGGCCGGATCGCCCTGCGCACCGGGGCGATCACCTCGGCCTGCGACCGCCTGGTGCTGCACCTGGACGGCCCCGGGGGGCACACCGCCCGTCCGCACCTGACCACCGACCTGGTGACCGCGGTGGCCAGGATGGCCGCCGACCTGCCCGGCGCGCTGGCCCGCCGGATGGACCCGCGCTGGGGCGTCAGCCTGGTCTGGGGGCGGATCGCCGCCGGCTCCGCGCCCAACGTCATCCCGCAGCACGCCGAGCTGGAGGGCACCGTCCGCTGCCTGGAGCTGGACGGCTGGCGCGAGGCGCCGGACCTGCTGCACGAGCTGATCGCCAAGCTCGCCGAGACCTACCGGGCCAAGTGGACGCTGGACTACCACCGCGGGGTGCCGCCGGTGGTCAACGAGGCGGTCTCGGTCACGCTGCTGGACGAGGTCATGAACGCCCGGTTCGGCCGGGACGGCCGGCAGGTGGTGGAGGGCACCGAGCAGAGCCTCGGCGGCGAGGACTTCTCCTGGTACCTGGAGCACGCCCCGGGCGCGCTGGCCCGGCTGGGCGTCCGCGCTCCCGGTGACACCGCCGTCCGCGACCTGCACCAGGGGCGGTTCGACGTGGACGAGCGGGCGATCGGCATCGGTGCCGAGCTCTTCGCGGCGCTGGCCCTGGGGGCGGACGGCGACTGAGGGCGCAGCCCGCGGGCCGGGTGGCCGGCCGTGGGCGATCGTCGGGATCCGGGGTTCGGGTGGCGGTTCCGTAAACTGGGCCGAACCAACCTCGTACCACCGTCCGTGTGGGGGGAAAGAGCCTCGGGACGGGTGTCAGACCACGGTTTGATAACAACCCGAATGCTCTGGCACCCCGTAACACAACCGTGTTCTACGCGCGTTACGGTGGCGTCCGACCACGCCAAACGGTTGCGTGTCAGAAGGAGAAACTCCCTTGCGCCGTTCAATGAAGCTCGCCGCGGTTGTGCTCTCGGGTTCCCTGGGCATGGCCTCGCTCGCCGCTTGCGGCGCAAAGAGCACCGACAGCACCTCCTCCTCCGCCTCGGGCGACGGTTCGCTCAAGGTCGGCATGGCCTACGACATCGGTGGCCGCGGCGACCAGTCGTTCAACGACTCCGCCGCGCGCGGTCTCGACAAGGCCAAGGCCGAGCTGGGCGCCTCCGTGACCGAGGCCGAGGCCAAGTCCGGCGAGGCCGAGGCCGACAAGGAGACCCGCCTCAAGAACCTGGTCGACGCCGGCTACAAGACCATCATCGCGGTCGGCTTCGTGTACCAGCCGGCGGTCAACAAGATCGCCAAGGACAACCCGAACGTCAAGTTCGCGATCATCGACTCGAACGACAAGGACCAGCCGTCCAACGTCACCTCGCTGCTCTTCGCCGAGCAGGAGGGTTCGTACCTGGCCGGTGTCGCCGCTGCGAACAAGTCGAAGGCCAAGCACGTCGGCTTCATCGGCGGTGTGCAGTCCGAGCTGATCAAGAAGTTCGAGGCCGGTTACAAGGCGGGTGTGAAGTCCGTCGACCCGAACATCGTCGTCGAGACCACCTACCTGACCACCCCGCCGGACTTCACCGGCTTCAACTCGCCCGACAAGGGCAAGGAAGCCGCGCAGGGCCAGCTCGACAAGGGCGCGGACATCATCTACACCGCCGCCGGCTCCTCCGGCAACGGTGCCATCGAGGCCGTCGCCAACAAGCAGGGCGCGCTGGCCATCGGTGTCGACTCCGACCAGGCCAGCCAGCCGGCCCTGGCGAAGTACAAGAACAGCATCATGACCTCGATGGTCAAGAACGTCGACAACGCGGTCTTCGCGTACATCGACTCGGTCAAGAAGGGCAACGCCTTCACCGGCGTCAAGCTCTTCGACCTGAAGGCCGACGGCGTCTCGCTCGCCACCACCGGTGGCAAGATCGACGACATCCAGCCGCAGCTGAAGGCCGCCGCCGACGCCATCAAGAGCGGCGCCACCACCATCCCGACCGCGCCGACCCAGTAAGGTCCGCGCGTCCCGGACGTGACAACGCCTGCCGCCTGCCCGGCAGAGCGATGATCGACACAGGCACGGGAGGGGCCCGGAAGGGTGCGCTCAACGCGCACCCCCGGGCCCCGTCCCGTCCCCACGTTTCCCCACCTTGGCCCTCCCAGCGCAACGACGCGCCTCCAGACCACCAGGAGATCGCCATCACCGCATCCGATCCCGTCCCCCTGCGCAAGGACGGCACCCCCAGCGCGGGGACGGCGACAACGGCCGTCGAGCTGCGCGGCATCACCAAGCGCTTCCCCGGTGTCGTGGCCAACCACGACATCAACCTCACCGTCCGCACGGGCACCGTGCACGCCCTGATGGGCGAGAACGGTGCCGGCAAGTCGACGCTGATGAAGATCCTCTACGGCATGCAGAAGCCGGACGAGGGCACCATCGCGATCAACGGCGAGCTGTGCGAGTTCAGCACCCCCGGCGACGCCATCTCCCGCGGCATCGGCATGGTGCACCAGCACTTCATGCTCGCCGACTACCTCACGGTGCTGGAGAACGTCGTCCTCGGCGGCGAGCACATCCACGGCATCGGCGCCAAGGCGAAGGCGAAGATCAAGGAGATCTCCGACCAGTACGGCCTGGGCGTGCGCCCGGACGCCCTGGTCGAGGACCTCGGCGTCGCCGAGCGCCAGCGCGTCGAGATCCTCAAGGTGCTGTACCGCGGCGCCAAGATCCTGATCCTCGACGAGCCCACGGCCGTGCTGGTCCCGCAGGAGGTCGACGCACTGTTCGACAACCTGCGCGAGCTCAAGTCCGAGGGTGTCACCGTCATCTTCATCTCGCACAAGCTGCACGAGGTGCTGGCGGTCGCGGACGCGATCAGCGTCATCCGGCGCGGCACCACGGTCGGCGACGCCGACCCGAAGGCGGTCACCGCCCGCCAGCTCGCCGAGATGATGGTCGGCGCCGAGCTGCCCTCCCCGGAGAGCCGCGAGTCCACGGTCACCACGACCGAGATGCTCGACGTCAAGGACCTGCGGATCGCCAAGACCGACGCCGAGGGCATCGAGCGCGTCGTCCTGGACGACATCTCGCTGCGCATCCACAAGGGTGAGATCCTCGGCATCGCCGGCGTCGAGGGCAACGGCCAGGCCGAACTGGTCGAGGCCATCATGGGCATGCTGCCGCTGGACGGCGGCTCCGTGACCCTGGACGGCAACGACCTCTCCGGCACCCTGACCCGGGCCCGCCGCGAGGCCGGCATCGGCTACATCCCCGAGGACCGCCACAAGCACGGCCTGCTGCTGGAGGCCCCGCTCTGGGAGAACCGCATCCTCGGCCACGTCACCGAGGTGCCCAACTCCAAGGGCGTCCTGCTCGACCCGGCCGGTGCCCGGACGGACACCCAGCGGATCGTCGAGGAGTACGACGTCCGCACCCCCGGCATCGAGGTCACTGCGGCCTCGCTCTCCGGCGGCAACCAGCAGAAGCTGATCATCGGCCGCGAGATGAGCCACCAGCCCAAGCTGCTGATCGCCGCGCACCCCACCCGCGGTGTCGACGTCGGCGCGCAGGCCCAGATCTGGGAGCACATCCGGGTCGCCCAGCGGGCCGGCCTGGCCGTCCTGCTGATCTCCGCCGACCTGGACGAGCTGATCGGGCTCTCCGACACCATCCGGGTCATCTACCGCGGCCGCCTGGTCGCGGACGCCGACCCGGCCACCGTGACCGCCGAGGACCTGGGCACCGCGATGACCGGTGCCGCCCGCGGTCACCTCGAGTCCGAGCCGGACGCGCTCGCCGAGGCCCAGGCGCTCGCCGCCGAGGGCACCGAGGCCGAGCACACCGGCCCGTCCGACACCGCCGACGACCCGCAGGCGGGGGAGTAACCACATGACCAGTCCCAACCCCGCCGCCAAGCGCAGCCTGGCGGAGCGGATCAGCGGTGAGCGGATCGTGCTCGCACTGGCGGCGCCGGTGCTCGCGGTCGTGCTCTCCGTCGCGATCTGCTCCGTCCTGCTGGCGACCTCGGGCAAGAACCCGTTCGACGCGTGGAACGTGATGATCACGTACGCCACCAAGTCGGACGGCCAGGTGGCCATCCTGAACCGCTCCACCACGTACTACCTGGCCGCCGCGGCCGCCGCGTTCGGGTTCCGGATGAACCTGTTCAACATCGGCGTCGAGGGCCAGTACAAGGTCGCGGCGCTGTTCGCGGCGTACATCGGCACCCAGGTCGACCTGCCCGCGATCATCCAGATCCCGCTGCTGCTGGTCACCGCCATGCTGGTGGGCGGTCTGTACGCGAGCATCGCCGGTCTGCTGAAGGTCTTCCGCGGCGTCAGCGAGGTCATCTCGACCATCATGCTGAACGCCATCGCGCTCGCGATCGTCGGTCTGCTGCTGGCCCCGGGCATCTTCGCGCCGAAGGTGAGCGGCACCAGCAACTCGATCCAGACCGATCCGATCTCGCAGTCCAGCCACTTCTTCTCGATCGAGACGGCCGGCGGCCCGCTCTGGGGCTTCCTCTTCGTCGCCGTCGCGGTCGGCGTGCTGTTCCAGTTCACCCTGACCCGCACCCGCTTCGGCTTCGACCTGCGCGCCACCGGCCGCTCGGAGTCCGCGGCGACCGCCTCCGGTGTGAACGTCAAGAAGATGGTGATCATCTCGATGGCGGTCTCCGGCGGCATCGCCGGTCTGATCGGCATGCCGGAGCTGCTGCAGAACTCGTTCTACTACGGGCAGACCTTCCAGCAGAACCTGGGCTTCCTCGGGATCTCGATCGCCCTGCTGGGCCGGAACAGCCCGATCGGCATGGCCTTCGCGGCCCTGCTGTTCGCCTTCCTGGACGCCACCGGTGCCCAGCTGCCGCTCCAGGGCGGCTTCCCGTCCGAGATCGTCTCGGTCATGCAGGGCACCATCGTCATCTGCGTCGTCGTCGCGTACGAGCTGGTGCGCCGCTACGGCCTGACCCGCCAGCAGAAGAAGGTCGGCGAGCAGCTCGCCGCCCAGCTCGCGGCCGCTGAGAAGAAGGAGGTGTCCGCGTGAGCACCGCTACCGCCGCTCGCCCGAAGGCGCCGGGCGCACCTGCGAAGAAGCGCAAGCTGTCCTGGCCGGTGGTCCTGCTCCTGATCGCGGGCGCCCTGGTCCTGTTCTCCGCCGTGGGCATGGCCACCGGCAACCACTCGCTGACCTCCTCCGGTCAGGTCACCGCCGCGCTCAGCGCCGCCGTGCCGATCGGCATGGCCGGTCTCGGCGGTCTCTGGTCCGAGCGGGCCGGTGTGGTCAACATCGGCCTCGAAGGCATGATGGTCGCCGGCACCTTCTGCGGTGCCTGGGCCGGTTACCTGGTCAACCCGTGGGTCGGCCTGCTGGCCGGCATGGCCGGCGGCGCGCTCGGCGGTCTGCTGCACGCGGTCATCACCGTCACCTTCGGCGTCGACCACATCGTCTCCGGCGTCGGCATCAACCTGCTGATCCCCGGTATCTGCGCGTACGTCAACCGGATCTACTACAAGGACTACATCTCAGCCGGTGCCGGGGCGAACCAGTCCCCGCCGGCGGATCCGCTGCCGTACATCACCGTCCCCGGGCTGTCCTCCTGGCTGAAGGGCATCGAGAACCACCACTGGTTCTTCGTCTCGGACCTCGCCGGCGTGCTCGGCGGCCTGGTCACCAACATCTCGGTGGTCGTGGTCCTGGCGGCCGTGCTGATCGTGGTCACCTACTTCGCGCTCTGGCGCACGGTGTTCGGCCTGCGGCTGCGCTCCTGCGGTGAGAACCCGACCGCCGCCGAGTCGCTGGGCGTCAACGTCTACAAGTACAAGTACCTCGCGGTCACCGCCTCCGGCGCCTTCGCGGGCCTCGGCGGTGCGTACCTCTCGCTGGTCGCCGCGCACTTCTACAAGGACGGCCAGACCCTCGGCCGCGGCTTCATCGGCCTCGCGGCGATGATCTTCGGCAACTGGATGCCCGGCGGTCTCGCCATGGGCGCCGGCCTGTTCGGCTTCACCGACAGCCTCCAGCTGCGCGACCCGGGCTCGGTGCACGTGCTGCTCCTCGTGATCTCCATCGCGATGGCGCTGCTCGCCCTCTGGCAGCTGTACCGCCGCAAGTTCACCGGTGCGGTGATCTCGCTGGTGGTGGCCGGCGGCATGGGCGCCTGGTACGCGCTGACCGACGAGGTCCAGCGTCCGCTGATCGTGGCCACGCCGTACCTGATCACCCTGGTGGTGCTCTCGCTGGCCTCGCAGCGGCTGCGGATGCCGAAGGCGGACGGCCAGATCTACCGCAAGGGCCAGGGCAAGTGACCGCCCCCGCGGTCGACTGGGAGCGGCTGCGCGAGGCCGCGCGCGAGGCGATGGGCCACGCGTACGCCCCGTACAGCAAGTTCCCGGTCGGTGCGGCCGCGCTGGTGGACGACGGACGGGTGGTCACCGGCTGCAACGTCGAGAACGCCTCGTACGGGCTCGGGCTGTGCGCCGAGTGCGGGCTGGTGTCCGCGCTGCACGCCACCGGTGGCGGGCGGCTGACCGCGTTCACCTGTGTGGACGGCACCGGTGAGCTGCTGATGCCGTGCGGGCGCTGCCGCCAGTTGCTGTACGAGCACGGCGGGCCCGACCTGCTGATCGAGCTCGCCTCGGGCGTCAAGCCGATGAGCGAGCTCCTGCCCGACGCGTTCGGGCCGGAGCGGCTCTAGCTTCGCTGTTTGTTACGCGCGTAGAGTGTCGCGAGTGGGCCGGAACCCGGTCATCTCGCGGCACTCTTCGCTTTTCCCGCTTTTAGACCCCACGCCTTCAGACCCCACGCCTTTAGCAACTGCACTGGGAGCACGCATGGACGCCATCTCCGTCATCAGGACCAAGCGCGACCGCGGAGAGCTGAGCGACGCTCAGATCGACTGGGTCATCGACGCCTACACCCGCGGCGAGGTCGCCGACGAGCAGATGTCGGCGCTGGCCATGGCGATCCTGCTGAACGGCATGCAGTCGCGCGAGATCAGCCGCTGGACCGACGCCATGATCCGCTCCGGCGTCCGGATGGACTTCTCCTCGCTGCCGCTGCCCACCAGCGACAAGCACTCCACCGGTGGCGTCGGTGACAAGATCACCCTCCCGCTCGCCCCGCTGGTCGCCGCCTGCGGTGCCGCCGTCCCGCAGCTCTCCGGCCGCGGCCTCGGCCACACCGGCGGCACCCTGGACAAGCTGGAGTCCATCCCCGGCTGGCGCGCCCTGCTCTCCAACGAGGAGATGATGGACGTGCTGCGCGACGCCGGCGCGGTCATCTGCGCCGCCGGCGACGGCCTCGCGCCCGCCGACAAGAAGCTGTACGCGCTGCGCGACGTCACCGGCACCGTCGAGGCGATCCCGCTGATCGCCTCCTCGATCATGTCCAAGAAGATCGCCGAGGGCACCGGCGCGCTGGTCCTCGACGTCAAGGTCGGCTCCGGCGCGTTCATGAAGAACATCGAGAACGCCCGCGAACTCGCCCGCACCATGGTCGGCCTGGGCACCACCGCCGGCGTCAACACCGTCGCCCTGCTCACCGACATGTCCACCCCGCTCGGCCTCACCGCGGGCAACGCGCTGGAGGTCCGCGAGTCCGTCGAGGTCCTCGCCGGCGGCGGCCCGGCCGACGTCGTCGAGCTGACCCTCGCCCTCGCCCGCGAGATGCTCGCCGCGGCCGGCGTGCACGGCAAGGACCCGGCGGACGCGCTGCGCGACGGCTCCGCGATGGACCACTGGCGCCGCATGATCGCCGCCCAGGGCGGCGACGTGGACGCCCCGCTCCCGGTCGCCCGCGAGCAGCACGTCATCCCCGCGCCCGCCTCCGGCGTGCTCACCGAGCTCGACGCCTACGCCGTCGGCGTCTGCGCCTGGCGCCTGGGCGCCGGCCGCGCCCGCAAGGAGGACCCGGTCCAGGCCGGCGCCGGCGTCGAGATGCACGCCAAGCCGGGTGACACCGTCGTGGCCGGCCAGCCCCTGCTGACCCTCCACACCGACACCCCCGAGCGCTACGACTACGCCATCGAGGCCCTGGCCGGCGGCATCACCGTCGCCCCGGCCGGCACGGAGTTCACCCCGAACCCGATCGTGCTGGACCGCATCGCCTGAGGGGCCTGAGGTCTGCTCACGTACGCCGGATCAGGTGTACGTGAGCAGACCGCTGGTGTCGATCGTCCAGGGACCGACGGCGATCTTGTCACCGAAGACGAACTTCTCGCGGGACTCGTAGCCGGGCTCCGAGTGCACGATGCCGGTGCCCGTACGTGGGTCGACGATCAGGTAGTACGGAATGCGTCGAGCTGCCGGGCCAGGCGGATGACCGCGAGCTCATGGCGTTTCACCGGCGAGATCGTCATGACGATCTCGCCGTCGGCGATCTCGACCTTCCCTGTCCCCGGCACCTGCGGCAGCTGTTCCGCGATCTCGCGCAGCCGGGCGTACACGGCAGGATCGATGCTCATGGTCCGGATGGCATCGACGGGACCCGACACGTGATGTCAGATTCCGGTGACCGTCCGTTGCGCTGCGATGTGGGCCCGGTGGGTGGCGTAGAGGGTGACGCCGGCGGCGAGGGCCATGGCGGTGAGGCCGACGGCGGCGGCGCCGGGCCAGCCGGTGACGTGGTAGGCGTCGGCGCCGAGGGTGCCGCCGAGGCTGTTCCCGAGGTAGTAGGCGATCAGGTAGAGGGCGGAGGCCTGGGCGCGGCCCTCGGTGGCGGTGCGGCCGACCGCGGAGGACGCGGTGGCGTGCCCGGCGAAGAAGCCCGCGGTGATCAGGACCAGACCGAGCAGGGCGCAGGTCAGGGACTCGGCGAGGGAGAGCAGCAGGCCGGCCGCGGTGACGCCGACGGAGACGTAGAGGGCGCCGCGGCGGCCGAGGCGCCCGGAGAGCCGGCCGGCCGCGGCGGAGGTGCCGGTGCCGACCAGGTAGACCACGAAGATCGAGGCGGCGACCGACTCCGGCAGGTGGAACGGCGCGCCGATCAGCCGGTAGCCGACGGTGTTGTAGACCGCGCCGAACACGGCCATGAAGAGCATCCCGAGCGCGTACAGCCGCACCAGCAGCGGGTTGCGCAGGTGCCGTCCGACGGTCCTGACGAGGGCTCGGGCGTCCACCGGGGCGGGGGTGAAGTGCCGGGCGGCGGGGATCAGCAGCCGGAACACCAGGGTGGCGAGCAGGGCGAGGGCGGCGGAGGCGGCCAGGCCCCAGCGCCAGCCGAGGGCGGCGGCGGTCCAGCCGGACAGCAGCCGGCCGCCCATGCCGCCGATGCTGTTGCCGGCCACGTACAGGCCCATCGCGGAGGCCAGGGCGCTCGGGTGGACCTCCTCGGCGAGGTAGGCCATGGCGGTGGCCGGGAGCCCGGCGAGGGCGGCGCCCTGGACGACCCGCAGCACCACGAGGGTGGTGAGGTCCGGCGCGAAGGGCAGGGCGAGGGCGAGGGCGGAGGCGGCGAGGGTGGAGGCCGTCATCACCGCGGTGCGGCCGTACCGGTCGGAGAGGGCGCTCGCGGGGAGCAGGCCGAGGGCGAGTCCGAGGGTGGCGGCGGAGGCCGTCCAGCTGGCCTGGCCCGGGGTGAGGTCGAGGTCGGCCGAGAGGACCGGCAGCAGGCCCTGGGTGGAGTAGAGCAGGACGAAGGTCGCGACCCCGGCGGCGAACAGGGCGAGGTTGGCGCGGCGGAAGGCGCGCTGGCCGGGGCGGTGGCGGTCGTCCGCGGTGTGGACACCGGCGGCGGGGAAGCCGGCGGTGGATGCGGTGGCGGTGGGGGCGTCCGGGGCGGGCGCGGACGCCCTGGTACTTGAGGGCTGCATGCCGTTGACCGTAGGCCCGGTGTCGTTGATGCGTCCAATGCATGAAGCAGGGATGATCGATGCACTGACGCATGAGTCGAGGTGGTGGCGGGATGACCGGTCCGGAGCCGGCGGACGGCGGCGAGCAGCGGTACCGGGCGGCCGAGTTGGGGCCGGACGAGCCGGCCGTCCTGCTGGCGCCCAGGCTGGCGCAGTTCGCGGCGGTGGCCCGGCTGGAGCACGTGACGCAGGCGGCCGCACTGCTGGGGGTGCCGCAGCCGACGCTGTCGCGCGCGGTGGCCCGGCTGGAGGAGGAGCTGGGGGTGGACCTGCTGGCCCGTCAGGGCCGCACCGTCCGGCTGACCAGGGCGGGCCGGCTGTTGCTGGGGTCGGTGGAGCGGGCGCTGGCCGAGGTCGAGCGCGGTGCGCAGGCGGCCCGGGCGGAGGCGGACCCGGAGGCGGGGCTGGTGGCGTTCGGCTTCCTGCACACGATGGGGCCGGACGCGGTGCCGGCGCTGCTGCGCGGCTTCCGCGCGGCGCACCCGCGGGTGCGGTTCCAGCTGGTGCAGGACTACGGCGCGGCGATGCTGGAGCGGCTGCGGGCCGGTGAGCTGGACCTCTGCCTGGTGGCGCCGCTGCCGGACGACCCGGCGTTCGCCGCCCGCCCGTTGGACGAGCAGCGCCTGCACCTGGTCGTCCCGGCGGACCACCGGCTGGCCGGGCGGCGGCGGATCCGGCTGGCGGAGGTCGCCGACGAGCCGTTCGTCGGGCTGGAGCAGGGGTACGGGCTGCGCGCGATCACGGACGGCTTCTGTGCGGAGGCGGGGTTCGTGCCCCGGCTGGCGTTCGAGGGGGAGGAGGCGGAGACGCTGCGCGGGCTGGTGGCGGCCGGGCTGGGGGTGGCGCTGCTGCCGCCCGCGCTGGTGCCGCGGCCCGGAGTGGTGGAGCTGGAGGTGACGGCGCCGCGCACCCGGCGTGCGGTCGGGCTGGCCTGGGCGGCGGGGCGGCCGCTGACGCCGCCGGCGGAGGCGTTCCGGGACTTCGTGCTGTCGCGGCGCGGACGGCTGCTCCAGCACGACTGACGCGGCCGTTGCGGGAGGTTGGGCGATTTGGCGGATCGTATGGACCGGTCGGTGGAATTCCGGGTGGAGTTTGGACCATCCGGTGGTGTGCCCGGTGGTGGGTCTACGCGCGTAGGGGCTATATTTCCGCAATGGAAAAGCAGATCCCCGTCACCACCGCGGGCACCGGCCCGCGCATCCCCACCGCCGAGCAGATCCGCCGCGCGCCGAAGGTCCTGCTGCACGACCACCTGGACGGCGGGCTGCGTCCGGAGACCGTCGTCGAGCTGGCCGCCGCCGTCGGCTACCAGGGACTCCCGACCACCGACGTCAAGGAACTCGGCGAGTGGTTCCGTGAGGCCGCCGACTCCGGCTCGCTGGTCCGCTACCTGGAGACCTTCGCGCACACCTGCGCCGTCATGCAGACCCGCGACGCCCTGATCAAGGTCGCCGCCGACTGCGCCGAGGACCTGGCCGCCGACGGCGTCGTCTACGCCGAGGTCCGGTACGCCCCCGAGCAGCACCTGGAGGGCGGCCTGACCCTGGACGAGGTCGTCGAGGCCGTCCAGGAGGGCTTCCGCCTCGGCGAGGCCAACGCCCGCGCGGCCGGCCACCGGATCCGCATCGGCACCCTGATCACCGCGATGCGGCACGCCGCCCGCTCGCAGGAGATCGCGGAGCTGGCCAACCGCCACCGCGACCAGGGCGTCGTCGGCTTCGACATCGCGGGCGCCGAGGCCGGCTACCCCCCCACCCGCCACCAGGCCGCCTTCGACTACCTCAAGGGCGAGAACAACCACTTCACCATCCACGCGGGCGAGGCCTTCGGCCTGCCGTCGATCTGGGAGGCCCTGCAGTGCTGCGGCGCCGACCGCCTCGGCCACGGCGTGCGGATCGTCGACGACATCACGGTGAACGAGGACGGCAGCGTCGAGCTCGGCCGGCTGGCGGCGTACGTGCGCGACAAGCGCATCCCGCTGGAGATGTGCCCGACCTCCAACCTCCAGACCGCGGCGGCCACCTCGTACGCCGAGCACCCGATCGGCCTGCTCAGCCGGCTGAAGTTCCGGGTCACCGTGAACACCGACAACCGCCTGATGAGCGGCACCAGCATGAGCCGGGAGTTCGGCCACCTGGTGGAGGCCTTCGGCTACACGCTGGGCGACATGGAGTGGTTCACCGTGAACGCGATGAAGTCCGCGTTCCTGCCGTTCGACGAGCGACTGGCGATGATCAACGACGTGATCAAGCCGGGCTACGCCGAACTGAAGGCGGAGTGGCTGTTCAGCGCGGGCACCGGCGGCAACTGAGCCGTACCGGGTCGTCCGACCCCGATCGACGGATGAACGCCGCTTTCCCGCAGGAAAGTTGGCGTTCATCCGACTACTCACTCCGGTGAGTGAACGCCCTTTGGTTCTCGCGCGACCGGCTCACTACGGTGTGCCAGTCATTGCCGACCAGGCACGGTGGCGGTCGCCCGTCCGCCGAAGCCGTACGCGTCGTCGGCCACCGACGAGGACCCAAGGGGACGAACCATGAAGCAGGCTCTCAAGGCCGCCGGCACCGCGGCGCTCGGCATCGCCATCGCGGCGATCGGCGCCGGCACCGCCTCCGCCGACGCCGCCCCGGCGCCCGGCGGCCTCGGGCTGCCCACCGGCGCGGTGACGAACCCCGCGGTGACCGGTGCGGTCACCGACACCGCCGCCAAGCTGCCCGGTGCCGACAAGGTCACCGGCACGCTGGGCACCCTCGCCCCGAGCGTCGGCCACGCCGCTCCGGGGGGGCGGGGCCCCCCCGTTGTGCCCCCCGCGCGCTGTCCCGCGGCCCCCGGGACGTAGCCCACCCCGCACCCCCCCCCCCCGCTCCTCCGCCTCGGCCAGGGTCACGCCC
>NZ_JBHWBZ010000077.1:9508-38088 GCF_042735475.1 Kitasatospora sp. NPDC059577 | reverse complement strand
CCCACCCTCCAGTGCCCCCGGCGCGCGCCCCCCCGGCCCCCCCCGCGGGGGCGGCCCGCCCCGGGGGCGGGGCCCGAGCCCGGCGGGGTCCGTCGTTCGCGGACGCGCGCGGCGGTCCTCCGCGGGAGCGCCGGCGGGGCACCGGCGGGGCGTCCGCGCGGGCCCCGGCGGGAGTTCCACGGGAGCTTTCGTGGGGGCTTTCGCGGATGATCCGCGTGCACGACGTGAACACCCCGAGAAGGCCCGTCGCCAGCCCCGATGCGAGCCGCCCGGGCTCCGGTCCGGGGGCGTGCCACGGTCGGCCCCAAGCCGCCGCCGTTCACGGTCACCCCCGGCATGCCGCCGCCGCGTGACCCGAACAGTCCCTTCCCGGCGTTGTCGCCGCAGGACCAGGCCGCCGTCCGGATGTGGATGACGCAGATGCAGCAGGACGGCCGGACGTTCCAGGCGCTCGGCCCCTCCGTGAAGGGCGACCCCAAGATCGACGCGCACCGGGCCTACCAGGTCCGGGTCGCCGGATCGACCGAGTACCGGCTGTACACCACGGTGACCGACCCGGAGACCGGCCGCGAACTGGGCATGGACGCCGACGGCGTGCGCCCCGAGGACGGCGCGGCGATCGACGCCAAGTACATCGGCCAGCAGAAGAGCTGCAAGTCCCCGTTCCGGCTGGACAACGCCGACGGCGTCTTCGACTTCGTGTACGAGAACACCATGGACGGCGAGGCCAAGAAGCTCGACAAGTACGCGTCGGCGCTGAACGACCCCCGCACCAAGGTCAACCACCTGGAACTCATCACCAACGACGGGAAGGCCAGCTCGTACGTCCAGGGCCTGATGACCGCCACGGGCGTCACCGGGAACGTCCGCGTCGTACCGTGACCCTGACGGTCGCCCGTGACCGTGACGGCCACCGTGACCGAGCGGCCGGACCTCACCGGCAGCCGCCCCGCAGCCGACCTGGCCCGCACCCGACCCGCACGGCATCCGACCCGCACCACCGAGAGAAGCGAGAACACCCCGTGGGATCCGCCTTCTACGTCAGCGCCGACCGCGAACAGGCCGGCCCGTGGACCTTCACCGGCGAGCAGCTGAAGGACTGCGTCCGCCGCCACTGGCCGGACGCCACGGTGAGCGGCGCGTTCGAGAACTTCCTGGAGATCCACGCCGAGGTCGAGCCCGGCCGCTGGGCGGAGCTGTCCTACAACCTGCGGCACGGCGCCTTCTCCTTCGAGGACCGCGAACCGCACTCCGCGCCGCTCACCGTCATCTACACGGCGCTGCACGAACTCGCGCCCGCGGTACCGGTGGTGTGGTGGGTCGACTACGACGCCGAGCTTGAGGCCCTGGACCTGGCCGGCGGCCTGGAAGCCTTCATCGACGGCTTCCCCGCCTAGGGCTTGTCTGACAATTCCCGCCGCGCGCACGACGCCGGGCATCCCGGCTGGACGCACCGCCGAATCGTCCAAGTACGTCCAGTACGAGGACGCTCCGGCGGCACGCCCAGCCGGGCGCCCAACGCCGCGCGCTGATGCGACGCGAATTGTCAGACAAGCCCTAGTCCGGACAGGACCTGGGGCCCGACGTCATCCGGTCCGCCGGTCACCCGAGTTCGCGTTTGAGGATCTTGCCGGTGGCGGTCATCGGCAGGCTGTCGACGATCTCCACGATGCGCGGGTACTTGTGGCCGGCCATCTGCTCCCTGCCCCAGGCGACCAGTTCCCCGGGGGCGGCGCCGGCCCCGGACTTCAGGATGACGAACGCCTTGACCTCCTCGCCGTGGCTCTCGTGCGGCACGCCGACCACTGCGGCCAGGCCGACCGCGGGGTGCGTCATCAGCACCTCCTCGACCTCGCGCGGGTACACGTTGAAGCCGCCCCGGATGATCATGTCCTTGGCCCGGTCGACGATGTAGTAGAAGCCCTCCTCGTCCCGGCGGGCCAGGTCACCGGTGCGGAACCACCCGTCCCTGATCGCCTCGGCGGTGGCCTCGGGCCGGTTGAAGTAGCCCTTCATGACGCCGTGGCCCTTCACCACGACCTCGCCGACGGCGCCCGGCTCGGTGACCTCCGACCAGTCGGCGTGGATCAGCTTGACCTCGACGCCCCAGATCGGCACGCCGACGGACCCGGGGCGCGGTTCCCGCTCCGGGTCGGAGAAGGTCACCACCGGCGAGGTCTCGGAGAGGCCGTAGCCCTCCAGCACCCGGATGCCGAGCCGTTCCTCGATCCGGCCCAGCAGTTCCACCGGCAGCGGGGCGCCGCCGGACACGCCGATGCGCAGGTTGCGGGCGATCCGGTCCACGTCGACGGTGTCGGTGAGCGCGCCCAGCAGGGCCCACCACATGGTCGGGACACCGGCGAAGAAGGTGATCTCCTCGGTGTTCATCAGCCGGACCACCTCGTCCGCGTCGAAGCGCGGCACCAGGTGCAGGGTCGCGGCCGTCGAGAAGCCGGTGTGCATCTGGACGGTGGAGCCGAAGGTGTGGAACAGCGGCAGGCACAGGACGTGGCTGTCCGTGGCCGGCGTGCTCCGGAACGTCCGGTTGCAGGCCAGCACGTTCATCACCGTGTTGGCGTGGGAGAGTTCGGCGCCCTTGGGCTGACCCGTGGTGCCCGAGGTGTAGAGGATGATCGCGGTGTCGGTCGCCTCGGTGGCCACCGGGTCGAACACCGGGGACGCCCCGGCGAGCGCCGCGTCCAGGGTCTGCGCCCCGGCGATCGGCGAGGGGGCGGCCGGATCGGCGGTGATCAGGAAGAAGGTCTCGCAGCTCCCGACCTCGTCGAAGGCCTTCCGGCCCTCCTCACCGATGGCCAGGTCCCGCGTCCCCTCGAAGCAGAAGTAGGCCTTCACCTCGGCGTCGCGCAGGTGGTAGGCCACCTCGCGCGACTTCAGCAGGATGTTCAGCGGGACGACGACCCCGCCGGCCTTGAGGATGCCGTAGTAGACGACCGGGAACTGCGGCAGGTTCGGGCAGCTCAGCGCCACCCGGTCACCGGGCCGGATCCCGCGCTCCACCAGCAGGTTGGCGACCCGGTTCGCGGCGGCGTCGACCTGGGCGTAGGTCAGCCGCGTCGGGCCGAGCACCACCGCGTCGCGGTCCGGGTGGGTACGGGCGGAGTCCTCCAACAGGACCGACAGGTTCAGCATGGCACCTTCCGAAGGCGTGGATCCGGACCGGGCGGGGACGGCATCGCGTCATCATCGTCCGCGGGGCGGATCACCGCCAGTACCCGGACGGGCCCGGCGCACGGCGCGGCGGGGCCCGCGGATCCGGTCGCCGGCCGGTCCTCGGCAGGTCCGCAGCCGTACCCGGGCAGGCCCCGGGCAGGTCGGGGCGCTCCGAGGGCTTCCCGTTTCCGCACCGGTGCCGGAGGATCCCCGCATGACCCATGATCAGACCGACGGTGCGTCCTCGGCCGATGCGGCCGCCCGCTACCTGGAAGCACTCCGCGAACGCCTGGCCGCCGACGGCTGCCGCATCAACGGGACCGGCCGGCCCGGCCACCGGGTGGTGATCGGCAGCAGGTCGGACCGAAAGGCGCGCTGGTTCGCCACCAAGGTCGAACTGTTCGTCCTCGCCGCCGCCGTCCCCGAGGTCGACGGCGCCTCGCTGGCCGAGTTCACCGGCTGGGCGCTGGGCTACGCGAAGGACCTCCGGAGCGGCCTGGCCGGCGTCCGCAACGCGGCGATGGTCCTGCCCGCCCTGATCAGCGACCGGGTCCACCCGTCCGCGGTGCAGTGGGCCGCCGCGGACGGACGGGTGCTCGGCACCGATCTGATCGCCCGGCCGGTCGTGGTGGAGACGGCGGCGACGGGGCCCGCCCGGACGACCGTGTACCGGGGGCGGGCCGCGTGGGGCGGGATGTTCACCTCGCACGTCCTGACGAAGGCCTCGCTGTACTTCCCCTGAGCCCGCGCGCCGGGCCGGCACGCGGGCGTGCGGACTCCCGGTCCGCACACCGGACCTCCACCCGACGATCACGCCCTTGTGGAATCCTCCATGCGGTGCCACCCTCGTCCCTGTGACTGCGACGGTTTCCGAAGCGGCGAACTCCGGTTCCGGATCCGCTGATTGGTGGCTGCCCGGGGTGCCGGAGCAGGACCGGGTCCGGACGGCCGCACCGGCCTGGGCGGTGTTCGTCGAGCAGGCGCTGAACACGGCACCGGCACCGGTCGTGCCGGCCGGGGACCTGCCGGGCCTCACCGGCTTCCGGACCGTCGTGTCACCGCTGGCCCTGGCGGCCGCCACCCGCCTGCCGGCGGACCTGCCCCCGGCCGTGGTCGATCTGCCCGCCGTGCGGGCGGAGTTCGTCGCCGGGCTCACCGACACGCTGGCCCGACAGGCCGCCCGAACGCTCGTCCTGGAACTCAACGTGGCCAGGGTGACCGGGGCTTCGGCGGGTGCCACCCCGGCCGAGCGCTTCCGCGACTTCGTCCTGCGGACGGCGACGCGGGAAGGGCTGCTCACGCTGTTCCGCGAATACCCGGTGCTGGCGGGGATCCTGGGCCGGACCTGCCTGGCCGCCGCCGACGCCTTCGCCGAACTGCTGGCCCGCTTCGCCGCGGACCGCCCGGCCCTGGCCGCCACCCTGCTCCGCGACGCCGCTCCCGGACCGCTGGTGGCGGTCCGGCGCGGGGCCGGGGACGGACACCGGGGCGGCCGCGCCGTCGCGCTGCTGCGCTTCGCCGGTGGCGCGCGACTGGTGTACCGGCCCAGACCGACCGCCGTCCACCGGCACGTCGGCGCCGTCGTCGACTGGTTCAACGCGCAGCCCGGTACGCCCGGCCTGCGGACCCCTGCCCTGCTCGAACGGCCGGGGTACGGCTGGCTGGAGTTCATCGAGCGGCGTGCCTGCGCGGAACCCGCCGAGGTGGAGCGGTTCTACGTCCGCCAGGGCGCCTGGCTCGCCCTGCTGCACGCCCTGGACGGCACCGACCAGCACGCGGGGAACCTGATCGCCTGCGGGGAGCACCCGGTGCCGGTCGACCTGGAGACCCTCTTCCACCCGCCCGCCCCGGCCGACCCCGAGCTGCCCGACGACGATCCGCACCGCGCCGACCCGGCGGCGCTCGCGCTGCAGGCCTCGGTGCACCGCACAGGCCTGCTGCCGCGGCTGGTCCTCGGCGACGTCCGGGCCCTGGACGCCTCCGGCCTCGGCGGCGACGCCGGCGCGGGCTCGCCGAGCGACGCGGTGCGGTGGGCGGCGGCCGGAACCGACGAGATGCGGCTGGTGCGCGGGGCGGCCGAGTTCACCGGCGCGGAGAACCGCCCCAGACTCGGCGGCACGGACACCGACCCCGCCGACCACTTGGACGCCCTGCTGGCGGGCTTCCGCGCGGGCCGCCGCGCGCTCGCCGCCGGCCGCGCCGACCTCACCGGCCCGGCCGGACTGCTGAGCGCCTTCACGGACGACGAGGTGCGGGTCGTGGTGCGCGCCACCGAGGAGTACGCGACCCTGCTCGACGAGTCGACCCACCCCGACGTGCTGCGCGACGCGGAGCACCGGGAGGCCCTGCTGCGGACCCTGGGCACGGGCGAGTCCGCCCGCCCGGGAACGGCCCGGCTGCTCGACGAGGAGATCGCCGAACTGCGCGACGGCGACGTGCCGTTGTTCACCACCCGCCCGGGCCGGACCGAGCTGTGCAGCGGCCGGGGCGAGCGCTTCCCCAACGCCCTGGAGCGCCCCGGCCTCGACCGGGTGACGGAACGGCTCGCGGCGCCGGGCGCGGCCGACCCGGCCGGGCAGGAGTGGATCGTCCGGGCGGCGATGGCGGCCCGGTCCACCCGCCCCGCCCATACGCCCGGCGGACCGCAGCCACCCGGCGCACCACGGCGGTCCGGCGGACCTCAACCACCCGGCGCAGCACGGCGGTCCGGCCGGCCGTGCCCGTCCGACGGGCCACCGGAGGAACCGTCCGACGTTCCCGCACCGGACCCCGCGCGGCTGCTCGCCGCCGCCCGGGTCCTCGGCGACCGGC
The DNA here is from genome assembly GCF_042735475.1 of Kitasatospora sp. NPDC059577. Lineage (NCBI taxonomy): Bacteria > Bacillati > Actinomycetota > Actinomycetes > Kitasatosporales > Streptomycetaceae > Kitasatospora > Kitasatospora sp. NPDC059577. Next base: position 32,106 of record NZ_JBHWBZ010000077.1, on the reverse strand, counting down.
TGGTCGACGGCGCCCACCGGTCGGCGGAGCGGGCGAACTGGCTCGGGCTCGACCTGATCGCCGACCGGTACTGGCGACTCGCACCCGCCGGCGCCGACCTCGGCGGCGGCTACCCCGGACCGGCCCTGTTCCTCGCCCGGCTCGCCTCGCTCACCGGCGAAGCCCGCTACGCCGACGTGGCCCGCCGCGCGCTGCAGCCGGTGCCGGCGCTGCTGGAGCGGCTGGCGGCCCGGCCGGCGGACCTGCCGCTGGTCGGCTCGGGAGCCTGGGCCGGGCTGGGCGGACTCACCTGGGCCCTGGCGCAGCTGGCCGCCCTGCTGGACGACCGCGAGCTGCTCGACCTGGTCGAGCCGGCCGTCCGGCTCACCGCGGCCGCCGCCGAGGCGGAGGAGCCGGCCGGTCTGGCCGACGGCACGGCCGGCGGGCTCGCGACCCTGCTCGCGGTGCACCGGGCCACCGGCAGCACGGCGGCGTGGACGGGCGCGCGGCTCTGCGCGGCGCGCCTCCACGACCTGTTCGACGGGCCCGACGGACTCGACGACCCCCGAGGCACCGAAGGCACCGAAGGCACCGGAGACACCGGCTCACGCGGCGGGTTCGACCGGTCGCCGCCCACCGGGCCGGGCCTGGCCGCCGGGCCGGGCCTGGCCGCCGGGTCGGCCGGGGTCGGCTGGGCACTGCTGGCGTTCGCCCGGGCGGCCGGCGACGACGGCCACCGGCGTGCGGGCCTGGCCGCGCTGCGCTCGTCCACCCGGGCTCCGGCGCTCGGCGCCTCCTGGTGCGAGGGCGCGCCCGGCATCGCGCTCGCGCTGGTCGACAGCGGGGCCGCGACGGCCGACCCGGCGCTCGCCGACTGGGCCGGCTCCGCCGTGCGGGCGGCCGTGGCGGCCGGTCCGCGGCCCGACCACAGCCTGTGCCACGGCGAGACAGGGGTGCTGGAGCTGCTGGGCCGGGCTCCCGGCGCGGCCGCCCGCCGGGCGTGGGCCGGCCGTTCGGCGGCCCTGGTGGACGCGCTCGCGCGCACCGGGCCGGTCTGTGGCACCCCCGGCGGCCTCGTGGTCCCGGGCCTGCTCTTCGGCCTGGCCGGGATCGGCAACGGGCTGCTGCGGCTCGGCTTCGCCGACCGTACGGCCCCGGTGCTGCCACCGGTCGGTGCCGAGCACGACGCGGCCGCCCGCACGGGCGCCGTGATCCGCGAATAGGGAAAGGGCGAACGCCGTGAACCGAACCGACACCCTGGCAAGACCGCTCGTCGACACCACGCCCGCCGCGGGCGGACCGGCCGTCGGGCAGTCCGCCGGAACGCCCGCGCCGGAGGCGGTCCGCCGGTGGAAGCGGTCCGACGGGCACGAGGACGTGGCCGCCGACCACCCGGCCGGCGGGATCAGGCTCCACCCGGGCAGCGGGCTCGCCCGCCGCTCCGCGCTGCTGGGCGGCGGCGAGGGCCGGCTCCTGGAGACCGGGGACCCCTGGACGACGATGAGCTACCACGAGGAGTAGCCCGGGCCCGGGCGTGGTACGCCCCCCGGGCCGCCCCGCCCGGGGGGGGGGGCGGCGGCTCTGGCTGGCGCAGGACCCGGTCCGGCTGGCGACCAACCTCAGCGTGATGCACGCCGGGCGGCGCCCGGCGTCGGCGCTGGTGGCCGCCTGACGGCCCGTACCGCCCGGCCCGGCCCGCCGGGTCAGCTGGCCAGCGGGAGCCGGCTGCCGCCGAGGTCCGGCGCGGCGGGGCGGCCGTCGAGGGCGTCCCGCCGGGCCGGCATCCGCGGGCCCTCGGCGGGCCCGTCGACCGGCTCGGTGACCAGCCGGCACTCGGCCGCCGTCCGCCCGTCCTGGATCAGCTGGACGCGGAAGGGGAGCCGGCGGCCGTGCGCGGTCGGCTCGGGGACGGCCCGGACGAAGCAGGGCCGGTCCAGCTCGATGTAGTGGTCGAAGGAGGTCACCAGCTCGACCGGCACCACCGGCTCCGGGTGGCGCAGCCGCTGGGCGGCCTGCCGGGCCGCCTCCAGGACCAGCATCCCGGGTACGTGGTCCAGCTCGTGGTCGAACAGCACCGGGTGCCCGGCGTCGGCGCGCAGCAGCCAGGTGTCCGGCCGCAGGGTCGGGCTGAGCACCACGTCCGCGGGCTGCGCGCGGCCGACGAGTTCGGGCGCGGTGGGGGCCGGCGGCCGGGGCGGGGCGGCGGTGCGCCGGACGGGGCCGCGCAGCCGGTCGTACGAGGCGGGGGACATCACGCGCAGCTGGCCCGAGCCGCGGCCGATCGGCCGGCCGTCACGGGTGATCTCGGCGCGCACCCGCAGCGAGACCAGCCGGCCGTCCCGCATCCGGACGTCCTCGCAGCCGACGGCGAGCATCAGCGAGGCCGGGCCCGCGGTGACGGCCAGGCCGGGCAGGCCGGGCTCGCCGAGGGCGTAGGAGAGGTCGTCCATCACGAAGTGGTGGCCGCGCGGCACCCCGAACCCGGCGTGGCCGATCAGCAGCCCGGCCTGCCGGACGGTCTCGGCCATCAGCACCGGGTCGTGGAAGCGGTCCCCGGGCAGCCGGTAGAAGCCGTGCAGCCGGGGCCACTGGGCGCCGAGCAGGAAGTCGTACGGGCCGGTGGCCTGCCAGCCGGTGAGGAAGACCTCGGAGACCGAGGTGCGGTGCACCAGGTGGCGGGAGACGGTCCGGTCGTGGAAGTCGTAGCCGGAACCGGGGCCGGGGCCGGGTCCGGGGTGGGCGTACGCGCCGTGGGGGTCCGGCTCTACGATCGATGGCATGACTGGCCCCCGCTCCCAGGGTGTCGGTCGAGCGGCCGCCATGGACGCCCGAGCAAAACATACATACCACCCGGTTTGTCTTCAGCGACTGGGGTGCCCCGGCCGCGCAGCCCGGCCCGCTCACGCTACCCGCCCCGTGGACTGGGGCAATGCCCTGCGGGTGACCGCAGACCTTGGGCGGGGGGCCGTCCCCGCTGGACGGCGGGGGAGACACAGGCGCTAGATTAGATACCAACCATGCGGTTTCGGTCGCGGCCGTCCGCATGCGAGCGCCGCTCCCGGCAGGGGGCGTGCCGACAGCAGCCGGGCGGGGCGGGGATCGCGCCCGGTCGAGTCCGGAGGGGGCCAGTGGTCAAGCAGGAACGGGCTGGACGGACCCGGCAGGCCGTGCTGCTCGCCGCCGCCGAGACCTTCGCGCGGGTGGGCTTCGAGGCCGCCAGCCTGGTCGACATCAGTCGCCGCGCCGGGGTGAGCAAGGGCGCCCTCTACTTCCACTTCGTGTCCAAGCAGGCCCTCGCCGACGGGGTGCGCCGTGCCGCCGGCCGCGAGATCGGCGCGGCCGCGCTGCGCGCCCTGCGCGCCGACGGCCCGGCCCTGCAGGGGCTGATCGACCTCTCGCACGAACTGGCCCGGATGCTGCGCGAGGACGTGGTGGTGCGGGCCGGTGTCCGGCTCGGCCGCCAGGTCCCGCGCCGGGACGGCCCCCAGGACGGACCGCCGGGCCCGCCCGGCCCGGACGCCACCTGGCGCAGCCTCACCGCGGTCGTCCACCGGCTGCTGGACCGCGCCGCCCAGGCGGGCGAGCTGTGCCCGGGGGTGGACCGGCGGGCCGCCGCCGAACTGCTCACCGCGGTGGCGGCCGGGCAGGTGCTGCTGGCGGGGGAGGAGACCGACCGGCCCCGGCCGGAGGCCGTGCGCCGGGTTTGGACGGCCGCGCTGCCGGCCCTGGTGGCGGAGCGGGACCGGGCCGGCTACCGGGTCTGAGTCGGCTACCGGGTCCGAGCCGGTCGGGGCCGTCCGGCGCGGCCCGGTGACGCCCGGCGGGGCCGGGTGGCGCGCGGCCCGGTCCGGGGCCGGACCCGGCCGGGCTCAGGCGCGCTCGGCCACGCTCAGCCGGGCGAGCGCGTGCGGCTGGACCAGGCCGGGCAGCAGCAACGTCCACAGGTCGGCCAGCCGCTGGATCAGGTCCTGCCGGTCGGCCAGCACCTGGGAGCTCAGCTGGATCCCGGTGACGGCCCCGGTGATCACCCCGGAGGCCGCGGCCAGGTCGATCCCCGGGTGGAGGTCGCCGGCGTCCCTGGCCTGCTCCAGCAGCCCCCGGACCAGGTCCATCCAGCCCTGGTAGGCCGCGATCTGCGGCTGGGTGAAGCTTCCGTGCTCGATGGTCAGCCGGATGCTCCCGCGCACCAGCGGGTCGTCCTGGAGTGCGCGGGCGAAGGCGTACGCGAGGTCGATCAGGTTCTGCACCGAGCTGTCCGACACCGGCTTCCAGCCGGCGATCCAGGCGCCCTGTCCCTCGATGACGGCGAGCGCCAGGTCCTCCTTGGACCGGAAGTGGAAGTACAGCGCGCCCTTGGTGACCCCGGCGCGGTCCAGGATCTCGGACATCGTGGCGGCGGCGTAGCCGCGCTCGTCGAACACCTCGGCCGCCGCGAGGAGTACCGCCTGGCGGGTCGCCAGCGCGCGGGCCTGCCTGGCCATCGCAGCCTCCCTGGAAAGTTCTGGTACCTCGGCAGCGGCCGATCCTATGGGTCCGGCGGGGCGGCGAAGGCATACCGACCGGTAGGCATCCTACCGAGCCGCCCGCCGCCCGGTCCGGCCCGTGCCGACCGGACGGACCCGAAGGGTGCGCGCGCCGCCCGGGCAACGCCCGACGGCCGGGCACCCGAACGGGGTGACCGGCCGTCGGCGCGAGCCGGGGTCCGTCAGGCGGCCTGCTGCCAGCTGACCGGCGAGTAGTAGGCCGGGCGGCGCTCCAGGCGCTGCCAGTTGGCGATCGGCTCGATCGGCGATGCGGTGCCGGCCTGCTGCGCGGCGGCGGCGCGCGCCATCAGGACGGCGGTCAGGGCGGCGAGTTCCTCGTCGGTGAGGCTGCCGCGGACGATGCGGACGAGCGGTTCGGCGGAAGCGGTCATGTCCTGGTTTCTCCCCCGGTGGCTGTGGTGTGAGGTGGCTCTCGGTGCGTCCTGCCGCGGTGGCCGCAGGCGCTACATCGGCGGGTTGCCGTGCTTGCGGCTCGGCAGGTCCGCGTGCTTGGTGCGGAGCATGGCCAGGGCGGAAGCGATCACCTGGCGGGTTTCGGCCGGGTCGATGACGTCGTCCACGAGGCCGCGCTCGGCCGCGTAGTACGGGTGCATCAGCTCGTTCTTGTATTCCTTGATCTTCTGGGCCCGCATGGCGTCCGGGTCCTCGGCGGCGTTGATCTCGCGCCGGAAGATGACGTTGGCCGCGCCCTCGGCGCCCATGACGGCGATCTCGTTGGTCGGCCAGGCGTAGGACAGGTCGGCGCCGATGGAGCGGGAGTCCATCACGATGTAGGCGCCGCCGTAGGCCTTGCGCAGGATCAGCGAGATGCGCGGCACGGTCGCGTTGCAGTACGCGTACAGCAGCTTGGCGCCGTGGCGGATGATGCCGCCGTGCTCCTGGTCGACGCCGGGCAGGAAGCCGGGGACGTCGAGCAGGGTGACCAGCGGGATGTTGAAGGCGTCGCACATCTGCACGAAGCGGGCGGCCTTCTCGCTGGCGTTGATGTCCAGCACGCCGGCCAGCGACTGCGGCTGGTTGGCGATGATGCCGGTGACGTGGCCGTCGACGCGGGCCAGCACGCACAGCACGTTGGTGGCCCAGCGCTCGTGGACCTCCAGGTACTCGCCGTGGTCGACGATCTCCTCGATCACCTTGCGCATGTCGTACGGGCGGTTGCCGTCGGCGGGCACCAGGTCCAGCAGGCTGTCGTTGCGCCGCTCGACCGGGTCGTCGCTCACCACGGGCGGCGGCATCTCGCGGTTGTTCTGCGGCAGCAGCGAGAGGAGGTAGCGGACCTCCTCGATGCAGGACTGCTCGTCGTCGTAGATGAAGTGGGCCACGCCGGAGACGCCGGCGTGCACGTCGGCGCCGCCGAGGCCGTTCTGGGTGATCTTCTCGCCGGTGACGGCCTGGACCACGTCCGGGCCGGTGATGAACATCTGCGAGGTCTCGCGGACCATGAAGACGAAGTCGGTCAGCGCGGGGGAGTACGCGGCGCCGCCGGCGCACGGGCCGAGCATCACCGAGATCTGCGGGATGACGCCGGAGGCCTTGGTGTTGCGCTGGAAGATGCCGCCGTAGCCGGCCAGGGCGGTGACGCCCTCCTGGATGCGGGCGCCGGCGCCGTCGTTCAGCGAGACCAGCGGGGCGCCGGCCGCGATGGCCATGTCCATGATCTTGTGGATCTTCTGGGCGTGGGCCTCGCCCAGCGCGCCGCCGAAGATCCGGAAGTCGTGCGCGTAGGTGAAGACGGTGCGGCCGTGGACGGTGCCCCAGCCGACGACGACGCCGTCGGTGTGCGGCTTCTTGGCCTCCAGGCCGAAGCCCTGGGCGCGGTGCCGGCGCAGCGGCTCGACCTCGTGGAAGGAGCCCTCGTCCAGCAGCAGCTCGATGCGCTCGCGGGCGGTCAGCTTGCCCTTGGCGTGCTGGGCCTCGGTGGCCTTGTCGCTGGGGCCGCGGCGGACCTTCTCGCGCAGCTCGTGCAGCTCGGCGACCCGCCCGCGGGCGTCGGCCGGGACCTCGGGGACCTCGCCGTCGACCGGCGCCTCATGCACAACCGTCATCTCGAACCACTCCAAGGGTGAGGGAACTGTCCGACAGCCAACGTCTGCTGTGCCCCCGGCCGCGAATCACTTTCTTCACTTATGACTGTACGAGGGGCCGTGCGCTGGTTTCGGCGTCGATTCCGTACAAGGTCGGGTTCGTTTAGCTGTCAGGCCTGTACAGAAGCGGTCGGGTCGGAGCCGGAGCACTGGGTGTTCGTTCGAATACCGGGGGTTGTCGGACAGATGATGGTCCGATGATCTGAGCATGAAGGAAAGCGCAGGTCAGGGCCGTCCCTCAGTAATGTAGGACGGCCGTCTTGGGTGCCGCTCAAGGTCCGCTCAAGCCGGGTGCCCGGACAGCGGTCATCCGGGTGAGACGGCACCCAGTCGTAGGGAAGCGCCAAAAAGGCGACGGCCCACCCGGAGCCGCCCGGGTGGGCCGTTGGAGGGAGTGCGGGAACCCCCGTGATCAGCTCTTCCGGCCGTCCCCGGGCTCGTCCCGGTCGCGCAGTTCCTGCTCCCGGCGGCGCAGATCGGCCTCCCACTGCTCCAGCATCGACTCGTGGTCCTTGTCGTCCTTCTTCAACGAGGCGAGGAACTCGGGGTCGTCGTCCGGCGCGAGCGGGCGCCCGCCGCGCCCGGCGGGGTGCCCCGGACCACCGGCCGCCGGGTGCCCCGGCCGGCCGTCGGCGGCCGCGACCGGCAGGAAGCCGCGCTGCTTGCCGGCGATGAGCCAGGCGATCGGGCCCAGCGGCGGGAAGAGCAGCACGATCAGCACCCACACCACCTTCGGCAGGTGCTTCACCTCGTCCTCGGGCGTGGTCAGGCAGTCGACGAACGCCCAGACCCAGAACGCGAGCGGAAGGACGATGGTCAGCAGAATCCGCAACATGGGCTGCGATCTCCCCCAGCGGGCGGCGGCGGCGGGCGCCTTCCCGGGGCCCTTGACGCAAGCCAGGCTATCTGGTGGCGGATACTGACAGGCATGGCATACGACGATCTCCGCTCGTTTCTCCGGGCCCTCGACCGAGAGGGCGACCTCAAGCGCATCAAGGCGGAGGTGGATCCCCACCTGGAGATCGGCGAGATCGTCGACCGCGTGCAGAAGGCCAAGGGCCCCGCGCTGCTCTTCGAGAACGTCAAGGGCTCGTCGATGCCGCTCGCGATGAACGTCTTCGGCACCGAGCGGCGCCTGGCCAAGGCGCTCGGCCTCAAGGGCCCGGACGACATCGCCGAGAAGATCGCCGGTCTGCTCAAGCCGGAGCTGCCGCAGGGCTTCACCGGTTTCCGCGACGCCTTCGGCAAGCTCGCCTCGATGGCACACGTCCCGCCGCGGCACGTGAAGACCGGTGACGCCCCGGTGCAGGAGGTCGTGCTCACCGGTGACGACGTCAACCTGGACGAGCTGCCCGCGCTCTTCACCTGGCCGCTCGACGGAGGCTCCTTCTTCAACCTGGGCCTCACCCACACCAAGGACCCGGACAGCGGCGTCCGCAACCTGGGCCTCTACCGGCTCCAGCGCCACGACCGACGCACCATCGGGATGCACTGGCAGATCCACAAGGACAGCCGCAACCACTACGCGGTGGCGGCGAAGCGCGGCGAGCGCCTCCCGGTCGCCATCGCCTTCGGCTGCCCGCCGGCCGTCACCTACGCGGCCACCGCCCCGCTGCCGGGCGACATCGACGAGTACCTGTTCGCCGGCTTCGTCGCCGGGGAGCGGGTGCGGATGGTCGACTGCAAGACCGTCCCGCTGCAGGTCCCGGCCGACGCCGAGGTGGTCCTGGAGGGCTGGCTGGAGCCCGGTGAGATGCTGCCCGAGGGTCCGTTCGGCGACCACACGGGCTTCTACACCCCGCAGGAGCCGTTCCCGGCGCTCACGATCGACTGCGTGACGATGCGTCGCCGCCCGATCCTGCAGTCCATCGTGGTCGGCCGCCCGCCGACGGAGGACGGCCCGCTGGGCAAGTTCACCGAGCGGTTCTTCCTGCCGCTGCTGAAGATCATCATTCCGGACATCGTCGACTACGACCTGCCCGAGGCCGGCGGCTTCCACAACTGCGTGATCGTCTCGATCGACAAGAAGTACCCCAAGCACGCCCAGAAGACGATGCACGCGATCTGGGGCGCGCACATGATGTCGCTGACCAAGCTGATCATCGTGGTGGACGCCGACTGCGACGTGCACGACTACCGGGAAGTCGCCTGGCGGGCCTTCGGCAACGTCGACTACAGCCGGGACCTCACCGTCGTCGAAGGACCGGTCGACCACCTGGACCACGCCTCCTACCAGCAGTTCTGGGGCGGCAAGGCCGGCATCGACGCCACCCGCAAGCTGCCCGAGGAGGGCTACACCCGGGACGGCGGCTGGCCCGAGATGGTGTCCTCGGACCCGGCCACCGCCGCCCTCGTCTCGCGTCGCTGGAAGGAGTACGGGCTCTGATGAGTACGGCTGCTGTCGAAACCCCGGGGCGCACGAAGGCGTTCCTGCGGCTGGTGATGATCGAGCACTCGGTCTTCGCGCTCCCCTTCGCGTACATCGCCGCGCTGACGGCGATGTTCCTCGCCGACAAGCGGGTGCACTGGGGCCAGTTGTTCGTCGTCACGGTGTGCATGGTCGGCCTGCGGACCTTCGCGATGGCCGCCAACCGGATCATCGACCGCGAGATCGACGCCCGTAACCCCCGCACGGCCGGGCGCGAACTGGTCACCGGCGCCGTCTCGTTGAGGACCGCGTACGTCGGCTCGGCCGTGGCGCTGGTGGTCTTCCTCGGCGCGGCGGCGATGCTCAACCCGCTCTGCCTGGCGCTCGCGCCGGTCGCCGTGGTGCCGATGGTGGTCTACCCGTACGGCAAGCGGTTCACCGACTTCCCGCAGGCGATCCTCGGCCTGGCCCAGGCCATGGGCCCGGTCGGCGCCTGGCTCGCGGTGACGGGCCGCTGGTCCTGGGAGGCCGTCGTCCTCGGCGTCGCGGTGGGCATCTGGATCGGCGGCTTCGACCTCATCTACGCCTGCCAGGACGTCGAGTCCGACCGCCACGGCAAGGTGCGCTCGGTGCCGGCCCGCTTCGGGGTCCCGGCGGCCATCCGGGGCGCGCGCGCGTGCCACGTCCTCACCACGCTCCTGCTGGGCTGGTTCGCGGTCCTGACGGACGCCGGAGCGGCGTTCTGGATCGGCCTCGTCGTCGTCGCGGGCGCCTTCGTCTACGAGCACACCATCGTGAAGCCGAACGACCTGTCGAAGCTCAACCGGGCGTTCTTCCAGACCAACGGCTTCGTGGGCATCTCGCTGTTCTGCTTCGCCCTGCTCGACCTGGTCATCCGCGGCCTCGGGATCTGATCCCCGGTCAAGCGGGCGGCGGAGTCACCCGGCAGATGACGACGAGTTCGAGTCGGGGGACCACGCCGTAGGCGACCAGGCCCCCGGTGACGTCGTGGTAACGCACGGGCTCGCCGCTGCCCTCGTCCGTGAACTCGACCCCGTCGGACCCCGGCCGGCTCAGCGGAACAGTGCGGCGTGGTCCGTCGCCCAGGTGCGGAAGCTGCGGGCCGGGTGACCGGTGACGTCCTGGACGGTGGTGGTGGCCGGTTCGGGGGCGGCGATGCGGGCGTGGATGAAGTCCAGCGTGCCGTCGATCGCGGCCCGGGGCCGGCCGCTGGCGGACATCCGGTGGCGGGCGGCCTCGCGGGGGATCTCCTCCCACTTCACCGGGCGGCCGGCGGCCTCGCCGATGATGCCCACCTGCTCCGCCTGGGTCGGCGACTCGGGGCCGGTCAGCACGTAGCGGGCGCCGTCGTGACCGTCCTCGACCAGGGCCCGGACGGCGACCGCCGCGATGTCCCGCTCGTCCACGGGGCCGAGCCCGGCCGCGCCGCCGTAGCCCCGTACCGCGCCCGCGGAGCGGATCTCCTCCGCCCACTGCAGCGCGGCGGCGAAGCCGTGCGCCCGCAGCACGGTGTGCCGTACCCCGCTCGCGGCGAGCAGTGCCTCGATCTCGCCCTCCGGCCGGTCGGGGACGGCGGAGGACAGGAACACCACCCGCCCGACCTCCCGGGCCAGCACGCCCACCGCGTCCGCCGCCGCGTCGGCGGTCGGGTACGGCCAGCCGAGCAGCACCGCGCCGGCGCCCTGGGCGGCGGCCTCCAGCGACATCGGGTCGAGCAGGTTCCGCTGCGTCAGGGGCCGTGCCCGCACTCCCGCGGCCGCGAGCTGCAGCCCGACGTGCCGTCCGACCGTCCCGGAGACGCCGACCACCAGCACAGGCGACGCGTCGTCAACTCGCTTTTCTGTCATGCCTAGAACGTAGGTGACGAAGATGAGACGCCCAATGCGTACGGGTCTCGGGTCCATGCGTCATCGTCCAGGGGGCGTGCGCCAACTCGCCGGGCGGCCCCCGTCGCCGTCCGGGGTCTCGTCCCGTGCCCCGGCCCCGCCTGAGCGTCGTGGTGCGCGGACCGCGGGCCCGGTCGGCGCACCGCGCACCGCGACCCCGGCGTCAGTCGTGCAGGAAGCCCTCCAGCGAGGCCGCCAGGGCGACCGGGGCCTCGTACATCGGGTAGTGCCCGCTGCCGCCGAGCTCCTCCAGCTCCGCGTTGGGGTAGTGGCTGAGCCAGGTGCCGCGCATGACGTCGGCGGTCAGCGCGAGGTCGTGCGCGCCGACGATGACCTTGACCGGCACCGGGTTTCCGCTGATCCGGCGCTCCAGGTCGGCGGTGGTCCAGTCGCGGACGTAGCCGCCGAAGGCCTCGGGCGTGGACAGCCGCAGGGACTGGTCGACCATCCGGTCCAGCCAGACCCGGCCCGCCCGCCGGCCGGTGACCAGGTCCAGGATCGCGAGGCGCTTCTCCCGGTCCCCGGCGGCGCCGTGGAAGAGCGCCTCGCCGGCCTCGTCCAGCGGGTACGCCCCGGCCGGCACCGGGGCCAGGCCGACCAGCTTGCGCACCCGCAGCGGCGCCTCGGCGAGCACCTGCTGAGCGGCCTTGCCGCCCATCGAGTGGCCGACCAGCGAGAAGCGGTCCCAGCCGAGCTGGTCGGCGAGGGCGAGCGCGTCGGAGGCGATCTCGGCGAGCGTGTACGTGCCGGTGACGTCCCGGCGCTCGCCGTAGCCGCGGTAGTCGAGGAAGGCGTAGCTGAAGGCGTGGCCGTCGAGGTAGTCGAGGAACGGGCCCCAGCCCGCGCTGGTGCCGAACCAGTCGTGCAGGACCAGGACGTGGTGGTCGCCGGTGCCGGTCGAGCGGTGAGGGATCGTCATGCCATCGGTCGTTCCCGCCGACCCGCCCGTCCGAACGGTCGGGTCGACGGGAAACCGGAGTGCCGGGGCGGCCGCTACTCCCCTTCGGAGACGTAGGCCCCGTACTCGGCCGCCGTGAGCAGGCCGTCCGGCTCCGTCGTCGCCGTGATCTCGACGAGCCAGCCGTCGCCGTACGGGTCCTGGTTGATGAGCTCGGGGTCCTCGGCCAGCTCCGCGTTCACTGCGGCGATCGACCCGGTGAGCGGCGCGTACAGCTCGCTCACCGACTTGACCGACTCGACGGTTCCGAACGCCTCGCCGGCCGTGAACTTCCTCCCCTCTTCGGGGAGTTCCACGAAGACGATGTCCCCGAGCTGCCGCTGGGCGTAGTGGGTGATGCCCACGCGGGCCCCTCCCTTCCCCGTGGTCGCCACCCACTCGTGGTCCTTGGTGTATTCGAGGGTCGTCGGAATGTCGGACATGGCGGCCTCCGGGGGCTCGGCGTCACGACTGACTGATCGTCAGTCTCGGCGAGAAGGCTCCCGCAGTCGTCCGCTCCCCGCCGTGAGGTTCACCCGGACGAGTGAACTTCAGATGTCGCGCCGGGCGAAGGCCGGAGCGTGTTCCGGCCGCGGGCCGAAGGCGATCATGCGGGAGAGCAGCAGCGGGAACCCGGGGGCGTAGCGGGCGAGCAGCACCAGCGGGGTCGGTGGTCCGACCCGGCGGCCGGTGAGGGCGGGCTCGAACATCACGCGGTGCAGGGTCCGCTGGAACCGCTGCATGATCACGGTCGGCCGCCACCGGCGGCGCTGCACCCGGGCGAGGGCCGCGACGGTCGGGCGGCCGCGCCGCAGGGGTTCGGCGAGCAGGGTCGCGGCCGCGACGGCGTCCTGGATGGCGAGGTTGATGCCGACGCCGCCGGCCGGGGACATCGCGTGGGCGGCGTCGCCGATCAGCAGCAGCCCGTCCTGGTACCAGCGGTCCAGCCGGTTCAGCCTGACGTCGAGCAGGTGGACGTCGTCCAGGCTCTCCAGGCGGTCGACCCGGTCCGCGTACTGGGGCAGCAGCCGGGCGATCCGTTCGCGGAAGTGCGCGATGCCCTCGGCGCGCAGCTGGGGGTCGCTGCCCTTGGCCCGGAAGTAGGCGACCTGGAAGTAGTCGGCCCGGGCGAAGCTCAGGGCGAGGTCGCCGGGGCCGAAGCCGGGGACGAGGCTGGGCGGCGCGGCCTGTTCGTGGGCGTGCCGGGGGAGCCGGAACCACCAGGTGTCGAAGGGCACGGGGTGTTCCTCGGGCACCAGCCCGGACTCCCGGCGCAGGGTGGAGTGCCGGCCGTCGGCGGCGACGGTGAGCGCGGCGCGCAGCTCGCCCTCCTCGCCGTCCCGGGTCCGGTACCGCACGCCGACCACCCGGCCGCCCTCCCGGAGCAGGCCGGTCGCCTCGGTGTTCATCCGCACGGTGAAGGCGGGCTCCTGGCGCGCCTCCTCGACCAGGAAGTTCAGCAGGTCCCACTGCGGGATCATCGCGATGTAGTCGTACGGGGCGCGCATCCGGTCGTAGGCGCTCAGCGCGACCGGGCCGGCGCCGGGCACGGTCACCACCAGGTTGCCCAGGCGGCTCTGCGGCAGTGCGGCGAACTTGCGGCCCAGGCCGAGCTCGTCCATCAGCCGCACGGTGGACGCGTGGACGGTGTCGCCGCGGAAGTCGCGCAGGAAGTCCCCGTGCTTCTCCAGCACGGTCACCTCGACGCCTGCGCGGGCCAGTAACAGGCCCAGCATCATTCCGGCCGGTCCGCCCCCGGAGATCACGACGCTCATGGCCGTCCTCCTTTCGTGTTCGATCGGTGTTCGGCTGGTCGCCGTCCGTGTGGAACTCGTATAGACAGATTCTCTGGAACCGTCTCAGGTGTCAAGTAGTACGATGCTCCACATGAAGGAGCTGGTGGCGGCCGCCCTCGCGGCGGCGAAGGAGCGGGGCCAGGACGTCGCCGACGTCCCGCTGACGGGGATCGCGGCCGCGGCGGGCATCTCCCGCAGCACGCTGCTGCGGCGGCTCGGCGGCTCCCGGGCGGCCCTGGACGAGGCCGTCCGGCAGGCCGGGGTCGACCCGGGCGGGCGGCCGCCGGTGCGCGAGCGCGCGATCGAGGCGGCGGCCCACCTGGTGGCCGAGCGCGGGCTGGCCGGGATCACCCTGGACGCCGTCGCCGACCGGGCCGGGTGCTCCCTGCCGAGCCTGCACACCGTCTTCGAGGGCCGGGACGGCCTGCTCGCCGCCGTCTTCGGACAGTACGGGCCGCTGCCGGACCTGGAGGCGCTCGCGGCCGACCCGCCGGAGGACCTGGAAGGCGCCGTACGGGCGCTCTACGAGACCTTCGCCGCGTCCTTCGCCCAGGAGCCGCGGGTCGTCCCGGCGGTCTTCGCCGACCTGTTCAGCCGCCCGGACGGCCCCGCCGCCGCGATGATGGGCGCCAACCTGCCGCGGACGTACGACGGCCTCAACCGGCTGCTGCAGCCGCACGTCGAGGCCGGGCGGCTGCGGCCGCTGCCGGTCCCGGTGCTGGTCCAGCTGCTGCTCGGCCCGCTGATCACGCACATCCTGCTGCGTCCGGTGCTGGAGCCCGCCTTCGGCGCCGGACTGCCCTCGGTGGACCGGGCCATCGACCACTTCGTCGACTGCTACCTGCGCGCGGTCGCCCTGCCCGGGGCGTAGGCCCGCACCCGGCGCACATCCGGAGCCCGCGCCCGGAGCCCGGGCGCGGGCGACACCGACCCGAGGAGGATCGTGATCGGCAAGCTGCAGTGCCTCGTGCTCGACTGCCCCGACCCGGCCGCGCCGGCCCGCTTCCACGCCGGCCTGCTCAGTGGCGAGGTGGACCGCCCGGACCCGCGCTGGTCGCCGGGCGCGGACTGGTCCATGCTGCACCTCGACGGCGGTCCGGTGCTCTGATTCCAGTGCGTCGCCGACCACCGCCCTCCGCGCCGGCCCGACCCGGAGCACCCCCAACAGGCGCACCCGGACCTCGACGTCGAGGACCTGGCCGCCGCCGGGCGGGCGGCGCTCGCCCTCGGTGCCACGCACCTGTACGACGCGGGCCGGTGGAGCGTCTTCGCCGATCCGGCCGGGCACCCCTTCTGCCTGATCAGCCCGCCACGGCAAATGTCCTGACGGAGCGTCAGTCGAGTGTGAGCCGGTCGCCGACCCGGAGCCGGCCCGGGGTGGCGACCGTGGCGAGCGCGTCGAGGCGGCCGTCGTGGGCGTGCACGACGGCCTTGAGGATCTCCGGCGCGTGCGGCAGTCCCGGCTGCGGGGCGCCGGTCATCGCGCAGCGCTCGCTGGAGGTGACGAAGGCGAGGCGGGCGCTGTCCGGGGCCTCGCCGCGGGCCTGGTGGCCGAACCAGGTGTCCTCGACGAACGGCGGGGTGCCGGGCGGGGTGCGCAGCACGATGTTGGGCCGGAACCGGCGTTCGTCGACCACCGCGAACGGGACGGCTTCGCGGACCCAGTCCAGGGTGGCGGTGGTGAGCAGGCTGACCGGCAGCCGGTCGAAGTGCGGGACGGCGTCCTCCCGGGCGAGTTCGACGTCCTCGCGCTGGAGGTAGGCGCGCAGGAAGGCGGTCGGCCGGTCGACCGGGCGTCCGAGCGGGTCGAACAGCTCGGGTCCGTCGATCCGGCGGCCGAGGCGGGCGGAGAGGCGGAGCAGGCCGTCCATCCGCCGGAAGCGGCGGGTGTTCTTGCCGGAGCCGAGCTTCCCGGTGGCGTCGCGGACGGCGTAGAGGCGGTCGCCGGCCAGGCCGCGCCCGTCCACCTCGACGGAGTCGAGCCGCTCGCCGCCGGTGGATTTCACGGGGTAGCGCCAGAGTCGCTCGATCACTCCGATGATCTCAGCCATGGGCGGACAGCGTACTGGCGCCACCGGGGGATGGTCTAGACCAAGTGGCGTACCGGTGACGGAGATCGGCGCGGCTCAGCCCAGCCGGGCCACCGCCCGCACCGGTGCGCCGTCCGCCGCGACCAGCCGCAACGGGAACAGCGAGACCTCCACCGGCCGGCCGGCCTCCTGCGCCGCCAGCAGCGCCCGCAGGTCGGTCAGGTTCTCGGCGATCACCCCGCCTCCCGGCGCCCCCAGCAGCACCCGGTGCGCGGCGAGCGTCGGCTCGTCGGCGGCGCCCTGGTCGTGCTCGTCGGTGAGGTCGGCGAGCAGTGCCGCCACCGCGGGGTCGCCCGGGCCCGGGTCGGGCGTCGGGTCGACGCTGAGCGCGTCCACCCCGACCGTCCGGATCCCGGCGGCCACGATCGCCTCGGCGGCCTCCGCGGTCAGGCTGGGGTGGGCGAGGTAGGTGTCGGTGCCCCAGTGCCGGGCCCAGCCGGTGGCCAGCAGCAGGACGGTGCCCTCGCCGGAGTCCCCGGCCCGCTCCAGCGCGGGCGCCAGCAGCTCCGGCGTGACGGCCGCCCGGGGCTCCAGCCCGCGCAGGTCGGCCAGCACGGCCGGACCGGTGAACCGCTCCAGCGGCAGCCCGTCCAGGGTCGGCCAGGTGACGTCCACGTGGTACGGCGCGTCCACGTGCGTCCCGGACTGCGAGCCGAGGTGCAGGGCCAGCACGTTCACCCCGGCGGTCGCGGTGGTGAGCGCGGGCGCCAGCACGACCGCCGGGTCGCCGGGGTAGACCGGCATCGCGGTGGTCACCTGATGGGTGAGGTCGACGAGGGTCGCTGCCATGCGCCCATCCTCCCAGTGCCGACCGCCGATGGGGCTCCGCCCGGTGAAGCCGGATAGAAATGGCCCATGGGACATGCGAAGCGTCAGCCGTGGGTGGTCGGGGTCTCGGGCGCGTCGGGGACGCCGTACCCGGCCTCGGTGATCCGGGGGTTGCTGGCCGCCGGTGAGGCGGTGGACCTGATCGTCAGCCGGGCCGCCAGGCTGACCATCCTGGACGAGACCGGCATCTCCTTCCGGGACGCCCACTGGCGCACCGACCTGGCCGCCTGGCTGGGCGTGGAGGGCTCCGGGGGCGGCCTGGACGACGTCCGCTACTGGCCCGCCGGGGACTTCGCGGCCGGCCCCTCCAGCGGCTCGTACCCGGCCAAGGGCATGCTGGTGGTGCCCGCGACCACCGGGGCGGTGGCCGGGATCGCACTGGGCCTGAGCAAGGACCTGCTGCAGCGGGTCGCCAGCGTCACCCTCAAGGAGCGCCGCCCGCTGGTCGTGTGCGTGCGCGAGACGCCACTCAACGGGGTGACGTTGAAGCACCTGGTGGAACTCGACGCGCAGGGCGCGGTCGTCCTGCCCGCTTCGCCCGGTTTCTACGCCGGCGGCTCCACCGTGCGCGAACTCGTGGATTTCGTGGCCGGACGGGTCCTCGACGCCGCCGGCGTGCCGCATTCCCTGTACCTGCGCTGGGAGGGGGAGTTGGGCGCGGCGGTCCGCCGGACCGACCGGAATCAGGGCGTTCCGGCTGAGGGGGAGTAAGGAGACCGAGGGCGGGAGAGTATCTTCTCTGCGATATCCGGGTCGGTCGGCGCACGGCGCCTTTGAATCCGGATAATGATCTGTGGGTCTGGAGAGGTTCGGAAGGACGCGGACGGTATATGGACACGGTGGACAGACAGCTCATCCAGGCGCTCCGGGAGAACGGCCGTGCGTCCTACGCCGAGCTGGGCCGGCTGGTCGGACTCTCCGGCCCGAGCGTCACGGACCGCATCAACCGCCTGGAGCAGGCCGGGGTCATCACGGGTTACCGCGCGACGGTCAACCCGGCCTCGCTCGGCTTCGGCGTCACGGCCCTGATCGGCCTCCAGCTGACGGACGCGGCGGACCACGAGGACGTCGCGTTCCGGCTGAAGGACCTCAACGAGGTCGAGGACTGCTGGTTCATCGCGGGTGACGACTCGTACATGCTCAAGGTCCGGGTGGCCGACGTGGCCGGCCTGGAGTCGGTGGTGAAGCGGATCTCGGGGACGAAGGGCGTAGCCCGCACCCGCACCACCGTCGTACTCTCCACGAAGTGGGAGAACCGGGTGAGTGAACTTCCTCCTGTAGGAGAGTGATGCATGGCACTGGTCGGTCTGGAGGAGCTGCGCTCCGCTCGGCAGCGGATCGCGGGGGTCGCCGTGCGCACCCCGCTGGTTCCCGCCCCCTGGGCGGCCGAGGGGGAGCGCAGGCTCTGGCTGAAGCCCGAGAACCTCCAGCCGACCGGGGCCTTCAAGACCCGCGGCGCCTACAACCGGCTGGCCGCGCTCACCGCGGACGAGCGGGCGCGCGGCGTGGTCGCCCAGTCCAGCGGAAACCACGCGCAGGCGGTGGCGTACGCGGCGGGGCTGCTCGGCGTCAAGGCCGTGATCGTGATGCCGGACACCTCGCCGGCGGTGAAGGTGGAGGCCACCCGGGCGTTCGGCGCCGAGGTGATCCTGGTGTCGCCGGAGGAGCGGGACACCCTGCCGGGCGAGCTGGCCGAGCGGCACGGCTACGTCTGGGTGCCGCCGTACGACGACCCGTTCATCATCGCGGGCCAGGGCACGGTCGGCCTGGAGATCGCCGAGGACGCCCCGGCCGGGCTGGACACCGTCCTGGTGCCGGTCAGCGGCGGCGGCCTGATCGGCGGCACGGCGGCCGCGCTCAAGCTGACCCGCCCGGGCATCCGGGTGGTCGGCGTGGAGCCCGAGCTGGCCGCCGACGCGCAGGCCAGCCTGCGGGCCGGCCGCCGCCTCGCCTGGCCGGTCGCCGACACCTACCGCACCATCGCGGACGGTCTGCGCACCCCGTCCGTCGGCGTGCTGCCGTACGAGCACATCACCGCCTACGTGGACGACATCGTCACCGTCACCGAGGACGAGATCCGCGCCACCGTGGCCCTGTTGGCCCGCCGCGGCCGGCTGGTCGCCGAGCCCTCCGGGGCGGTCGCACCGGCCGCGTACTTCCACCGGGCCGCCGAGACCGGGGGCCAGTCGGTGGCCGCCGTGGTCAGCGGCGGGAACATCGAACCCGCACTGCTCGCAGAGCTGCTCTCGGCATAGGCGTACGCTCGTTCCGGCAAGGAATCGAATGTCGGAGGAGGCGGGTCACCGCATGGACGCAGGGCTCAAGCGCGAGCTGGAGGCGAAGGTCTACGCGGGTGAGCGGCTGACCCGCGAGGACGGGATCGCGCTCTACGGGAGCGACGACCTGGCCTGGCTGGGCGGGCTGGCCCACCACGTGCGGACGCGGAAGAACGGCGACGTCGTCCACTTCAACGTCAACCGTCACCTCAACATGACCAACGTGTGCAGCGCGTCCTGCGCGTACTGCTCGTTCCAGCGCAAGCCGGGCGAGAAGGACGCCTACACGATGCGCATCGAGGAGGCCGTCCGCCTGGCCAAGGCCATGGAGGTCGAGTCCCTCACCGAGCTGCACATCGTCAACGGTCTGCACCCGACCCTGCCGTGGCGCTACTACCCGCGCTCGCTGCGGGAGCTGAAGGCGGCTCTGCCGAACGTCTCGCTCAAGGCCTTCACCGCCACCGAGATCCACTGGTTCGAGAAGATCAGCGGCCTGCCCGCCGACGAGATCCTGGACGAGCTGATCGACGCCGGCCTGGAGTCGCTGACCGGCGGCGGCGCGGAGATCTTCGACTGGGAGGTCCGCCAGCACATCGTCGACCACGACACCCACTGGGAGGACTGGTCGCGGATCCACCGCCTGGCGCACGAGAAGGGCCTCAAGACGCCGGCCACCATGCTGTACGGCCACATCGAGGAGCCCCGCCACCGGGTGGACCACGTGCTGCGGCTGCGCGAGCTGCAGGACGAGACCGGCGGTTTCCAGGTCTTCATCCCGCTGCGCTACCAGCACGACTTCCACGACTCCAAGGACGGCGTCGTGCGCAACAAGCTGATGGCCCGCACGGAGATGGCCACCGGCGCCGAGGCGCTGAAGACCTTCGCGGTCTCCCGGCTGCTCTTCGACAACGTCCCGCACGTCAAGGTCTTCTGGGTGATGCACGGCGTCGCCACCGCCCAGCTGGCGCTCAGCCACGGCGCGGACGACATGGACGGCTCGGTGGTCGAGTACAAGATCACCCACGACGCGGACAACTTCGGCACCCCGAACAAGCTCGGCCGCGACGACCTGCTCGGCCTGATCCGCGACGCCGGCTTCCGCCCGGTCGAGCGCAACACCCGCTACGAGATCATCCGCGAGTACGAGGGCCCGGACCCGATGCGCCGTGAGTCCCCGCAGGCGATGCGCCTCTGACCCGCCCTCCGACCTGCGCACTTCCCCGCCGCCCCGGCCGCTCCGCGGTCCGGGGCGGCGGTGCCTTCACGGCCTCCGCACGCGACCCGGGTTTACCAACGGGTGTGGCGTTTGGCAGGATCGACGGCATGTCCGGTTCTCATCGCGCCACCGAGTACCCGCCGTACGAGCCGATGCAGGAACCGGTGTACGGGGTGCCGCAGCAGTCGCACGAGGCGCCGTACGGCACCTACGAGCCGTACCCGCAGGCGTACCAGGAGCCGGTCGGGCAGGAGTACGGCGACGGGGTGTACCGGTCGTACGAGCAGTCCTACGCCCAGCCGTACGGGCAGTCCTACGAGCAGCCGTACGAGCAGTTCCCTGACGGGTACTCCGAGGCCCGCGACTACCCGTCCGCGCCGGAGCCGGCCGGTTACGAGCCCGTCGGCTACGAGCCCGGTCCCGCCGTCCACGAGCCGGCCCCCGCGCCGCTCGCGCCCCTCGCCCCCGTCGTGCCGGTCGCCGTCCCCGTCGAGGGCGGCCGGGCAGCAGCCCGGGGCCGACGGCGCAAGGTGAAGCAGAAACGTCACGGCAAGGCCGTGATGGCCGGCACCGCCCTGCTGGTCGCGGCCGCCGCCGGCTGGTACACCGTCGGCCAGGACGAGGCCAAGCCCGGCCTCGCGGCCGCCGACGGCCCCGGCCCGGACGGCGTCAGCAAGCCCGACCAGCCCGCCCCCGCCGCCGTCCAGGCCGCCTCCGACCGGCAGGCCGCCGCCCCGGCCGCGGCCCGCGGCGAGGCCCGCCAGGACGCCTCGGTGGCCGCGATACCCGGCCTCGGTGCGACCTTCACCGCGAAGATCCCCGCCGGGACCAACCAGGTCCTGGTCGCCTCCGGCGCGGACAAGAACACCGACAAGAACACCGTCGTCCTCTGGACCCGCACCCCCGAGGGCCGCTGGCTGGCCGGCGAGACCTGGCAGGGCCACAACGGCAAGAACGGCTGGACCGCCGACCACAACGAGGGCGACCTGCGCAGCCCGATCGGCGTCTTCGGCCTCAGCGACGCCGGGGGCCGCCTGGCCGACCCGGGCAGCAAGCTCCCGTACGACAAGGACCCGAACTTCGTGGTCTCCGGCACGGGCTTCTTCGGCGACCAGCTGGCCGGCTCCTTCGACTACGTGGTCGCGATCAACTACAACCGGGTCGCCGGCAACTCCCCGCTCGACACGCGCCGCCCGATGGGCTCCAAGAAGGGCGGCGGCATCTGGCTCCACGTGGACCACGACGGGCCCACCCACGGCTGCGTGTCGATACCCGAGGACAAGATGGCCCAGCTGATCCGCACCCTGGACCCGGCGGCCCACCCGGTCATCGTGATGGGCGACACAGCTACCCTGGCCACCTGACCTCGGCATACGCGCGACCCAAGCCCCCCAACGCCCATTGTCGATCCCCTACAGATCATGAGCGCGGATCCTGTCGCCGGTCATGCCCCGCTGACCAGCGGGTAACCCGGTTCCATGGCAGCATGAGCGGTTCGCGCATTGTGGCACTCGGGCACTACCAGCCCCCCAAGGTCCTCAGCAACGACGACCTGGCGGCGCTCGTCGACACCGACGACGAGTGGATCCGAAGCCGGGTGGGCATCCGTACCCGGCACATCGCCGAGGGCGAGACCCTGGTCGACCTCGCCGCCGAGGCCGCGCAGAAGGCGCTCGCCAAGAGCGGCCGGACGGCGGAGGAGATCGACCTCGTCGTGGTCGCCACCTGCACCGCGATCGAGCGCAGCCCCAACACGGCCGCCGCGGTGGCCGCCCGGCTCGGCGTGCGTTCGCCCGCCGCCTACGACATCAACACGGTCTGTTCCGGCTTCTCGTACGCCCTGGCCACCGCCGACCACGCGATCCGGGCCGGCGCGGCCCGTCGCGCCCTGGTGATCGGCGCCGAGCGGATGTCCGACACCCTCGACTGGACCGACCGCTCCACCTGCGTGATCTTCGGAGACGGCGCGGGCGCCGCGGTGGTCGAGGCCCAGGAGGAGGGCGACGAGCCCGGCATCGGCCCGGTGGTCTGGGGCTCCGAGCCGGAGAAGGGCGACGCCGTGGTGATCACCGGCTGGGACCCGGTGATCAGCCAGCAGGGCCAGTCGGTGTTCCGCTGGGCCACCACCCAGCTCGCCCCGCTCGCCCGGCAGGCCTGCGAGCGGGCCGGGATCGACCCGGCCGAGCTGAAGGGCTTCGTCCCGCACCAGGCCAACCTGCGGATCATCGACGCGATCGCCAAGAAGCTGGGCCTCGGCGACGCCGTGGTGGCCCGGGACGTGGTCGAGTCCGGCAACACCTCGGCCGCCTCCATCCCGCTCGCCTTCTCCAAGCTGGTCGAGCGCGGCGAGCTGTCGCCCGGGGACCCGGTCCTGCTCTTCGGCTTCGGCGGTGGCCTGGCGTACGCCGGCCAGGTCGTGCGCTGCCCGTAGCCCGGGCGAGGGCGGTTCCGGGGCCCGGAAGGCCCCGAGAAGGACGAATGCCGGTGGGGGGGGCCCCGGGGGGGGGGGGTGCGCCGCACCGGGATGTGTGTCGGGGGAGCGGTGAGTCTGGGGGACACACCCGGCGGGACCG
>NZ_JBHWBZ010000077.1:0-9498 GCF_042735475.1 Kitasatospora sp. NPDC059577 | reverse complement strand
GCGCCGGGGGGGGGGGGGGGGGGGGCCCGCCGCGCCCCTTTCTTCTGTTGGGGGGGGGGGCGCGCTCGCGGGGGGGGGGGCCCCCCCCCCCCCCGGCATGTCTGGCGCGCGTGCGGTACGTCGGCGGACCTCCCCCGAGGACACGGCCGCCGTCCGTCGTTCCCCGGACAGGAGGCCGGGGCTGCGCGCGGAGCGGATGGTGGGGTGGGTGGTAGGTCTACTTGGGCGGCTTCTTGCCGGTGACGCCCAGGTACACCAGGGGAGCGAGGTTGGGCTTGAGGTCCTTGACCTTGACGCCCCAGGAAGTGAAGGCCTTCTGGTGCTCGGCCGCCGAAGCGAGCAGCGAGACCAGGGCCCCGGCCACGGCGTTCGGGTCGAGCGACTTGTCGGCCTGACCCTTCGCCTGGAGTTCCTTGACGGCTTCCGCGAGTGGCTTGGCGACCGCGTTGAGGACCGTCATGCGGATCTTGAAGAACCGCTTGTCCCCTTCGGCGGCACCGAGCGTGACCACTCGGAGAATGGCGTCGTTCTTGCGCCAGAAGGCGAGGAATCCGTCGACCAGTTCTTCCGAAGTGGTCGGTCCGGACTTCCCTGCCCAGGACTTTCCGGCCACCAGCTCTTTGAGGGTGTCGGCGTCCTTGGCCATTTCCTCGGCGATTTCGAGGACTGCGCCCTCGACATCCGGGAAGTACTGGTAGAAGGTCGCGGGGGAGGTACCCGCCATACGGGCGACGTCGATGACCTTGACGTCCCGATAGGGCGACGTGCTGAGCATCTCGCGGAGGCAGTCGAGCAGCTTCTGCCGCGTCTCCTGTCCGCGTCGCCCGGCGACGCGACCGTCGACGGTGCGAACTTGTCCTGTCATGCCGTCAGCTTACCGTGGCACGATCTTGGCGCGATTCGGTGATGCGACTATTACTCCGCACGGGGGTTGGTATAGCGGCATCATCCGCTTCGGACGGATATTCACGGGCCCCTGTTGAAGCCCCCCCGTGTGCTTTTGATCTCACAGCGTGACGGCGAGTTCGCTGAGGGGTGGTCGGGTGACGGAGTGTGACGAGGTGGGGTGGGTCCGGGACCATCCCGAAGTGGACGGTCCGGCCCGCGGGTGCAAGCCGGGGCCGGAGCGGGCGTCAGAATCCGGCCGTTCCGTTCCCGCTGACCCGCGAGCGCTCCCGGGGCCCTCCCGGGACGGTCGCGCGGTGCTCTCCGGGCGGGGGAGGTTGGAGATGCGCCGGGCGGCATTGGAGAATCGGGTCCGGCACCACGCGGCGGGTGCGGACAACGGGGAGGTGGCAGCGGAGTGGACCAGCTGACGGCGCACGATCCGAGGCGGATCGGGCCCTTCGAGGTGCTGGGGCGGCTCGGCGCGGGCGGGATGGGCCTGGTCTACCTGGCGCGGTCCGCGTCCGGGCGACGAGTGGCCATCAAGACCGTCCGGGGGGAGCTGGCCGAGGACGAGCTGTTCCGGGTCCGCTTCGCGCGGGAGATCGCGGCCGCCAAGACGGTCGGCGGCTTCTACACGGCGGCGGTGGTGGACGCCGACGCGGACGCGCGGGTGCCCTGGCTGGCGACGGCGTACATCCCGGCGCCCTCGCTGGAGGACCTGGTCGAGGACTGCGGCCCGCTGCCGGTGGACGCCACCCGCTGGCTGGTCGCCGGCATAGCGGAGGCCCTGCAGTCGATCCACGCGGCCGGGCTGATCCACCGCGACCTCAAGCCCTCCAACGTCCTGGTGGTCGAGGACGGCCCGAAGGTGATCGACTTCGGCATCGCGGCGGGGGTCTCCAACACCCGGCTCACCATGACCAACGTCGCGGTCGGCACCCCCGCCTACATGTCCCCCGAGCAGGCCCGGGACAGCCGGACCGTCCGGGGCGCCAGCGACGTCTTCTCGCTCGGCTCCCTGATGGTCTTCTGCGCCACCGGACACCCGCCCTACCGGGGCTCCAACCCGGTCGAGACGGTGTTCCAGCTGCTGCGCGAGGAGCCGGACCTGACCGGCATGCCGCCCGAGCTGATGGACCTGGTCCGGGCCTGCATGCAGCAGGCGGCCGAGCACCGGCCCACCCCGGCGCAGATCCAGGCCGAGCTGGCCCCGCACCTCTTCTCCCGGGACGACGCCTCCGGCGAGGCCGGGGACTGGCTTCCGGCCAACGCGCTGGAGCTGATCGAGCGCAAGCGCGGCCGCCGGTCCGCGGCTGCGCGCCCGCCGCAGGGCCCGGCCGCCCCGCCGCAGCCGCCCCCGCCGCCGTACGCGGCCCCGCCGCACCCGCAGGTCCCCCCGCAGGCCCACGGGCCCGCCGACCCGCGCACCGACGCGGCCGGCCGGCACCTCCAGCCGCCCGCCGGGCCGGTGCACACCGCGCCGCCGTCCGGGGCCGAGATCCCGACCGCGAAGATCGCCTCCCCGAACAAGCACCGCGCGCCCACCGGCGGCGGCGCCGTCGAGGTGCAGCTGTCCGGCGCCTCGGTGCGGATAGGCCCGGGGCCGCGGGCCGAGCACGAGCAGCCCGGCCCGAGCACCGCCCCGGCCACGACCGACTGGGTCCGCCGGACGGCCCCCACGCCGCCGCCGCAGCCGGCCCCGGCGGCCCGCTGGCGCCCCTGGCGGTTCCGGATGTCCAACGACGTCTGGGGCACCCCGGTGGTCGCCGACGGCACGCTCTTCATCTCCAGCTTCGAGGTGCACGCGCTGGACATCGGCTCCGGCGAGCGCCGCTACAAGACCAGGGACGTCGCCTGGGCGCTCGCGGTGGACGCCGGCCGGGTGCACGCCGCCGACGGCCCGCACCTGTACACCGTGGACGCCGCGGACGGCACCGAGCGCTGGCGCACCACGCTGGACGGCTGGGTCTACTCGCTCTCCGCCGCCGACGGCGTGCTCTGCTCCGGCATCAGGGGAGGAGGCGTCCAGCTGCGCTCGGCGGCCAACGGCGCCGAGCTGTGGCGCGCCGACGACGCCCAGCAGGACTACGAGAACCCGCAGTCCGGTCCGGTCCTGGTGGGCGGCGCGGCCTACTACTACGGCGCCGGGCGGCTGCGCTGCGTCGACCCGCGCGGTGCGGGCCTGCGCTGGTCCTTCCCGGTCGGCGAGGACGTGCCCTCGCACCCGGTCGAGCGCGGCGGCGTGCTGTACGTCACGGCCGGCACCCGGGTGTACGCGCTGGACGCGGCCAGCGGGGTCGAGCGCTGGCGCTTCGAGGCCCCGGTGGTGCTGTTCACCCCGCCCGCCCTCGACGCCGACGCGGTCTACGTGGCCGACTACCTGGGAACGGTCTACGCGCTGGACGCCGCGACCGGCCTGGACCGCTGGCGTGGGGTCACCGGCAGCCGCCAGGGCGCCGAGCCGGTGGTCGTCGCGGACGGCATGGTGCTGGTCGGCAGCGGCGAGGTGCTGTACGCCTTCGAGGCGGCGACCGGCCGGGAGCGCTGGCGCTACACGGCGCGCGGCGAGATCGTCGGCTCGCCGGCGGTGGCCGACGGGCTGGTGCACCTGGGCAGCCGGGACCACTCGCTGCACACCCTGGACCTGGTGAGCGGTCAGCTGCGCTGGGAGCTCGGCACCAAGGGCGAGCTCACCGGCTCGCCGGTGGCGGTCGGCGGGCGGGTCTTCGTCGGCTCCAAGGACCGCTGCGTGTACGCGCTGGACGCCTTCTACGGCACCGCGGTGCCCGCCCGGTGAGTCCCGTCGGCGGCGGGGCGCAGGCCCCGCCGCCGCACCGGGCCGTCAGGCCCTGCGGGCGCCCGGGTGGCGGGCGCACCAGCCCTCCCACGCGGAGGCGACCATCTCCGCCACGCCGTGGCGCGCGCTCCAGCCCAGCTCGCGGTGGATCAGGTCGGCGGAGGCCACCACCCGGGCGGGGTCGCCGGGGCGGCGCGGGGTCACCTCGGCGGTGGTGTCGTAGCCGGTGACCTCGCCGATCACCGCCAGCATCTCCTGGACGCTGACGCCCTCGCCGCGGCCGATGTTGAGCACCAGCGAGGTGTCCCCGGCCGGGTCGGCGGCCAGCCGCGCGGCGGCGGCCACGTGCGCCGAGGCGATGTCGGAGACGTGGATGAAGTCGCGCACGCAGGTGCCGTCCGGCGTCGGGTAGTCGCCGCCGAAGACCCGCGGGGCCAGGCCGGCGGTGAGCCGCTCGAAGACCATCGGGATCAGGTTGAACACCCCGGCGTCGGAGAGTTCGGGGGAGGCGGCGCCGGCCACGTTGAAGTAGCGCAGGGCCACGGTGGACATGCCGTGGGCCTTCCCGGCCGCGGCGACCAGCCACTCGCCGGCCAGCTTGGTCTCGCCGTACGGGCTCATCGGGGCGCAGGGGGTGGACTCGGTGACCAGGTCGACGTCCGGCATGCCGTAGACGGCGGCGGAGGAGGAGAACAGGAAGCGCTTGACCCCGCCCTCGGCCGCGGCCTCCAGGACGGTCTGCAGGCCGATCATGTTCTCGCGGTAGTACAGGAACGGCTGCTCGACGGACTCGCCGACCTGCTTCTTGGCGGCGAAGTGCAGGACGCCCTCGACGCCGTGCTCGCGGATCGCGGCGTCCAGGACGGCGCGGTCCAGGGTCGAGCCCCCGACCAGCGGGACGCCGTCCGGCAGGCGGGACGCGTCGCCGGTGCTCAGGTCGTCCAGGACGACGACGCGCTCACCGGCGTCGAGCAGCTGACGGACGACGTGCCCGCCGATGTATCCGGCACCGCCGGTGATCAACCAAGTCATGCGGCGAATCCTAGGTGTCGGCCTGCGTCGGCTCTGCGGGCGAGTCCGGCCAGCGAACCGGACAAAACGGTGAAATGCTGACAAAGATGTGCGTGCTCTCATGCCCGGGCCCTCGCGGCACGGTGACGGATCGGAGGCAGCCAGGTGAGCCGTCAGAAGGAACACGCCCGCCCGCGGCCGACCGGACCCAGGCCGACCGGGCCCGGGACGGTGCTCGCGCGGCTGCTCCTGCCGGTCGCGCTGGTCGCCGTGCCGGCCCTGGCCGGGTGCAGCAGCGGCTCGTCCTCCTCCGCCTCCTCGACGCCCCCACACGCCTCCGGCTCCTCCCCCTCCGCCACCAAGTCGGCGGCCTCCTCCACCCCCGGGCAGAGCGGGAACCAGCTCCAGGACGCGTACCAGAAGGTGATTGCCGACGTGCTGCCCTCGGTGGTGCAGATCGTCACCGGCGACAGCCTCGGCTCCGGGATCGTCTACGACGACAAGGGCGACATCGTCACCAACGCCCACGTGGTCGGCTCCGCGACCACGTTCACCGTCACCCTCGCCAACAGCACCAAGGCGCTCGACGCCGGCCTGGTCGGCAGCTACCCCGACTCCGACCTCGCGGTGATCCGGCTGAACAGCCCGCCGAGCGCCGTCAAGCCCGCGACCTTCGGCGACTCCGGAAAGGTCCAGCTCGGCCAGATCACCCTCGCCATGGGCAGCCCGCTCGGGCTCGCCGGCAGCGTCACCCAGGGCATCGTCTCGGCCACCGGGCGGACCGTCTCCGAGCCCCAGGTCGGCGGCTCACCGGGCGCCACCATCGCCAACATGGTGCAGACCTCGGCCGCGATCAACCCGGGCAACAGCGGCGGCGCGCTGGCCAACCTGGACAGCCAGGTGATCGGCATCAACACGCTCGCCGCCACCGAGCCCCAGACCAACGGCGCGGCCGCCCCCGGCATCGGCTTCGCCATCCCGTCGTCCACCGTCATCAGCATCGCCGACCAGCTGATCAAGCAGGGCAAGGTCACCAACTCCGGCCGGGCCGCCCTCGGCATCACCGCGCGGACCAGCTTCGACCAGCAGTTCCAGCCGGCCGGCGCGGTGATCGTGGCGGTCAGCCCGGGCAGTGCGGCCGCCGCGGCGGGGCTGCAGCCCGGCGACGTCATCACCAAGATCGGCGACACCCCGGTCGACTCGCTGAACGCGCTCACCACCGCACTCGCCTCGCTCGCCCCCGGCAGCACGACCACCGTCACGTACACCCGGGACGGCAACACCCAGACCGCCGACGTCACCCTCGGCACCCTGCAGTCCCCCTAGGTCCCCCTACAGCCCGCCCCCCGGCCCCGGTACGGCGCCACCGGCCGCACTCCGTGCAAGGGTTCCGCGGACCGGCCGCCGTACCGCCCCGGCGCCGGGCCCCCGTCACTGCCTCGACGGGGGCCCGGCGCCTTCGTGTGCGCCCGGCGGTCAGCGGCGGGCCGCGCGGGTGCGCCAGGGCAGCTCGACGGTGACGGTGGTCGGGCCGCCCTCCGGGCTGTCCACCAGGAAGACCCCGTCCACCGCGCGGATCCGCTCCGCCAGCCCGGCCAGGCCGCTGCCCGGGTAGGGCGCCGCACCGCCCTTGCCGTCGTCCTGGACCAGCACCATCAGCTGGTCGTCCGAGCGCCAGACGTCGACCGCGGCGGTGCGGGCGCCGGCGTGCTTGGAGACGTTGGTCAGCAACTCGCTGACGGTGAAGTAGGCGATGCCCTCGACCGCCGAGTCCGGGCGCTCGGGCTCGCCGTCCCGGCCGGACAGGTCGACGTTCACCTTGACGCCGCCGGGGACGGTGCAGCGGGCCGCGACCGCGGACAGCGCCGCGTCCAGACCGCGGTCGGTGAGCACCGCCGGGTGGATGCCGCGGGCGAGGTCGCGCAGCTCCTGCAGGGCCAGCTTCACCTCGCCGTGCGCGTTGTCGACCATCTTCGCGGCGGCCGCCATGTCCGCCTCGCTCTCCACCTCGCGCAGCCGCTCCTTCGCCATGCCGAGGTCCATCGCCAGCGCGACCAGCCGGGCCTGGGCGCCGTCGTGCAGGTCCCGCTCGATCCGGCGCAGGTCCGCGGCGGCGGTGTCGACCACGGTGCCGCGGTCGTCCTCCAGCTCGCGCACCCGCTCGGCGAGGGCGCCCGGGAAGAGCAGCGTCTCGACCAGGATCCGGTCGACCGCGGCCATGCCGCGGATCACCCACGGCAGCAGCGGCCACAGCACCAGGACCGAGACCAGGGTCAGGGTGAAGCTGAGGATGCCCCAGGGCAGCATCAGCACGTTGTAGAGCGCCGTGCGCCAGTTCAGCAGGTCGGTGAGGTGCGCGATGGTGAAGCCGACCGTGCCCGGGCGGCGCGGGCGCACCGGCTCCGGCTCCTCGATCCGTGAGCCGTGGGCCGACCGCGCCCGGCGGCGGCCCTGGGCGCCGAGGAACCGCTGGGCGGCCAGTCCGGCGGCCAGCAGCGGCAGGCCGACCACGGTCACGGACAGCCCCAGGCCGACCGAGAGCGAGACGATCGCGAGGACGAAGCCGGCGATGCCGAGCGGCAGGTTCAGCAGCAGGTGCCCGGCCTGGCGCCACATCCGGGCGCCGTACAGGGGTGGGCGCTCCGTCCGGGCGTCCTGCTCCTCGGTGGCGTCCACGGCGCGGCGGTGCAGCGGCTTCATCCGGATCTACCGTCCCTCTTGATCGTGCGGCTGGACCAAGCTTCCCGAACGGGGGGCGGCGGGTGCCATGGGGGTGATACATCTTCCCGGCCGGGGGTTATCCCCACCCCCTGTCCCGACCGCCGGGTGTTCACCGGGGTGTCCACGGGCCGTCTTGTGGAGTGGGCAGGGTTCGGGGGGAGCGGAGCCGTCCCCTTAGACTCACGCATTGGCCATGGTTGTGGCCGTGGTTATGACTGTGCGAGGAAACGTCGTAGAACTGCCTTGAGGGGCGGATTCACGGCCGAGGTGGAGGCGAAGGCATGGAGGGGCAGCACGCGGCTGCCGTCGCGGCCGACCCGGCGGCCGGCAGCGGCTACTTCGACGCGTACGCCGCGATGGGCCTGCTGGCCGTCGTCGGGGTGCTCTTCGTGACCGTGGCGTTCACCGCCAACCGCCTGCTGCGGCCGGTGGTCCACTCACCCGAGAAACTCCTCGCGTACGAGTGCGGCGTGGACCCGGTGGGGGAGGACTGGGCGCACACCCAGGTCCGGTACTACGTGTACGCCTTCCTGTACGTGATCTTCGCGGTCGACGCGATCTACCTGTTCCCGTGGGCGACCGTCTTCGCCACCGCCGGGTACGGCGCCGGAACGCTGGTCGAGATGTTCCTCTTCATCGGCTTCCTCGCGGTCGGGCTGCTCTACGCCTGGAAGAAGGGCGTTCTGGAATGGACGTGACCCACTCCCACCCGCACGGCACGCAGGGCGGTCCCGTCCCGCTCGGCCTGCCGGACCCCGCGCACCCCGGCGCCGTCGAGCGCCGCAGCATCGGGCCGCTGGCCCGGCTCGCACCGGACCCGGTCAAGGTGGTGCTCAACTGGGGCCGCCGCTACAGCCTCTGGTGCTTCAACTTCGGCCTGGCCTGCTGCGCGATCGAGTTCATCGCCGCGTCCATGGCCAAGCACGACTTCATCCGGATGGGCGTCATCCCGTTCGCGCCGGGTCCCCGTCAGGCGGACCTGATGATCGTCTCCGGGACGGTCACCGACAAGATGGCGCCGGCCGTCAAGCGCCTCTACGAGCAGATGCCCGAGCCGAAGTACGTCATCTCCTTCGGCGCCTGCTCGAACTCCGGCGGGCCCTACTGGGACTCGTACTCGGTCACCAAGGGCGTGGACCAGATCATCCCGGTCGACGTCTACGTGCCCGGCTGCCCGCCCCGGCCCGAGGCGCTGCTCCAGGGCATCCTCAAGCTGCAGGAGAAGATCGCCGAGGAGTCCCTGCCCGGCCGCTACACCGCGCCCGCGGCGGCGCTGCGCCGACCGCTGGTGGCGGGGCCCCAGTCCGGGGCCAAGGCCGGGCCCCAGTCCGGGTCGCCGACCGGGTCGCCGGCCGGTTCCGAGACCGGGGCTTCGAACGAGGGAGGGGTCTCGTGACCACGGCCGAGCAGTGCGCGGCGTCGGTCGGGGAGTGGGCGACCGGCGCCGAGGCGTACGGGCTGATCACCGTCGACGTCCCGGCCGAGAACTGGATCGAGGCGCTCACCAACGCCCGGGACGTCCTGGGCCTGGGCTTCTTCGACTGGCTGAGCGCCGTCGACGAGCTCGCCGAGGGCTTCTCCGTGGTCGCGCACCTCGCCGCCGTCGAGGCGCCGGGCGTCCGGCACCTCGCGCTGCGCACCAGGGTGCCGCGCGACGGGGCGGCGCTGCCGACCGCCGTCGCCGTCTACGCCGGTGCCGCCTGGCACGAGCGCGAGACGCACGAGATGTTCGGCATCGACTTCCCCGGGCACCCCCACCTGGCCACCCTGCTGCTGCCGGACGGCTTCGAGGGGCACCCGCTGCGCAAGGAGTTCGTGCTCGCGGCCCGGGTCGCCAAGGACTGGCCGGGCGCCAAGGAGCCGGGCGAGTCGGACCACGGCGGCGGGCCCGCCCGGCGCAAGATGCAGCCGGCCGGCGTGCCGGACCCGAACGAGTGGGGCCCGCTCAAGGGCACCCTGCCGCCGGTCGCCGAGCGGCCCGCCCGCGGTGCGCGGGCGGCGGACGAGGGCGGGGGGATACTCCTGCGGGTGGTCCGTCCTTACGCCCGGCCCCGGCGGCCCGGGGGGGGGGGCCCCCCCCC
>NZ_JBHWBZ010000076.1:21814-40044 GCF_042735475.1 Kitasatospora sp. NPDC059577 | reverse complement strand
CGCGCGGGGGGGTCGCGCGCGCGGCGGCGGCCGGGGGGGCGCGCGCGCCCCCCCCCCCCGCGGGGGGCGGGGCCCGCCCCGCGGGGACCCCGCCGCCCCCCCCCCCCCCTCTGCCGTCCGGCAGACTGCCGCGCACAGTCGGTCTCACTCGGAGGATGACATGCGTGCGGCCGGACCGGTCCTGGACAGCCTGCAGGGGCTCGCCCTCGGCGACGCCTTCGGCGATCGCTGGTTCTCGGTCCCGGTGGACGAGGCGCCCGCCGCACTGGCCGCGCGCCTGACCCGCCCCGCGCCCTGGCACTGGACCGACGACACCGCGATGGCCCTGGTCCTGGTCCGTCACCTGGCCGTCCACGGAGCGGTCCGACAGGACACGTTGGCCGGGGAGTTCGCCGCCGAGTACACGCGCGAGTACGACCGCAAGTACGGCCCGTCGATGCACCGGGTACTGCGCGGCATCTAGGCGGGCGGTGACTGGCGCACCGTCACGGCGGGCCAGTTCGAGGGCCAGGGCTCGTACGGGAACGGTGCCGCGATGCGGGTCGCCCCGCTGGGTGCCTGGTTCGCCGACGACCTGGACGAGGTCGTCCGGCAGGCCGAACTGCAGGCGCTCACCACGCACTTCCACCCGGAGGCGGTCGTCGGCGCGGTGGCGGTGGCCCTCGCGGCCGCGTTCGCCGTCCGGAGCCGGGGGGAAACCCCGCCCGGCCGGGCCGAGTTGCTGACCGAGATCGCCGGGCGGCTGCCCGACAGCGACGTCCGGTCCGGCCTGCGGGTCGCTGCCCGGATGCCCGGGCGCACCAGCGTCCGGCACGCCGCCACCGTGCTCGGCTCCGGGGCCCTGATCTCCGCCCCGGACACCGTCCCGTTCGCCCTCTGGTCCGCCGCCGGGCACCCGGACTCGCTGCCCGGGGCGATCTGGCACACCCTGGAGGGCTGGGGCGACCAGGACACCACCTGCGCCATCGCCGCCGGGGTGGTCGCCGCCCGCACCGGGCTCGCCGGTGTCCCGGCCGCCTGGCTGCACGCCCGCGAGGACCTGCCGGGCTGGGTGGCGGAGGTGTCCGCGGACACCGGACGACGCCCGGACGCCCGAGCGCACGAAGCGGCCGCGGCAGCCACACCGACCGCGGCAGCCGGGCCGACCGGGGCAGCCACACCGACCGCGGCAACCACACCGGCCGGTCAGCGCCGGACGATGCGGACGAGCACGCCGTAGAGGAACAGCAGCACCACCGCGCCGCCGATCGCCGACACCCAGGTCGTCAGGTCGAGGAAGCTCACCTTCACCGTCCCGTGCATCCAGTGCGAGACGATCCAGGTGCCGACGTAGGAGCCGGTGATGCCGATCAGGGTGGTGCCGATCAGACCGCGCTCGCCCTTGCCCGGCATCGCCATCCTGGCCAAGGTCCCCGACACCAGGCCCAGCACGATCCACGCCATCCAGCTCATCAGTCGCCCCTCGCGTCATCGGCGTGACGGTCCCGTCGAGACTCCGGGCCCGGTCCGAAGGACGCGGGAGGGCGCCGCTTGGTTTCCGGCGCCCGTGAGGAACGACGCGAACCGGCCACCCGGCCGGCCTCGTGAGCCGGCGAATCCGCACCGTTCCTCGCGTCCCGGGCAGTTCCTCGCAGCGTCTCGCAGCTCCGCCCGACTCCGCCCGCCTCCTCGCGACGCCTCGCGACGTCTTCCGGCTCCTCCTAGCGGCGCGAGTTGCCGAACAGCAGCCGGTAGGCGATCAGCAGCACCAGGGCGCCGCCGATCGCCGACACCCAGGTCGCCCCGTCGAAGAAGTGCGCGTTGATCGACCGGTGCATGAAGTGCGACGCGATCCAGCCGCCGACGAAGGACCCGGCGATGCCGATCAGAGTGGTCACGATCAGGCCGCCCGGGTCCTTGCCCGGCAGCAACAGCTTGGCCAGCGCTCCCGCGACCAGGCCCAGCACGATCCACGCGACGATGCCCATCCGTCCGTCCTTCCTGTCCACCGACGAGACGGCCCCGTTCCGTCCGCTCTGCCCCGAAGGACGCCGCCGCCCGCCGCCCGGTTCCGACGCCGCCGCGCGGAGCACCCGAAACCGGCCGCCGCCCCCTTTCCCGCCGTGCGTGGCGTCCTTCCGGCGGGCCGCCGGCGCCGGAATACTGCGGCCATGCGCATCCTGATCGCCACCGCCGGGTCCCGCGGCGACGTGGCTCCCTTCACCGGGCTCGGGGTCCGCCTGCGGGCGGCCGGCCACCAGGTGGCCGTCGCCACCCACACCACCTTCGCCGAATCCGTACGGTCGGCGGGGCTGGAGTTCCGCCCGCTGCCGGTCGACCCGCGCGCCGAACTCGCCTCCGACCGGGGGCAGCGGCTGTTGCAGGCCGACAGCGGCCCTGCAACAGTCCTCCGACTCCTGCGACTTGGCCGGAAGTTCATGCCCGCGCTGGGGGACGGGATCGTCGAGGCCGTCGCCCTCGGCACCGACCTCCTGCTGACCACCGGCACCACCAGCGCGCTCGGTCAGGTCGCCGCCGAGGCGGCCGGCCTTCCCACCATCGGGCTGTTCCTCCAACCCATCTCCCCCACTCGGGAGTTCGCGCCCGCCGTCACCGGCACGCGATCGCTCTCCAAGCCCGGCAACCTGCTCGCCGGCCACACCGTCCAGACCGCGACCGACCAGCTGTTCGCCCCGGCCGTCCGCGGACTGCGCCGCCGGCTCGGCCTGCCGTCGCGCCGCATCTCCCGGGCCCGACGCGACCACCCGGTCCTGCACGGCTTCTCACCGACGGTCGTCCCCCGCCCGGCCGACTGGCACCCCCGGCTGGACGTGGCGGGCTACTGGTGGCCGGCCGCCCGGCCGGACTGGCAACCCCCGGACCGGCTCGTCGACTTCCTGGCCGCCGGGCCGCCCCCGGTCTTCGTCGGCTTCGGCAGCCTGGTCGTCCCGGACCCCGAGCGGCTCAGCGCCACCGTCCTCGCCGCCGCCCGCGCCGCCCGGGTGCGCCTCCTTCTGCAGGAGGGCTGGAGCGGCCTGACCGCCGAGGACTCGGACACCGTCCTGACCATCGGCGACACCCCGCACGACTGGCTGTTCCCCCGCACGGCCGCCGTGGTCCACCACGCCGGAGCCGGCACCACGGCGGCCGCCCTCCGCTCCGGCACCCCCACCGTGCCCGTGCCCGCCCAACTGGACGCCCCCTTCTGGTCCGCGCGGCTCACCGCCCTCGGCGTCTCCCCCGGCCCCGTCCCGCTGCGCGCCCTCACCGCCGCCCGCCTCGCCACCGCCCTCCGCCGCGCTCTCGATACCCCCCACTACCGCACCCGGGCCCGCGTCCTCGCCGCCGCCCTCACCACCGAGGACGGCGCCGCGAAGGTCCTCACGGCCGTCGAGCGGGCGGCGGCGAGCCGGTGACGGGCCGACACCGCGGTGAGCGCCGACAGCGGTGAGCGCCGCCCCGCCGCCCTTCGACCGCTACCGCCCGGCCGGCACCTTCCGCCGCCGCCCGCCACCCGGCCTCGGGCCTCCGGCCGAGGCCGAGCAGGACGTAGAGGGTCGCCGAGGACGCGAGGCCGACGGCCCAGCCGTAGTCGGCGAGCGGCTTGAGGAGGGGGACGAGGCCGTCGGCCGGAAAGGGGCCCTGTTCGACACCGTGGGCGTCGACGGTGGAGTAGGAGCCGCCGACCGCCAGCAGGCCGCCCACCAGCAGCGCCGCGACGGCACGCCGGTTCCAGCCGCCCGCGTACCAGTACGTCCTGCCCGGCCGGTAGAGCTCGGCGAGTTCGAGCCGGGTGCGGCGCAGCAGCCAGTAGTCGGCGATCAGGACGCCGGCGACCGTTCCGAGCAGGCCGCCGACGACGCCCAGCCAGGTGTAGATGTAGACGTGCGGGTCGGAGATCAGCCGCCACGGGAAGATCGCGATGCCCACGACGCCCGTGATCAGGGCCCCGGTGCGGAAGTTGACGAACCGGGGCAGCAGGTTGGCGAGGTCGTAGGCCGGCGAGACGACGTTGGCGGCGATGTTCACCGACAGGGTCGCGACCAGGACGGTCAGCAGTGCGAACAGGATGCCGGCCGGGTTCTCCATCTTCGCGGCGAGCTGGATCGGGTCCCACACCGGTTCGCCGTACACGGCCTGG
This sequence comes from Kitasatospora sp. NPDC059577, assembly GCF_042735475.1. Lineage (NCBI taxonomy): Bacteria > Bacillati > Actinomycetota > Actinomycetes > Kitasatosporales > Streptomycetaceae > Kitasatospora > Kitasatospora sp. NPDC059577. Next base: position 35,924 of record NZ_JBHWBZ010000076.1, on the reverse strand, counting down.
GAGCCGGAGGTGACGAGCACGGACAGCAGCGCGAAGAACGTCATCGTGGTCGGCAACCCGAGCGCCTGGCCGCGGATCTGGGCCCGCTGGCTGCCGCCGAAGCGGGTGAAGTCAGGGATGTTGAGCGAGAGGGTGGACCAGAAGCCGATCATGCCCATCAGTGCCGGGAAGAAGACCTTCCAGAAGTCGCGGCCCCACCCCAGCGCGGACGGCTGGTCGAGCAGCGGCCCGAACCCGCCCGCCTTGACGGTGATCCACACCAGCAGGGCGAGCGCGCCGACGATGACGAACGGCGCCGCCCAGTTCTCGAAGCGGCGCAGCGCCTCCATGCCGCGGGCGATGACGGCCATCTCGATCAGCCAGAACAGCAGGAAGGAGAGCCACTGGGTCCACGGGTAGCCGGCGAACTCGCCCGCGGTGCGCCAGGATTCGCCGAGCAGCTTGCCGGCGAGCAGGAAGATGCCCTCCCCGCCGATCCAGGTCTGGATGCCGAACCAGGCGCAGGCGACCGCCGCCCGCAGGAGCGCGGGCAGGTTGGCGCCGCGCAGGCCGAACGAGGCCCGGGCGAAGACCGGGAAGGGGATGCCGTACTTGGTGCCCGCGTGCCCGGTGAGCAGCATCGGGACGAGCACGATCAGGTTGGCGAGTGCGATGGTCAGCACCGCCTGCTTCCAGTCCATGCCGATCGCGACCAGGCCGGAGGCCAGCGTCCAGGAGGGGATGTTGTGGGCCATGCCGACCCAGAGTGCGAGGAAGTTGTAGGTGGTCCAGGTGCGCCGTGCCACCGGGACCGGTATCAGGTCGTCGCTGGTGAAGCCGTTGGCTGGCAACTCCCCGACGGAGGGGTCGAGTTCGACCCGTCCGTCGGGGTGCTGCCACTGTCCGCCGCCGCCGGTCGCGGTGTCGGCCATGGGCAACTCCCGTCTGCTGCAGCTGGGATCGCTCGGGGATCACAAGTGCGGGATGACGTCCGTCCCGTAGGCGTCGATGGTGGACTCGATCGCGTCGTGCATCGCGTAGACGGCGAACTGGTGGACGCCGAGCGAGCGGAGTTCCGCCAGCCGGGCACGCTGCACCTCGGCCGGGCCGATCAGGCAGAAGCGGTCCACGATCTCGTCCGGGACGAAGGCCGTGTCCGGGTTCCCGGCGCGGCCGTGGTGGCTGTAGTCGTAGCCCTGCCGGCCCTTGATGTAGTCGGTGAGCGCCTCCGGCACCAGGTCGGAGTGCTCGCCGTAGTGGGTGACCAGGTCGGCGACGTGGTTGCCGACCATCCCGCCGAACCAGCGGCACTGTTCCCGGGCGTGGGCGAGCGCGGCGGGCGAGTCGTCGGCGGTGACGTAGGCGGGTGCGGCGACGCAGATGGTGACCGAGTCGGGGTCCCGGCCCGCCTCGACGGCGGCGGCCCGCACCGCCTTGACCATGAACTCGGTGAGGTAGGGGTCGGCCAGTTGCAGGATGAACCCGTCCGCCTGCCGGCCGGTCAGGGCCAGCGCCTTCGGGCCGTACGCGCCCATCCAGATCGGCAGCGACGCACCGGGGCCGACCCACGGCAGGTGCATCTCGGTGCCGTCCACCTCGACGGTGCGCCCTTCCGCCAACTCCTTGACGGCGTGCATGGCTTCGGAGAGCCGGGCGAGGGTGGCCGGGCGGCGTCCGGCGACCCGCATGGCGGAGTCGCCGCGGCCGATCCCGCAGACCGTGCGGTTGCCGTACATGTCGTTGAGCGTGGCGAACAGGGAGGCGGTGACCTCCCAGGTGCGGGTCGAGGGGTTGGTGACCATCGAGCCGACCGTCAGCCGCTCGGTCTCGGCGAGGATGCGGCTGTAGATGACGAAGGGCTCCTGCCACAGGACGCAGGAGTCGAAGGTCCAGCCGTGGCTGAACCCGGCGCGTTCGGCACGGATCATCCGGTCGATGAGGGTGCGGGCGGGCGGGTCGGTCTGCAGGACGAGGCCGATGTCCATGGGTGGCTCCAGGAAAGGGGGGACCGCCGCCCGGCCCGCCGGTCGGGCCCGGGCGGCGGCTGGTCGGCTAAGGGGACGTGCGGGTTCAGACCAGGTACTGGCAGGTGTCGCGGCGCAGGAAGGTGCCGTGTCCGGCCCGGCCGAGCCAGGTGCCGTCGTCCAGCACGACGGTGCCGCGCGAGAGCACGGTGCGCGCCCGGCCGGTGAGCCGGCGGCCCTCGTACGCGGAGTAGTCCACGTTCATGTGGTGGGTCGCGGCGGAGACGGTCTGCACCGCGGTGGGGTCGTAGACGACGAGGTCGGCGTCGGCGCCCGGCGCGATGGTGCCCTTGCGCGGGTGCAGCCCGAACATCCGGGCGGGCGTGGTGCAGGCGATCTCGATCCAGCGGCGCCGGCTGATGTGCCCGTCCACCACGGCCTGGTGGAGCAGGTCCATCCGGTTCTCGACCCCCGGGAGGCCGTTGGGGATCTTCGAGAAGTCCCCGCGCCCGAGTTCCTTCTGCCCGACGAAGCAGAACGGGCAGTGGTCGGTGGAGACCACCTGGAGGTCGTTGGTGCGCAGCCCGCGCCAGAGCGCCTCCTGGTGCTCGCGCGGCCGCAGCGGCGTGCTGCACACGTACTTGGCGCCCTCGAAGCCGTCGGCGCCCTCCTCGGCGAGGTTGTCGGTGGAGAGGAAGAGGTACTGCGGGCAGGTCTCGCCGAAGACGTTGAGGCCGGCGTCGCGTGCCCGGGTGAGTTCGGCGAGGGCGGAGGCGGCGGAGACGTGCACCACGTAGAGCGGGCTGCCGGCGACCTGGGCGAGCTTGATCGCCCGGTGGGTGGCCTCGGCTTCCAGCAGTTCGCGGCGGACCTCGCCGTGGTACCGCGGGTCGGTCTTCCCGGCGGCGAGCGCCTGCTCGACCAGGACGTCGATGGCGATGCCGTTCTCGGCGTGCATCATGATCAGCCCGCCGTTGGCGGCGCCGCGCTGCATGGCCCGCAGGATGCGTCCGTCGTCGCTGTAGAAGACGCCGGGGTAGGCCATGAAGAGCTTGAAGGAGGTGGACTCGCCGGAGTCGACGAGGGCGTCCATCTCCTTCAGCACGCCGTCGTTGACGTCGGAGACGATGGTGTGGAAGGCGTAGTCGACGGCGCAGTTGCCGTCGGCCTTGGCGTGCCAGGTGTCCAGGCCCTCGCGCAGCGAGCCGCCGACCGGCTGGACGGCGAAGTCCACGATGGTGGTGGTGCCGCCCCAGGCGGCGGCCCGGGTGCCGGTCTCGAAGGTGTCCGAGGCCGCGGTGCCGCCGAACGGCAGTTCCATGTGGGTGTGGGCGTCGACGCCGCCCGGGACGACGTAGTGGCCGGTGGCGTCGATGACGGTGTCGGCGGTCCAGGCCCCGGCGGCGGAGCTGCCGGTGGTGGCGAGGGCGGCGACGCGCTCGCCCTCGATCAGGACGTCGGCACGGAGTTCGTCGGTGGCCGTGATGACGAGGCCGCCGCGGACGATCGTGCGCTGGTGCGGGTCGCGGGTGGTCATCGCGCTGCTCCTCAGGCCTCAGCCAGCGGTCCGTAGGCGTCGGGGCGGCGGTCGCGGTAGAACGCCCACTGCTGGCGGACCTGTTCGATCAGGCCGAGGTCGAGGTCGCGGACGACCAGTTCCTCCTCCTTGTCGGAGGCGACGTCGCCGACGAACTGGCCGCGCGGGTCCACGAAGTACGAGGTGCCGTAGAAGTCGTTGTCGCCGTACTCCTCGGTGCCGACCCGGTTGATGGCGGCGACGAAGTACTCGTTGGCGACGGCGGCGGCGGGCTGTTCGAGCTGCCACAGGTAGGCGGACAGGCCGCGGCTGGTGGCGGAGGGGTTGTAGACGATCTGCGCGCCGGCCAGGCCCAGGGCGCGCCAGCCCTCGGGGAAGTGGCGGTCGTAGCAGATGTAGACCCCGACCTTGCCGACGGCGGTGTCGAACACCGGCCAGCCGAGGTTGCCGGGCTTGAAGTAGTACTTCTCCCAGAAGCCCTTGACCTGCGGGATGTGGTGCTTGCGGTACTTGCCGAGGTAGCTGCCGTCGGCGTCGATCACGGCGGCGGTGTTGTAGTAGACGCCGGCCTGTTCCTCCTCGTAGACCGGGACGACGACGACCAGCCCGAGTTCGCGGGCGAGGTCCTGCATCCGGCGCACGGTCGGGCCGTCCGGGACGGCCTCGGCCCAGCGGTAGTGCTCGGGCTCCTGGACCTGGCAGAAGTAGGGCGAGTTGAAGACCTCCTGGAATCCGATGATCTTCGCGCCCTGGGCGGCGGCCTCCCGGGCGTACCGCTCGTGGAGCGCGATCATGCTCTCCTGGTCGCCGGTCCAACGGGTCTGGACGAGCGCGGCACGGACGATCTGCGACATGGGTACCTCCGCAACTCCGCGGCCCGGCCGTGCGGTCGGGGCCCGCGGTCCGATGGTTGACGGGGCGGGTCTGACCCGCGGGTCCGCTCGGGGATCCGCGGGGGTCTACGTGCGTAGAAAGCGATCTGTAGACGGTAGGCCGGGCCTTGGTGGCCTGACAATACGTCGGCGGAAACGCGTCTGGGGCGATCCTGTTGCGCGGACACGCGGACGGTCCTGGGTGGGATGAAAGGCTCATCTACCCCGTACGTAGCCTCCTTACTCATTCGAGTGAAACCGGGCACCCGGGGTGCGGATCCGGCCAGCACGGGGTAGGAGCCGCGTCGAGACCGTCGTGGATCACTGCGGACCGTCAGTCCTCGGTGGTTTCATACGAGTTCGGCGGCCCGGCCACGGGGGATCGGAGCGGCCGCACGGGGGTGACGGATGACAGTGGAGTCGAACTCCGCGGCGGACACGACGCGTGAGGCGCCGGGCACGACGCGCGAGGCAGCCGGGGGCAGCCCGGCGGGGCGGCCGCCCGCCCTGCCTGCCTGGGCCGGTCTGCTGCTGGCCGTCGGCACGCTGCTGCCGGTGGTCCTCGGTGCGGCGCTGTTCCGCCGCCTGGCTCCGAGCGTGCGGGACGTCGCCCTCCAACTGGCCGGGTCCCGTGCGGCCGCCGAGGCCGTGGTCGGCGGCCGCCCCGGCGACTACCTGGCCGCGCTGCGCGCCGACGGCTGGCTGATCGGCGGGTACGGGCTGACCCTGGTGGCCGCCGCGCTGCTCGGCGGGTACGTGCTCGGGGGCGGGTTACGCCGGCCGCCGGCGCTCGCGGTCGGCGGCGCCGGCCTGCTCGCCGCCTGCTGCGACCTCGGCGAGGACGCACTCCTGCGCGACGGGCTCAACGGCCTCTCCACCACGGCGTCCGACGCCCCCTTCGCGGTCGCCACCGCGCTCGCCACCGTCAAGTGGCTGCTGCTCCTGCCCGCCGGGGCGGTCGCGGTGGGCATCGTGGCGGTGACCGCCGCCCGGGCGGTGCGCGGGCTGCTGCCGGCCCGGACCGGCGGCGCCGCGGCCGTCGACGGAGTCCCGGCCGCCGACGGGGGCGCGAGCGAGGGCACCGCCGACCGCCCGGCGCTGATCCCGCCCTGGCCGGTGGCCACCGGGCACGGCGAGCCGGCGCCGCGCCCGCACCTGCCGCCCTCGAAGGCCACACCGGCCCCGGCGCTCACACCGGCCACACCGACCCCACCGGCCCCGGCACTCACAGTGGCCCCACCAGCCCCACAGGCCGGACCCGACCGGCACGCCCACTGGCGCGACGCCGCCCGGGTGCCGCCCGGCCGGGAGCCCGCCGAACTCGGCTTCTGCGTCTCGGGCGGCGGGATCCGCTCGGCCTGCGTCACGCTCGGCGCGCTCCAGTCGCTGCGGCCCTGGCTGAAGCGGGCCAGGTACCTCGTCTCCGTCTCGGGCGGCGGCTACACCGTCGGCGCGCTGCAGCTCGCGCTCAGCGACTCCGCGCCCGACAGCCCGGTGCACGCCGTCTCCGGCCTGACGGCCGACACCGTGATGGAGCCCGGTTCCCCGGAGGAGGACCACCTCCGCCGGCACGGCAAGTACCTCGCCGACGGCGCCGGGCAGTGGCTGGTCGCCCTCGGGACGCTGCTGCGCGGCGTGCTGTCCGCGCTCACCCTGCTGCTGGCGGCCGTCCTGACGCTCGGTCTCGCGCTGAGCCGCTTCTACCACGCCGTCCCGCTCACCGACCTGGGCCGGCTGGCGGCGGCCGGCCTGCGCCACCCGGGCGCCGTGCCGGGTCCGCTGGAGTTCCGGGCGCCCGCGCTCGCCGCCGTCGGCGCGCTGCCGGCGGCGGCCGCCGGGTGCTGGCTGCTGTGGTTGCTGGCCTTCCCGTCGCTCGGCTGGCAGGCGGTGCTGCCGCGCGCCCTGCGCCGGCTCAACCTCGCCGCGCTCGGGCTGGCCGGCCTGCTGGCCGTCGGCGTGCTGGCGGTCCCCGGGCTGGCCTGGGGGGCGGTGCGGCTCCAGCAGTCCCTGGCGGCCGGCCCGCAGCTGACCGGTGCCGGTCTCAGCCTGACCGTGGTGCTCAGCTACCTGGCACTGCTGCTCGGCATCCTCTGGCGCGACCGCCGGACGGTCGGCCGGGGCGCCTCCGCCCTCGGCGGGGCGCTGCGCGACACCGGCCGGGCCGGTGGCGGCCTGACCTCCACCCTCACCCAGTACCTGGTGGTGTGGGCGGCCGCGCTGGCACTGACGACGGGCGCGCTGCTGGCCCTCGGTTGGGCGGTCGCCACCGGGTACGCCTGGCCGGCGGCCTTCCAGGTGCTGCTGCCGCTGGTGCTCGGCGCGGTCGGGCTCAACCTCGACCAGACCTGGATGAGCCTGCACCCGTTCTACCGGCTGCGGCTGGCCTCGGCGTTCGCGGTCCGCCGGGCCACCGACGGCGGCCGGTCCCTGGCCCGCCCGTACGACTTCTTCCGCGAGCGGACCCGGCTCAGCCACTACGGGGCCCGGCACCCGGACTTCCCCCAGGTGATCTTCTCGGCGGCGGCCAACCTGTCCGGCAACTCCCGTACGCCGCCGGGCCGTCGGGCGGTGTCCTTCTCGCTCTCGTTCGACTACGTGGGCGGCCCGGACGTCGGATACGCGCGCACCGACCTGCTGGAGCGGCGCACCCGGCGGCACATCGCCCGGGACCTCACCGTCCAGTCGGCGATGGCCGTCTCCGGGGCCGCGTTCTCCTCCGCGATGGGCCGTGAATCCCGGGTCTACCAGGGGCTGTTCGCGGTGACCAACGCGCGCCTCGGCACCTGGCTGCCCAATCCCTCGGTGCTCGGCCCGGACTGGTCCGGCAGCCGGGACTGGCGCCGCCCCGCGCAACCCGCCGTCCGCCGGCTCCCGTACCAACTGCGGGAGCTGACCGGGCGGTTCCCGGCCGACGACCGGTTCCTGCTCACCACCGACGGCGGTCACTACGAGAACCTCGGCCTGGTCGAGCTGCTGCGGCACCGGGTGCGCACGGCGGTCTGCGTCGACTCCAGCGGCGACGCGGGCCACGCCTCCGCCCTCGCCGCCGCAATCACCCTGGCCCGCGAGGAACTGGGCGTGGAGATCACCCTGCACGAGCCGGACGTGCTGGTCCCGGGCAGCGCCGCCGAGGAGCAGCCCTCCGGACCGGACGGCCCCGACGACGGGCGGCCGCCGTTGCGGGGGCTCGCCGCGCAGTTGTCCGCCCGGCTGTCGGCCCGGGCGGTCATCACCGGCGACATCCGCTACCCGGACCTGGACGGCGACACGCCCGAGGCCGATCGCCGCGGCACCCTGATCGTCCTCAAGGCCGCGCTCACCCCCGACCTGCCCTACGAGCTGCACGCGTACGCCACGGAGAACCGGGCCTTCCCGAACGACGCCACCAGCGACCAGTGGTTCGACCACCGGCAGTTCGACGCCTACCAGACCCTCGGCCGCTACCTCGGCGACCGGGCCGCACCGGTGATCGAGCAGGCCCTGAACACCGGGGCAGCCGTCCCGGCCGCCGCAGCCGGGCCCGCCGCTGCGGTGCCCGGGCAGCCACCCGGCGGTGCCGGGTCTTCGCCGTCCGCCGCCGGCACGGCCCCACCGGCGCCGCGCCGCCCCGCCGAGGGGTAGCCAGCCCGGCCGTCCGCGGTGTCGCGGCGCCACCGGGCGGCGGCGCGGCACCGTGAACGGACGCCGGCGGGCCCGCGGACCGGCTTGACTTCCTCCGGTTCGCTCGGGAAGGATCCGGCGCATGGACTCCGGCACCACTCTGGTCTGCCGCCTGCACGTCGATCTGCGACGCCAGGCGAGTTCCATCTGTGCCTGTTGACCTTGACTTCCCCCGCCGGTCCCGCCCTGTGACGTCTGCCAGGGCCCGCGCCGCGCACCCGCACCCGCAGTTCTGACCCCGCCCCGGCGCACCCCGTGCGGCGTGCCGGGCCGCTCCGCCGGCCCGCGCCCGCCACCGTCCGCCGGACCGGACACCCCTGCCGACGTTCCGCGCACCCGAGGACGCCTTGATGAGTCCGCACACCCGCACGGCCACCGCCTCCGAGAGCCCGACGCCCGCTCCCCCCGGGGCCGGAGCCCGGGCCCCGCTCACCCCCGGCACCCTCCGGACCATCGTCCGTGACCTGGCCGAGCAGCCCGACCGGTGGATCCACCACGTCCGGCTCTCCACCGAGGAGCGCTGGTACCGGCGTCTGGTGGCCGAGGACGACCACGAGGTGTGGCTGATCAGCTGGCTGCCGGGCCAGTCCACCGGTTTCCACGACCACGGCGGCTCGCGCGGCGCCTTCACCGTCGCCCTCGGCGAGTTGGAGGAGCTGTCCCTCGGCGGCCCGGACCAGGGCCTGCTGATCCGCCGGGTCCCGGCGGGCACCGCCCGGGCCTTCGGCCCCGAGTACGTGCACGACGTGCGCAACACCGCGTCCGGGCCCGCCGTCACCCTGCACGCCTACTCGCCCCCGCTGAGCTCGATGGCGCACTACGACCTGCGGGCCGGAGGGCTCGTCCGCACCTCGGAGGAAGGACCGGAGCAATGGTGACCACGATCGACGACCTGGTGGAGCGGGCCCGCGAGGGGGTCCACCGCCCGCGCGCCCGGGAGGCCTACCAGGCCCAGCTGGACGGCGCGCTGCTGGTGGACATCCGTCCGGCGGCGCAGCGGGCGGCCGAGGGCGAGATCCCGGGCTCGCTGATCATCGAGCGCAACGTCCTGGAGTGGCGGCTCGACCCGACGGGCAGTCACCGCATCCCCGAGGCCTCGGGCCACGACGTCGAGGTGATCGTGGTCTGCTCGGAGGGCTACGCCTCCAGCCTGGCCGCCGCCTCGCTCCGCGAGCTGGGGTTGCACCGGGCGACCGACCTGGACGGCGGGTTCGTCGGCTGGGCGGCATCCGGCCTGCCGACCCGTCAGGGCGGCTGAACCGAAGCCTTCGACGGGGCCGGGAGGGGAGGCGTCACCGCCGACGGGAGGTGACGCCGACTCGGCCGGGAGGCGCCCATCAGCTCGGCCGCGACCGGTCCGGCGGCACGCGCCCGGCGGTAAATCAGAGACAGGAGATGACGCAGGTCATAGTCTGATCGGAGTTTCGGCCGGTCCGAACCTGGGCAGCCACGCGGGCGGAAGAACGCCCGGGCGGTTGGTACGACAAGCGCCACCACCACCGATCCGCACCGCCGTTTGTCGACAAACCACCAACAATCGAACGACCGACCGACACAGGCGCCGCCTCCCCGGGGCGCCCTGACGAGGAAACACCCCGTGATCAGATTCGAGAGCGCCGGAAAGCGCCACCCCGACGGCACAGTCGCCGTCGAGGGCCTGGACCTTGAGGTCCCGACCGGTCGGATAACCGTCCTGGTCGGACCGTCCGGCTGCGGCAAGACCACCCTGCTGCGCATGGTCAACCGGATGGTCGAGCCCACCTCGGGCCGGGTCCTGCTGGACGGCACCGACGTCGCGGAGCTGGAACCAGCCAAGCTGCGCCGCGGCATCGGGTACGTGATCCAGCAGGCCGGGCTGTTCCCGCACCGCAAGGTGATCGACAACATCGCCACCGTCCCCCACCTGCTCGGTTGGGACCGCAAGAAGGCCCGCGCGCGGGCCGCCGAACTGCTCGAACTGGTCGGGCTCGCGCCCGAGACCGCCAAGCGGTACCCGTTCCAGCTGTCCGGCGGCCAGCAGCAACGGGTCGGCGTCGCGCGCGCCCTGGCCGCCGACCCGCCGGTGCTGCTGATGGACGAGCCGTTCAGCGCCGTCGACCCCGTGGTGCGCGCCGGACTCCAGGAGGAGCTGCTGCGGCTGCAGTCCGAGCTGCGCAAGACGGTGCTGTTCGTCACCCACGACATCGAGGAGGCCGTCCGGCTCGGCGACCAGGTGGTGGTGCTGCGCGAACAGGGCCGGATCGCCCAGCTGGCCGACCCGCACACCCTGCTCACCACCCCCGCCGACGACGGCGTGGCCGCCTTCCTCGGCCGCGACCGCGGCCTGCGCGGCCTCGGGCTGCGCCCCGCGAGCACCATCACGCTGCGCCCGGTCGGCGACGCGCCCAAGGCCGGACCCGGCACCGGACTCAAGGACGTCGCCGACGCCGGGCTGACGAACGGCATCGACAACGGGCCCCCGGACGGACTCAGGTACGGCGGCTGGGAGTTGGCCCTGGACGACGAGCGCCGCCCGATCGGGTGGATCGACCGCGACGCCGTCACCGCCGAACTGCACCCGGCCGCCGCCTTCCGGCCGGACACCGACACCCTGCGCACCGCGCTGGACGCCGCCGTCCTCTCCCCCGCCGGAGTCGCGGTCGCACTGGACGCCGAGGGTCGGGCCACCGGCACCGCGAGCCGCGAGGCCGTCCTCGCCGCGCTCCGGCCCGGAGCAGCCGCGCCCGTTCGGACCGCCGGACCCACCGACGCCGAAACCACCATGGACGGGTATTCCGACGGCGCCACCCCGGACGGAGTCCCCGGTGGACGATGAACCGATCGTCCGCTGGTACTGGATCGGGGACCACCTCGGCTACCTCGGCCACCTGCTCGCCGACCACGCCGTGATCGCCCTCGTCCCCGTGCTCGTCGGCCTGCTGCTGGCCGTGCCGCTCGGCCTGGCCTGCGCCCGCTTCCCCCGGCTCTACCAGCCACTGTCCGCCGTCTTCAACATCGTCTACGCGCTGCCCTCGCTGGCCGTGTTCGTGGTGCTGATCCCGTACACCGGGCTCGCCACCCAGGCGACCGTGATGATCCCGCTCACCTTCTACGCCCTGGCCGTCCTGCTGCCGACCACCGTGGACGGGCTGCGGGCCGTCCCGGACGCCGTCCGGCAGGCCGCCACCGCGATGGGCTACGGGCCGTGGCACCGGCTGACGTCGGTCGAACTGCCGGCGGCCGTCCCGTACCTGATCGCCGGGCTGAGGGTGGCGGCGGTGTCCAGCATCTCGCTGGCGAGCGTCGGCGCGCTGGTCGGGCGCGGCGGGCTCGGGTACCTCTTCATCGACGGCTTCCAGCGCACCTTCCCGACCCCGATCGTGGCCGGCATCGCGCTGATCGCGGTCCTCGCACTGGCCGTGGACCTGCTGCTGGTGGGCGCCCGGCGGGTGCTCGCGCCCTGGGCCGTCCGGGAGAAGGGGGCGGGCTCGTGAACTGGCTGACCTGGCTCGGTGACTTCTTCACCGCCGCGGACCACCGCAGCGGCCCGGACTCGATAGCGCACCGGGTCTCCGAGCACCTGCTGCTCTCCGGCGAAGCCCTGCTGTTCGCGGCGCTGCTCGCCGTCCCGCTCGGGCTGCTGATCGGCTACACCGGGCGCGGCGTCACCGTGGTGACCGCGATGGCCGGCGCCGCCCGCGCCCTGCCCACCCTCGGCCTGGTGACGCTGGCGGTGCTGTTCGCCGGGGTCGGCGACACCGCGGTCCTGATCCCGCTGGTCGCGCTGGCCGCGCCGCCGCTGCTGGTGGCCTCCGTCGAGGGGGTGCGCGGCACCGACCCGGACGTCCGGGACGCCGCGCGCGGCATCGGCCTGACCCACCCCCAGGTGCTGCGGCAGGTCTGCCTTCCCGCGGCCGCGCCGACCCTGCTGGCGGGCTTCCGCACCGCGACCGTCCAGGTGATCGCGACCGCCACGGTGGCCGCCTACGTCGGACTGGGCGGGCTCGGCCGCTACGTCATCGACGGGCTGGCGACCCGCAAGTACGCCGTGACCGTCGGCGGGGCGCTGCTGGTGGTGCTGCTCGCGGTCGCCGCCCAGCTGTTCTTCGCCCTGCTCGCCCGGTTCGCGCTCCCGCCCGGGGTGCGCGCCCAGCACCGGGCCCGCTGAACTCCTCTCCCCATCCTCTCCGGAAGGACATCTGTCACCATGTCGACAATGAAGCGAGGCCGGCGCGCGGTCGTCCTCGGCACGCTCGCCGCACTCGCGCTCGGCGCCACCGCCTGCGGCTCCTCCGGCGGCGACCCGCTCGGCGGGGGTTCGAGCGCCTCGACCGGGTCGGGCGGCTCGGGAGGCCCCGCCACGGGCGGCGGATCCGGGTCGACCGTGGTCGTCGGCTCGGCGAACTTCCCGGAGAACGTCCTGCTCGGCTCGATCTACTCACAGGCCCTCAAGGCCAAGGGCGTCAAGGTCGAGGAGAAGTTCAACATCGGCAGCCGCGAGGTCCTCTACGGGCAGCTGCAGAGCGGCAACCTCACCGTCCTGCCCGAGTACAACGGCGCCCTGCTGGCCTACCTGGACGCCAAGTCCACCGCCGTCAGCACCCAGGACGTCAACGCGGCGCTCGCCACGACGCTGCCCGCCGCGCTGGGGATCCTCGACTCCTCCCCCGCCGAGGACAAGGACTCGCTCAGCGTCTCCCAGGAGACCGCCGACAAGTACAACCTCAAGACCATCTCCGACCTGGCCGCCAAGGCCGGCGAGCTCACCATCGGCGGTCCGCCGGAGTTCAAGTCCCGCCGCGAGCAGCAGTTCAAGGACGTCTACGGGCTGACCTTCAAGGAGTGGAAGCCCACCGCCGACACCACCGCGAACGCGCTCAAGGACGGCGGCGTCCAGGTCGGCAACGTGTTCACCACCGACCCGAAGATCGTCCAGTACAAGCTCGTCGCGCTGGCCGACCCGAAGAACGTCTTCGGTGCGCAGAACATCACCCCGCTGGTCAACAAGTCGGGCGTGGACGCCACGGCGACGGCGGCGCTCAACGCGGTGTCGGCCAAGCTCGACACGGCGGGGCTGACGGCGCTGATGAAGCGCGTCGCGGTGGACAAGGAGGACCCGTCGGCGGTGGCCAAGGACTGGCTGAAGTCCAACGGCCTCGGCTGACGGCTCGTACGGCGGCACGCCGACACGGACTGCCGACGGCGGACGGCGGCCCGGGAGGAGTCCTCCCGGGCCGCCGTCCGCCGTTCCGGCTCCCGCTCCGCCGAACCCGGGCCCCGGCACCCGGGGGGGGCGCACCCCGACCCCACGCCCAAGGCCCGCACCGCGCCCTCCGGACGCCCTTCGAGGGACCTTCCCTTCCGCGCCGCGAACATGACAGTCTGGGCGGATGCGCACTCGACTCCTCGCCGCCACCCTCACGGCACTCGCCGCGGTGAGCCTCGCTGCCTGCTCCAGCTCCGGATCGAGCTCGGGCAAGGCCACCACCGCGGCCGGCTCCCCCACCGCCCCCGCGGCCTCGACCGCCGCACCGTCCGATGCGGCCCCCTCCGACGCCGCCGCGACGCCGTCGGCCCCCGCGCCCGACACGGCCGCCCCCACGGCCGGTGGCACGACGGGCACGCCCGCTCCCGACGCCGGCACCCCGGGTGCCCCCGCACCGGCCAAGCCCGCCCCGCCCGCCGACGCCGGCCTGCCCGCCAAGCCGGGCACCGACCTGACCGGCAAGCTGGTCGCCGCGCTGGACGCGATCGACCCGGCGATCGTCGGCGGCAAGCCGGACCAGGCCGTGGACCGGGCCCGCAACCAGTGCCAGTCGATGTTCCAGTTCCCCAAGGACACCGGGAAACTGGTCGAACTGGCCAACCAGCGCTTCACCTCGCCCGACCACCCGCAGGGCTTCGGGCCGGACACCGCCGCCAAGATCAACGACGCGCTGCGCGCCACGCTCTGCCCGGCGCCGCGCTGATCCCGTCCGCGGCCTCCGCGCCGCGACGCCCGAACCGCCCGGTGTCCTGAGCACCGGGCAGGCGGGGGGGGGGGGGGGGGGGGCGGGGGGGGGGGGCGGGGGGGGGGCGGCGGGCCGCGCCGCGCCCCCCCCCCCCGCGCCCCGCCGCGC
>NZ_JBHWBZ010000076.1:2392-21806 GCF_042735475.1 Kitasatospora sp. NPDC059577 | reverse complement strand
CGCGCGCGCGGCGCCCGCGGCGCGGGCCCCCGGGCCCCCCCGCCCCCCCCGCGCGGGTTCCTGTCCCCGGGGCCGGGGGGGCCCCCCCCCGGCCGGGGGGGGGGGCGCCCCCGCTCTTCTCTGTGCGCCCGCGACTCCCATGCCCCCGGCTGCTCCCACGCCCCGGCGACTCCCGACCCGACAACTCCTCTGCCCCGGCGCACGATCCGCGTTCCGGCGAGCGATCCGCACCCTTCGGCCGCCCGGGCCGTACGCCGGCGAACTGTTGGGTCTCTTGACAGACCAGTGGTCTAGTCCAAACATAAGCATGTCGATCCGACCGGGATGCACTGTGGGGGTGTGACCACCGGCGGCTGAGGCACTGCCCTGCCCTGCTCCGCTCCACCCCCGCCCCGTACGGCCGCGCGCACTCGCACCGCCGCCCGCGTCCACGCGAACCGGTGGGCTGCCGCACGCCCGCACGCCGCCGTCGCCACCGCGATCCGCCCGCTCCCGCGCTCCGCCCGGTCCCGATCGGACCCCGGGCCGGCGCCACCTGGCCGCACCCCACACGGCCGGCCCGGCGCCGGCCCACTCGCAACTCCCCAACGTCCTGCCCCACCACGTCTGTTGGAGAATCCATGCGTCTTCGCCGAACAATCCAGGCCGCACTGACGGCCTGCGCCACGCTGGCCGCCTCGGCCGGCCTGGTCGCCGCCGGAACGAGTACCGCCCAGGCCGCCACCCCGCTCCCCAGTCGGGTCTTCGCCCCCTACTTCGAGGCCTGGACCGGGCAGAGCCCGGCCCAACTGGCCGCGCAGTCCGGCGCCAAGCACCTGACCATGGCGTTCCTGCAGGCCACCACCAAGGGCTCGTGCACGCCGTACTGGAACGGCGACTCCTCGATGCCGGTCTCCTCCTCGACCTTCGGCGCCGACATCGCCACCATCCGCGCCAACGGCGGGGACGTGATCCCGTCCTTCGGCGGCTACACCGCCGACAACACCGGCACCGAACTGGCCGACAGCTGCACCGATGTCAACCAGATCGCGGCCGCTTTCGAGAACGTCATCACGACGTACGACATCAGCCGGATCGACCTCGACATCGAGGACAACTCGCTGACCAACACCGCCGGGATCGACCGCCGCAACAAGGCGATCAAGCTCGTGCAGGACTGGGCCGCCACCAAGGGGCGCAGCATCCAGTTCTCCTACACCCTTCCGACCACCACCAGCGGGCTCGCCGACAGCGGCCTCGCGGTGCTCCGGAACGCGGTCGGCAACAACGCGCGGATCGACGTCGTCAACATGATGACCTTCGACTACTACGACAACGCCACCCACGACATGGCGGCCGACACCCAGACGTCCGCGCAGGGCCTCTACAACCAGCTCGCCAGGCTCTACCCGTCCAAGACCCCCGCCCAGCTGTGGGGTTCGATCGGGATCACCGAGATGATCGGTGTCGACGACTTCGGGCCGGCCGAGACCTTCACCCTGGCCAACGCCACCACCGTCTACAACTGGGCCGTCTCCAAGGGCATCAACACGCTGTCCTTCTGGGCGCTCCAGCGTGACAACGGCGGGTGCCCGGGCACCAAGGGCAACGACAACTGCTCCGGGATCGCCCAGAACACCTGGGACTTCACCCACATCTTCGCGCCGTTCACCAGCGGCTCCACGGTGAGCAACGACTTCTCCGTCTCCGCCAGCCCGAACTCCGCCACGGTCACGGCCGGTTCATCCACCTCGGCGACCATCGCGACCGCCGTGACGGCGGGCTCGGCACAGAGCGTCAACCTGTCGGTCAGCGGCGCCCCGACCGGCGTCACCGCCACCGTCACCCCCGGCAGCGTCACCGCCGGCAACAGCGCCACCCTCAACATCACCACCACCTCGTCGGTGGCGCCCGGGAGTTACCCGATCACCGTCACCGGCACGGCGGCGTCCGGCAGCCACACCGGTGTCTTCACGCTCACCGTCACCGGAACCCAGCCGGGCAACGACTTCTCGGTCGCGGTGAACCCGAACTCCGGTACCGTGGCGGCCGGTTCGTCGGCCTCCGCGACCGTCGCGACCGCCGTGACGGCGGGCTCGGCGCAGAGCGTCAACCTGTCGGTCAGCGGCGCCCCGACCGGCGTCACCGCCACCGTCACCCCCGGCAGCGTCACCGCCGGCAACAGCGCCACCCTCACCATCACCACCACCTCGGCCGCGGCGGCGGGCACCTACCCGCTGACCGTCACCGCCAACGCGCCGTCCGGCACCCACACCGCGACCTACTCGCTGACCGTCACCGGGACCACTCCGACGACCGGCCTGGTCAACGGTGACCTGGAGACCGGCAGCCTGGCCCCGTGGACCTGCCAGAGCGGCGGCGCCGTGGTCTCCACCCCGGCCCACTCCGGCACCCACGCGCTGCAGGCCGCGGCCACCGCGAGCCAGACCGGCGAATGCTCGCAGACCGTCACGCTGAAGCCCAACACCGGCTACACGCTGAGCGGCTGGGTGCAGGGCAACTACGCCTACGTCGGCGTCAGCGGCGGCGCGACCGCCGGCTCCTGGGCCAACTCCGCCGGCTGGACGAAGCTGACCATCCCCTTCACCACCGGCGCCTCCGGCACCGTCACCGTGTACCTGCACGGCTGGTACGGCCAGGGCAACGTGTTCGGGGACGACTTCTCGATCGCGTAGCGGGTGACGAGCGGCTCGTCACGAGCGGCTCGCGACGAGTGACGGCTGACGAATGACGAGTGACGCCTGACGAATGACAGCTGACAGATTTCATCATCTGTCAGCTGTCATCCGTCGTCTGTTCCCCCGTCGACTGCCGTCGGCCCCTCAGCTCCCGCCCTCAGCCGCCCGCCACCGCCACGGCCGGCCGCGCCGGCCGGCACAGCGCCAGGTACGCCACCGTCGCCAGAACCCCGCAGACCAGGACCACCAGCGCCAGCAGCGCCGCTGAAGGCCGCCCGCCGAGGCTGCTCAGCGGGGCCACCACCGCCCCGACCAGGAAGTTGCCCGTCCCCAGCAGCGCCGACGCCGTGCCCGCGACCTGGGGCTCGACCAGTCCCAGCGCCTGCGCGGCGGTGTTCGGCAGGAGCACCCCGAGGCTGCCCATCATCACGAACAGCGGCGCGCAGAACCCGACCAGCCCGAGGTCCCACACCGCCGTCAGCAGCACCAGCGCCACCCCGGCGGCCACCGCCACCGCGAGGCTGCCCAGCATCAGCGCCCGCGGCGTGAAGCGCGGCGCCAGCACCCGCCCGTTCAGCTGCGTCATCACCACGATCGCGACCGAGTTCAGCCCGAACAGCAGGCTGTAGGTCTGCGGCGAGACCTGGTACACGTGCTGGAGCACCGTCGACGACCCGCTGATGTACCCGAACAGCGCTCCGAAGGCGAGGGAACTGGTCAGCGCCAGTCCGAGGAACGGCAGGTTCCGCAGCAGCCGCCCCATCGTCCGCAGGGTCGCGCCCACCCCGCCGCCGTCCCGGGCCTCCGCCGGCAGCGTCTCGCGCAGCGCGCCGAACGCGACCAGGGTGAGCAGCAGGCCGAGCGCGGTGAGCGCGCCGAAGGTGCCGCGCCAGGAGGTGAACCGCAGCAGCTGCGCGCCGACGATCGGGGCGAGGATCGGCGCCAGTCCCGATATCAGCGCGATCGAGGCGAGGAACCGCAGCAGCGCGACGCCCTGGAAGCGGTCCCTGGAGACGGCGCGCGCGATCACCAGTCCGGCGGAGCCCGCCGCGCCCTGGACGAAGCGGGCGGCGATCAGCACCGACAGGTTCGGTGCGAGCGCGCACACCACGCTGGACAGGGTGTAGGCGACGAGTCCCACGAGCAGCGGCGGGCGCCGCCCGAAGCGGTCGCTGAGCGGCCCGAAGAGCAGCTGTCCGGCCGCGACCCCGAACATCGAGAAGGTGAGGGTGAGCTGGACGGCGGCCGGCTCGGCAGCCAGGTCGTCGGCGATCGCGGGCAGGCCCGGGAGGTAGAGGTCGGTGGTGAGGGGTCCGAGCGCGGTGAGGCCGCCCAGGACGGCGATCGTGACCCAACCGGTGCCGGCCCGGCCGGTGGCGGGTGTGGTGACGGCAGCGGTCGACGTGTCATCGGCGGGGCCGACGGTCGGGCCGGGCATGGCTCTCCTCACGGACGGGGCGACGAGGGATTCGTTCGCACTCCGTCCTACCGCAGGCCGGGCCGGTTCCGACAGCAGGGGGTGCGTCAGGGTGCGACCGCCACCCGCACGCACCGACGAGCCGTACACGCACGACGGCGGCGCACACCCGCGCGGCACCGGGCGCCACCCGCACGGCAGCGGCCCCCGAGCATGCGGCAGCGGCCCGCCCGCACCTCCCGGTGCCCGACGGGCCGCTCGGCCGTCCGGGGAGCCTGATCCCCGGTCAGCGCGCTCAGTGCTTGGCGACGTGCTCGGCGCGCAGCGCCGCCTGTACGGCCGCGCCGTCCTGCCAGGCGTAGAGCTGGTTGCCGTTCAGCGTCACGTTGTAGTGCCCGCAGGTGCCGCTGGCCTTGGCCGCGACGTTCCCGGGGAACCAGCCGGCCTTGAGCGACATCGGCACCGGGTGCGCGGCCTTGCCCGGCTGCCCGGCCGTGCAGCCGACGGGCAGCCGCCCCTCCGGGAGGGTGGCGCGCAGCAGGCGGTCGTCGCCCGTGGTGGACATCAGGTACTGCACGCCGGAGGCGTTGTCGGGCAGCCAGGCCGGGATCGAGTGGCGCTCGGCCTTGGCCTGGGTGCCGGTCGCGTACGAGGCCTGCTCCTGATGGCGCTCGTCGTACCAGTCGGACAGCCGCGGGCCGATTGCCACCACCGCCACGGCCGCGGCCATGCCGGTGCCCGCGACTCCCAGCGCGACCTTGCTCACGATGCCCTTCATGCCCGACTGTCCTCTCCGTGTCGTTGCCGCGTGTCCGCTGCCGGCCGCTGTCCGCTGCCGAGCGGCCGTCCGTCCCGTTTCCGGCCCGGGCGACGCGCTCCGCCGTCCGGTGCAACCATCGTGGCCCGTGCCGCCCCGGCGGAGCGTCACCACCAAGTCGCGATCTTGGCTCCATCCCACGGGGTACCGTCTCCACCTTCAGGCGTATGCCCTTCGGCAGAGGCTCCGGTTCCCGCGGGCCCGGGGACGCGGCGGCCCGGGACACGGTTCCCGACGGCCCGGGTGCGTGCCGGCCCGGCGCTCAGGTTCGCACGCACGGATCGAGCGGCGCCCGAGCCCCGATCGAGCCTCGCTCAAGCGCGGCCCCAGCGCAGCCGGGCCTGCTGCACCCGGGGCATCGCGGGTCGGCACCGGCGTCGGCTCGGCGTCAGCCCCGGGGTCGACTCGGCGTCGGCTCGGCGTCAGCCCCGGGGTCGACTCGGCGTCGGCTCGGCGTCAGCCCCGGGGTCGACTCGGCGTCGACTCGACGTCGGCCCGGTTCGCCCCGGCCGCCGGGGCCGCCGTGGTCGGCCGGGTCCCGCGCGGCTCAGACCGTCACGGACACCGGCACCGGGCGGGCGACCGGGAAGGGGCGGCCGTCGAGGGTCCAGTGCGGGTCGATCGGGCGCAGCAGGGAGGCGTACACCTGGGCGGCGACGTCCGGGTGGCGGATCTCGCCGGCGGGCGGCCCGGCCGGGATGTCGTGCCCGGCGCAGGCGACCCAGGCGGTCCGCTCCTCGACCGTGCGGCCGCCGTGGCCGCCGGCGTCGACGTGGCCGTGGTCGGTGACGACGATGACCGTCCACTGCTCCTCGGCGTACGAGGCCCGGCCGCGGACGGCGTCCAGGAGCCGGCCCAGGCGCTCGTCGGCGGCGCGCATGGAGGCCCGGTACTCGTCGCCGCAGCCGAGGAAGTGCGCGGTCTCGTCGACGGCGCCGAGGTAGACGAAGGAGGCTTCGGGGTCGGCGGTGCCGAGGACGTGGACGGCCTCCCGGGTGACCTCCTCGTCCACGGCCTCCCAGGCCTCGGGGGTGTCCTCGGCCGGGGCGACGTAGGAGAGCCGGCCGGGGGCGCGGAAGAGCGGGCCGCCGGACTCGTTGATCATCAGCGGGTCCCAGCCCGCCGCGACGAAGGTGCGGCGGCGGTCGCCCCGGTTGAGGCGGGTGGCGAAGTCGGGGAAGACGTCGAGCCGGTTGCCGGCCAGGTGGTTGCCCCACACGCCGTGCTTGGCGGGCTCGACGCCGGTCACGATGGTGGCCCAGCACGGCCCGGACATGGTCGGCGTGGTGTCCGCCACGGTGACCGGCACCAGGAACCCGGCCGCGCCGACCTCCTGGAGGCGCGGCATCGGCACCTCCGTCAGGTAGTCGTACCGGACGCCGTCGATCCCGACGACGAGCACCCGGGGGCGGGGCCACTGGACTGCGGACATGGCGGGGGTTCCTTTCGGTCGTGCGCACGGTCGGCCGCGCCCGCCGGGGGCACCGCCGACCGCGCCATGCTCCACCGGCCGCCGTACCGGACGGCGTCGCACCGTCGAACGGCGGGTGTCCTACGGGTGTCGGGCCGACGTCCGTATGCCGGTCCGGTCCGATCGGGTCAGGGCCGGTCCGTGCCGGTCCGAGTGGCATCGGGTTCCGGGTCCGCCGAGGGTCCGGGGCCGCCGAGGATCCGGGGCCGCCGAGGATCCGGGCCTGCCGAGGATTCGGGCCTGCCGAGGATTCGGGCCCGCCGAGGGTCCGGGCGGGCGTCAGGCCGCCGTCCGGACGAACCGGCGATCGGCTTCCGCCAGCTCGGCGGCCGGTCCGGCGGCACGGAGCACGACGTCCAGGACCCGCTCCGGGTCGGCGGCGTAGCAGTGCGCGAACCACGGCAGGTTGGCCTCCACCACGGCCCAGTGCTCGGCCGGGTCGTAGGGGTCGGCGATCGGTCCGACGTCCAGCGCGACCGCGCCCGGCAGGGTGTCGCCGACGGCGGCGAGCAGCCGGCGGGCGAAGGCGACGGCCTCGGCGGTCAGCGGTGCCGGGTCGAGCCGGCCGAAGCGGGCGTAGCGGCTGCCGGTGAGCACGTCGCCGTCGCGGACGAACAGCCGGTACTCAGCGGCGAACGTCACCGGTTGACTGACCAGCACGGGTGTGTCCGGGCCGATCCGCTCGCCGGTGCGCGGCAGCCGGGAGCCGTCCGGGTAGACGGCGGGCGGCAGCGACTTGTCGGCGGGCGGCTTGACGAACGCCGGGTGGCGCAGCGTCCAGGCCTCGGCGAGGGTGGTCAGTTCGATCCGGCGGCGGGTGAACTCCTCGGGGAGGCGGGCGAGCCAGTCGTCCTCGGGTTCGAGCAGGGCCAGGCCGAGCGGCGCGGCGATCCGGGCGGCGGTGAGCGGCCCGCCGTACCAGTGGACGGGTCGCCCGGCGAGCCGCTCGACCCTGTCCGGGCCGTCGAGGACCACGGTGGTGAGGCCGCGTCGGGCGGCGGCCTCGGTGAGCAGGACGGTGGTGCTGGTCCGCTGCGCCGAGGTGAGCAGGACGCGGCCGGCCGTCGCCGGCCCGGACGCCCCCGCGGGGACCGGCCCGGTCACGGCTGCGGCCGGAACGCGTGGACCACCTCGATGCGGCCGACGAGGTGCCGGTTGAACTCGGCCAGTTCCTCGGCGGGCACCCAGAGCTCCAGGATCGTCCGGCCACCGGCCTGCCGCACGGGGTAGCGGGCGAGGAACCCGGTCTCGACCTCGAAGCGGGTGACGTAGCCGACGCCGGATGCCGGCACGTTCCAGTCCCGGGCGATCCGGATCGCGTAGTCCTCGTCGAGGACGGGGTAGAAGATCGGCTGGTCGGGCAGGCGGGGCGGCCAGGCACGCCAGTCGGCGGCCTCGACCAGCGCCAGCTCCCGGGGGCCGGTGGGGCGCCAGAGGGTGGTGGTCGGGGGCGGCTGGACGGGCTGGCTGGTCATGGCAGGGGACGGTAGCCGGGCCCCGACGGGTCCGGCCACCGGATTTCTCCTGCTCACCGGGGTGGACGGCTCGTCAGCGGTAGGCGGCCTCGCCGGTGATGGCCTCGCCGAGGACCAGGGTGTGGATCTCGCCGGTTCCCTCGTAGGTGAGCACCGACTCCAGGTTGTTGGCGTGCCGCAGCACCGGGTACTCGGTGGTGATGCCGTTGGCCCCGAGGACGGTCCGGGCGCTGCGGGCGATCTCCAGCGCGGCGCGGACGTTGTTGAGCTTGCCGAAGCTGACGTGCGGCGCGCGGGCCGCGCCCTCCTCCTTGAGCCGGCCGATCCGCAGCGCCACCAGGTAGGCCTTCTCGACCTCCAGCATCATCTCGACCAGCTTCTGCTGGGTCAGCTGGAAGCCGGCGATCGGCCGGTCGAACTGGATCCGGCTCTTGGCGTAGTCCAGGGCGGCGGTGTAGCAGTCGCGGGCGGCGCCGACGGTGCCCCAGAGGATGCCGTAACGGGCCTCGTTGAGGGAGGAGAGCGGTCCGCGCAGGCCGACCACCCCGGGGAGCACGGCGTCGGCGGGGAGGACCACCTCGTCGAAGGCCAGCTCGCTGGTGACGGAGGCGCGCAGGGAGAGCTTGCCGTGCACGTCGGTGGCGGTCAGACCGCGGGCGCCGCGCTCGACCAGGAAGCCGCGCACGCCCTCCTCGGTCTGCGCCCACACCACGGCGACGTCGGCGATGCTGCCGTTGGTGATCCACATCTTGCTGCCGGAGAGCACCCAGTCCCCGCCCTCGCCACCCTTCCGGACCGCCCGGGTGCGCATGTTGGCCGGGTCCGAGCCGAAGTCCGGCTCGGTGAGGCCGAAGCAGCCGATCAGCTCGCCGGCGGCCATGCCGGGCAGCCAGCGCTGCTTCTGCTCCTCGGAGCCGAAGGCGTGGATCGAGCGCATGGCGAGCGAGCCCTGGACCGAGACGAAGCTGCGCAGCCCGGAGTCCGCCGCCTCCAGCTCCATGCAGGCCACGCCGTACGCCACCGCACCGGCGCCCGCGCAGCCGTAGCCGTCGAGGTGCATGCCGAGCACACCGAGGGCGCCGAGCTCGGGGGCGAGTTCGCGGGCCGGGAAGACGCCGCGCTCGAACCAGTCGCCGATGTGCGGGCGGATCCGCTCCTCGGTGAATCGGCGGACGGTGTCGCGGATCAGCCGCTCCTCGTCGGAGAGGAGGTCACCGACGGCGAGCAGGTCGGCCGGGTCGATCCGGGTCGGCTTCGTCATTGAAGCTCCTTGTGGTCTCGGCGGAGTACCGGCGAGTATTCCGCACCCGGCCGGGCCGTGGTGGGCGCGAGCGAGTGAGGAAAGCGACATGGGCGGCTCCGGGGCCGGGGACGGGTACGCCATCGGCCTGCTGACGGCGCAGGAGCCTCCCGGCGCGGCGGGGAACCCGCCGCCCTGCTGGTGGAGACACCGTGTACGACGGCAGCTCGCCGGGCTTCCTCGCGCCACCGGACCACGGCGGGGCCACCGCGTGGCGGCGGGCCCTGGGCCCGGACGTCGCGAACGGCCGGCTGCTGCTCCGGACGGTCCGGGCGGGGGCGGTCGGGCGGCCGGCCGGGACGGTGCAGTCGCGCCCGGCGAGGACGGCGAACGTCCGCCGGCGGCCCCGCTCAGCCCACCCCGCAGAGCCGGAGCACCGCCGTCGTCGCCGCGCCCGCCACGACCACCAGTGGGAACGGCGCCCGGCGCAGGGCCAGCACCCCCGCGACCAGCACGCCCACCGGGCGGGCCCAGCCCGCGAAGCCGTGACCCTGGGTCAACGCCCCGGTCGCGACCAGTGCCACCAGCAGCAGCGCCGCCGCGACCGCCAGCAGGTGCCGCAGCCGCTCCGAGAGGGCGAGTCGGCCACCGAGCAGCGGCCCGGCGAGGCGGAACGCGTACGTCCCGACGGCCAGCAACAGGACGGCGTACAGCGGCATCATCGGACCGCCTCCTTCTCCACCGGCGCCATCCGCTCCGACGCCTCCACCGACTCCGACCCCGGCTCCCTCTCCGACCCCGCCGCCGGCCCCGCTCCCGCCGCCGGCCCTGGCCCCGCCGCCGGCCGTGGCCGCCCGGCGAACAGCAGGCCGACGAGGGCGAGCAGCACCGGCAGCCCGGCCGGAACGAACGGCGTGGCCGCGACCGCCACCGCCGCGCCCACCACCGCCGCCGTACGGGTGCGCCGGTCCGTGAGCGAGGGCAGGACGAGCGCGAGCAGCACCGCGGGGAAGGCGGCGTCCAGGCCCAGCGCGTCCGTGTCGCCGATCAGCCCGCCCGCGCCGGCGCCGAGCAGCACCGAGAGGTTCCACACCACGTAGAGGGCGATCCCGCAGAGCCAGAACGCGGCCCTGCGGCGGCGCGGCTCGCCCTGTTGCAGGGCGAACGCCGCGGTCTCGTCGGTGATCAGCTGCGCGCCGAGCACCCGCCGCCACGCCGGGCCGTCGAGGACGTCGGCCACGGTGAAGCCGAAGGGCAGCAGCCGGGCGTTGAGGACCAGTCCGGTGGCGACCGCCGCGAGCGCGCCGCCGCCGGACAGTACGACGCCGACCGCCGCGAACTGGGAACCGCCGGCGAACACGAGGACGGAGAGCGCGATCGGCACCCAGAGGGGCAGACCGCCGGAGACGCTGATCGCGCCGAAGGAGGCGCCGACGAGGGCGTCGGCCAGGCAGACCAGGGCGATGTCACGAAGGGTGGCACGCTCCAGTGTTCGGAGTAGCGAACGCATGTCCATTAGAGTGAACCCATCGCGACGGGTTCGTCAAGGCGAACGATAGGACCGCTAGAGCGAACGCCCGCTCCGGCGCTCCCCTCAGGTCCGGACGGCCGTGACAGCATGAACGGCACCGGCGCCACCGGAAGCGGCGGAACCGGCCGCAACCCGGCGTCGGCACCCGGCGGGCAGCGCAGGAGCCAGAGGAAAGCGTGAGTGGCGAGCATGAGTGACCAGACCACCCCGGCCACCCCGGCCACCGCCGCCGGCGGCTCCGGAACCGAGCTGATCGGCCAGATCGCCGCGTCCATCCGGCGTGAGCGCGAGCGCAGCGGACTCTCGATGGCCGAGCTGGCCCGGCGCGCGGGCATCGCCAAGTCGACGCTCTCGCAGCTGGAGTCGGGCGCGGGCAACCCCAGCGTGGAGACGCTCTGGGCACTCGGGGTCGCGCTGAACGTGCCGTTCAGCCGACTGGTCGACCCACCGCGGCCCGCGGTCAAGGTGATCCGGGCCGGCGAGGGTCCGGTGACCCATTCCGAGCGCGCCGACTACGCCGCGACCGTGCTCTCCTCCTGCCCGCCCAACGCCCGGCGCGACATCTACCGGATCGAGGCGCAGCCGGGCGAGACCAGGGCGTCCGACCCGCACATGCCCGGCACCGTCGAGCACGTGATGATCGGTGCCGGCCGCGCCCTGGTCGGACCGACCGAGGCACCGGTCGAACTGGGCGCGGGCGACTACGTCAGCTACCCGGGCGACGCCCCGCACGTGTTCCGTGCCCTCGCCCCCGACACCCTGGCAGTGATCGTGATGGAACACATCTGACGCCGCCCCTGACGCTCCGTCAGATCGACCGATCCCTCGGCGCCGTCACTTCAACAGCCCGTCCAGGAAAGGGTTTCCGAACACCCGGTGCGGGTCGTGCCGGTCCAGGACGGCGACCGCCTCGTCCCAGCCGGGTCCGCCGCCGGCCCGCAGGCTGTCGGGGATGGCCCGGTCGATCAGGTCCCGGTCCGACCAGGCCGCGTCGGCGGTGTAGGCCCAGCCCTTCGACCACTCGACCCGCAGACCCGCCCGGGTGCCGTCGAAGGTACGCAGCAGCCACTGTTCCAGGTCCCGGGCGAAGCTCTCCAGCCCGGGAGTGCCGGGGAAGGCGAGGACGTCGAGCCAGACCGCCGTGTCCCAGTCCGGGCGGTCGGCGCGCGGGCGCAACGCGGACAGCAGTGGGGGCCGGGCACCGGGGACGCCGGAGGACGCGGGGTCGTCCAGGCCGGTGACCCTGATCTCCACCGCGCCGTTCACCGGGTACTCGCCCCGGGCCTGGTGGTCGGCGAGCGACTTCCGGTAGTACGCGGCGAATTCGCTCACCACCCACTGCAGGTCGGCGCGCCGGGTGAGGACCGCGTAGCCGTTGGCGGTGACCCGCAGGGTGCTGGGGCGGACGTACTGCAGCAGGGTGCGCGAGGGCCCCCAGAGGTCCGAGCGCAGGCCGCCCGCAAGCAGGTGGGTCAGCACGTCGCCGGTGAGCAGGCCGCGCAGCAGGTCCCCGGACAGGAGGACGTCCGTGAGGTCACCGGTGAGAGCCACCTTGGCGACCAGGTACTGGAGTTGACCGAACAGCGGGGCCGATCCCCAGGCGCCGGCGACGATTTGACCGGCGAGCCGGGCCACCGGCTCCGGAACGACGTCCGAGAAGGGGTAGTTGTACGGCTGGTCGACGGTGAGGGAACCGAGCGGCTTGGCCGGGGCGACGCTCCAGGTCTTGAGCCAGGGGTAGTCGGTGTAGGCGAACCAGATCGCCTCGGCCCGTCCGTCGCGCTCCACGAACTCGGCGAAGGTCCGCGGGCCGCCGCCACCACCGCCGCCACCGAGGACACCGCCGAGGACGCCGCCCAGCACTCCTCCGAGCAGCCCGCCGCCGTCGTCACCGCCGGAGGCACCCGGGCGGGCGAAGAGTTCGCTCGCCGGGATGTCCAGCCGGCTGACGCAGCGCAGCGGCCGGTCGGCTCCGGCGCGCAGGACGACCTCGGTGAGGAAGGCCCGGCCCAGGTGCACCAGGAAGGCTGCGCTGTCGGCCTCGGACCGGTCGAAGCTGCGCAGGGCGTAGCGGCCGGTGGCGGGGTCGAGGACGACGGCGGTGAGCCGGACGACCTGGTTGCTCACCGAGCCGTAGCCGTGTCCGTCCGGCCGCACCTCCCCCGCGGCGGGGACGGCGGTGCCGTGGCCGCCGATGGCGAGCACGCCACCGAGGGTGAGTTCGCCGGGGGCCGGACACGCGGTCAGGCCGAGGCCCCGGCCGGCCAGGTGCGCGAGCAGGGCCTCCATGGTGGCGCCGGTCTGCGCCCGGACCGTGGTGGGAGAGTCGGCGGTGACGGCGGTGAGGTGCCGGCTGGTGTCCACCAGCAGGACGCGAGTGCTTTCCGGGGTTCGGTCGGCGACGGTGAGCGGCGCCCAGGTGTGCCGGTAGCCGCTGGCGCGCAGGCGCCAGCCGTTGGCGTGCGCCCAGTCGGCGAGGGCCGGAACCTCCTCGGGGGTGCGGGGCGCGCACGTCCACAGCTGGTCGGTGCGGATCTCGCCGGACCAGTTCTGGAAGACCCGCTGGTAGAGCTCGGTGCCGGCGGGGAGTCCGGGCGGCGCGGGCGTGGTGGCCCGAGCGCTGTCCGGCCCGACGGCGCCGCGCAGGATCCAGGCCGCGCCGCCGAGCGCGGCCGACGCGCCGAGCAGTTGCCGCCGGGTGAGGCGGCTCCCGGCACCGTTCCCCCGGCGCGGCGCGGCGCCGCCGTCCGTCCCGCCGCCGCCTTCGCCCGCCGCACCGACCGCTCCGCCGTCGGCTCCGCCCCTCGTGTCCGCGCCGTCCGTCGCGTCGTGTCGCCTGGTCATCCGTCCGCCCCCTGTAGTGGTCCCCCGGGGCCTGGTTACGGCTTCCGGGCCGGGGCCGGCGGTCCCCCGGCCCCGGGGAGGAGCGTACGAAGGGCCGCACGGCGGTTTGAAGCGGACCGCCCGGTGTCTCACTCGTTCGAGTGAGTGCGGGCCGGTCGGCCCGTGGGAGTCCCGGGCGTGGGTCAGGCGGCGCTTCCGTCCTCCGGGGCCGGCCGTTGCGAGGCTTCTCGGCGGGCGCATAGGTTGATCTTGACCACCCGAGACCCCCCGGAACCGACCCGGAACCCCTCCGGCCTCGTCCTGCCCCGTCCGGCCCCGTCCGGCACGCACCCGCTCGAACCCGATCGCCAGGAGCTCCGCCATGCCCTCGTCCGCGCCCCTGACCGTCGCCGTCGCCCAGCCCGTCTGCGTCGCCCCCGGAGAGCCGGAGACCGTGTCCGACAACGTCGAGCTGCACGCCCGGGCCGTCCGGCAGGCCGGGACCCGGCTGGTGGTCTTCCCCGAGCTGTCGCTGACCGGCTACGACCTGACCGCGCCTGCCGTCGACCCTGCGGACTCCCGCCTCGCGCCGCTGGTCGCGGCCTGCGCCGAGGCCGGGGCCGTAGCCCTGGTCGGCGCGCCGGTCCGGGACGTCGACGGACGCGAGTCCATCGCCACCCTGGCGGTCACCGGCGAGGGCGTCACCGTCGTCTACCGGAAGTCGCGCCTGCACGGAGCCGAGGTCGAACGCTTCACCCCCGGTGACAAGCCGGTCGTCCTGGAACTGGACGGCCTGCGGCTCGGCCTCGCCGTCTGCGCGGACGCCGCCGATCCGGCCCACGCCGAGGAGACCGCCGCGCTCGGCATCGACGCGTACGTCGCCTCCACCCTGTACGGGCCCGGTCCCGCACAGGCCGCGCGCCGGGACGGGCACGGCCGGGAGCGCGCGACCGCCCACGGGGTGTGGTGCGTGCTCGCCACCTCCGCCGGGGCCACCGGCGAGTTCCCGGACAGCTCGGGCGGCTCCGGCTTCTGGGCCCCCGGCGGCGCGCTGGTCGCCCAGGCCGGCACCGCGCCCGGCGAGCTGGTCCGCGCCGAGTTGGACCGCGTCGCCCCGGACCGCGCCGAGCGGCCCCGACCGTAGGGCCGACACCCGGCAGACCCGGTCGGCCCGGCCGACCCGGGGACCGGCCGTGGGAACCGGCCGTGGGAACCGTCGGAACCCCACACCCCCGCCGGAAATACCCGGGCCCCGCTCGCGGCTGTCGTGATCGGATGTCCGTTCCGGGCCGGACCGGCCCGTACAGGAGGTGCAGCGCGCGATGGGTGACGAGCAGGCGAAGCCGCAGGAGTACCGGGTCGAGCACGACTCGATGGGTGAGGTCCGGGTGCCGGCCGCCGCGAAGTGGCAGGCGCAGACGCAGCGGGCGGTGGAGAACTTCCCGGTGTCCGGGCAGCGGCTGGAGCGCGCGCACATCGCGGCGCTGGCCCGGATCAAGGCCGCCGCGGCCCGGGTGAACGCCCGCCTCGGCGTCCTGGACGAGGCGACGGCGGAGGCGATCGTGTCGGCGGCCGAGGAGGTCGCGGACGGGCGCTGGGACGCCGAGTTCCCGGTGGACGTGTTCCAGACCGGCTCGGGCACCTCGTCCAACATGAACACCAACGAGGTGATCGCGACCCTGGCCGGGGAGCGGCTGGGCCGCCCGGTCCACCCGAACGACCACGTCAACGCGAGCCAGTCGTCCAACGACGTCTTCCCGTCGTCGATCCACATCGCCGCCACCGCCGCCGTGACGCACGACCTGATCCCGGCCCTGGAGCACCTGGCGGAGGCGCTGGAGCGCAAGGCCGCCGAGTTCGCCCGGGTGGTCAAGTCGGGCCGTACGCACCTGATGGACGCGACCCCGGTCACGTTGGGCCAGGAGTTCGGCGGCTACGCGGCGCAGGTGCGGCACGGGCGGGAGCGCCTGCTGGCGACCCTGCCCCGGGTGGCCGAACTCCCGCTCGGCGGAACGGCCGTGGGCACCGGGATCAACACCCCGCCCGGTTTCCCGGCGGCGGTCATCGCGGAGGTCGCCCGCGTCACCGATCTGCCGCTGACCGAGGCCCGGGACCACTTCGAGGCGCAGGGCGCACGGGACGCCCTGGTCGAGCTGAGCGGTCAACTGCGCACGGTGGCGGTCGGATTCACGAAGATCGCGAACGACCTGCGGTGGATGGGGTCCGGCCCCCGCACCGGGCTCGGCGAGATCAACCTGCCGGACCTGCAGCCCGGTTCGTCGATCATGCCGGGCAAGGTGAACCCGGTGCTGCCCGAGGTGGTGCTGATGGTCGCCGCGCAGGTGGTCGGCAACGACGCGACCGTGACGCTGGCCGGCGCGAGCGGCAACTTCGAGCTGAACGTGATGCTTCCGGTGATCGCCCGCAACGTGCTGGAGTCGGTACGGCTGCTCGCCAACAGTGCGCGGCTGCTCGCGGACCGGACGGTGGACGGCATCACCGCCAACGTCGAGCGGGCCCGGGAGTACGCGGAGTCCTCGCCGTCGGTGGTGACGCCGCTGAACCGGTACATCGGGTACGAGGAGGCGGCGAAGGTCGCCAAGCAGTCGCTGGCCGAGCGCAAGACGATCCGTCAGGTGGTGCTGGAGCGCGGCTACGTCGAGCAGGGCAAGCTCACCGAGGAGCAGTTGGACGAGGCGCTGGACGTGCTGCGGATGACCCGTCCGTAGCGGCCCGGGAACACCCCCGGGCACGTGCGACGGCTCCGGGGCGCCCCGGCCTCCGGACGTGCGCCCGGGGCGCGGTGGGCGGTCGCGCCCTCCGTGCCCCGGGCGGGGCTGCGGGGAAGGTCAGCCCCTGGCTCGGCCGGCCCGGCCGCGCCGCATTGCCGCTCCGTTCGACGTCATGGTGGCCATCGAGATCGCCGCGAGGCCGAGCAGGAACATCACGGCACCGACGATGATGCAGGTGACGATGTTCTTGCCGTGCGCGGCGGAACCGGAGACCGCCCACGGGGAGATGATCGTCCAGGCACCGAGCGCGGTGGCCGCCCAGGCCCTCGCGTGGGTGCGTTCGTAGGCCGAGCCGTAGCCGGCCATCAGCGCCGTGTAGGCCAGACCCACGATCAGGCAGGTCACGGTCAGGGTGCTGAACGCGGTGAAGCCGACGATCCATGGCGATGCTGCCAGGAAGAGACCGGCCAGGATGGCCAGGGCTTCGATGCCCTGGGCGCGGGGGGTCGAGGTGACCCGCTCGTAGTGTTCGCGCAGTTCGACGATGTCCGGATGGTGCTCCATGCCCGTCGGGATATGGGTTGCCACCGATACCACCTCCTGTGGTCCGGAACGTGGAGGGCCTTCGCCCGTAACGGTGCGTGCCCCGTACCCATTCTGTCCCTTCTCTAACGGTTTGCACCTAATTGCCGATAATGATCGATAACCATCCGATCACGCCGGTGACCTGCGTCTCAACGTCGCGGGGTGCCATTGCCTATGCAACTCGTTGCATAGCAGGATGCGGGTCATGGCACTGGAGCACGCGATCCTCGTCTCGCTGCTGGAGCAGCCCGGCTCCGGCTACGAGCTGGCCCGGCGCTTCGACCGCTCCATCGGACGCTTCTGGACCGCCACCCACCAGCAGATCTACCGGGTGCTGCGGCGCATGGAAGCGGACGGCTGGGTGGCCGCGCAGGAGGTCACCCAGGACGGGCGCCCGGACAAGAAGGTCTACTCGGCGGCCGACGCCGGACGGGCCGCGCTGTCCGACTGGCTGCGGCAGCCGGTCGAGCCGGAGACCGTCCGGCACGAGCTCGCGGTCAAGATCCGGGCCGCCGCCTTCGACGACCCGGCCGCGCTGATCCCCGAGGTCGAACGCCACCGCGAGGGCCACGCCGCCCTGCTCGCCCGCTACCTGCACGGCGAGCAGCGGGACTTCCCCGACCTCGACGCGCTCGACACCCGCCAGGAACTGCAGCACGTGGTGCTGCGCGGCGGCATCGAGTTCGAGCGGATGACCCTCGCCTGGCTCGACGACGTGCTCGCCACCCTGCGCCGCCTCGCCGGCGACCGGCCGTCCTGACGGCCCACACCCTCGCCCCTCTCGACACCCAGGAGCCCCGTGATGCTCTTCAACCCGCGCACCTACGACCCCGCACAGTTCGACGAGCCGACCCGCCGGCTGCTGCGCGCGACCGTGGACTGGTTCGAGTCCCGCGGCAAGAAGGCGCTGATCGACACCTACATCGACCGCACCTGGTACGCCGACTTCCTCGAATTCGCCGCGAAGGAAGGCCTGTTCGCGGAGTTCCTGACCCCGTCCGCGGCCGACCCCGACAAGCGCTGGGACACCGCCCGGATCGCCGAGCTGAACGAGATCCTCGGCTTCTACGGCCTCGGCTACTGGTACACCTGGCAGGTCACCATCCTGGGCCTCGGCCCGGTCTGGCAGAGCGAGAACGAGGCCGTCCGGGCCCGCGCCGCCAAGCTCCTGGCGGAGGGCCACGTCATGGCGTTCGGCCTCTCCGAGCGCTCCCACGGCGCCGACATCTACTCCACCGACATGATCCTCACCCCGGACGGCGAGGGCGGCTTCACCGCGACCGGCCCCAAGTACTACATCGGCAACGGCAACGTGGCCGGCCTGGTCTCGGTGTTCGGCCGCCGCTCGGACGTCGAGGGCCCCGAGGGCTACGTCTTCTTCGCCGCCGACAGCCGCCACGAGGCGTACCACCTGGTCAAGAACGTGGTGAACGCCCAGATGTACGTCAGCGAGTTCCGCCTCGAGGACTACCCGGTGCGCGCCGAGGACGTGCTGCACACCGGCCAGGCCGCCTTCGACGCCGCCCTGAACACCGTCAACGTCGGCAAGTTCAACCTCTGCACCGCCTCCGTCGGCATCTGCGAGCACGCGATGTACGAGGCCGTCACGCACGCCCGCAACCGGGTGCTGTACGGCAGGAACGTCACCGACTTCCCGCACGTCAAGCGGGAGTTGACCGACGCGTACGTCCGCCTGGTCGCGATGAAGCTGTTCAGCGCGCGGGCCGTGGACTACTTCCGCACCGCCTCCGCCGAGGACCGCCGGTACCTGCTGTTCAACCCGATGACCAAGATGAAGGTCACCACCGAGGGCGAGAAGGTCATCGACCTCATGTGGGACGTCATCGCGGCCAAGGGCTTCGAGGCGGACACCTACTTCGACAAGGCGGCGAAGGACATCCGCGGCCTGCCGAAGCTGGAGGGAACCGTCCACGTCAACCTGGCGCTGATCCTCAAGTTCATGGGCAACTACCTGTTCGCCCCGGCCGACTACGCCCCGGTGCCGACCCGCCTGGACGCCGCCGACGACGCCTTCCTGTTCCGTCAGGGCCCGGCCCGCGGCCTCGGCGCGATCCGCTTCCACGACTGGCGCGCCACCTACGACCGCCACGCGCAGCTGCCCAACGTCGCCCGGTTCCGCGAACAGGCCGACAGCTTCTGCGAGCTGCTCCTCAGCCACGCGCCGAGCAAGGAGCAGCAGGCCGACCTGGACTTCCTGCTGGAGATCGGCCAGCTGTTCGCGCTGATCGTCTACGGCCAGCTGGTGCTGGAGCAGGCCGAGTTGACCGGCCTCACGGCGTCCGACGCGGGCGGCGACGTGCTGGACCAGCTCTTCGACGCCCTGGTCCGCGACTTCTCCGCGCACGCCACCGAGCTGCACGGCAAGGCCTCCACCACCGAGGAGCAGGCCGCCTGGGCGCTGGCCAACGTGCGCCGCCCGGTGTCGGACGCGGCACGGGCCGCGCGGGTGTGGGAGCAGGTCGAGGCGCTCTCCGGCGCGTACGAGATGCAGCCGTAACGGGATCGCAGGACCTGAAGGGCCCCGGGGGGGGGGGGGGGGGGGGCGGCCCCCCCCCCGGGGGCGCCCCCCCCCCCGCCCCCCCCCCCCCCCGGGGGGGGGAGCCCACGGGCCCCCCGCCGTGGCG
>NZ_JBHWBZ010000076.1:0-2382 GCF_042735475.1 Kitasatospora sp. NPDC059577 | reverse complement strand
GGCCCCCGCGCCCGCGCCCCCCGGGCCCTCCCTTCCTGCCGCCCCACGGGGCCCCCCCCCCCCCCGGCCCGGGGGGGGGGGGGGGGGGCGCCCCCCCACCCCCGGTTTCACGTCCGCCGCTACGGCTACGCACCCCGGGGGGGCTTCGAGCCCTCGGGCCCCGAGCCGTTGCCTCGGCGCGGCGGTACGTCGGTGCGGCGCCTCAGCCGTCCCCGAGACCCATGTCCCGGGCCCGGGCCACCGCCTCGGCGCGGGTGGCGACGTGCAGCTTCTCGAAGATGTGCGTGATGTGGTTGCGGACGGTCTTCTCCGCGACCACCAGCTCCCGGGCGATCCGCCGGTTGTCCAGCCCGCGCGCGACCAGGTCCAGCACCTCCGCCTCGCGGGCGGTGAGGTCCGGGAACAGCTGCCCCGCCTCGCGCATCCGGGCCCCGGCCAGCAGGACGGTGATCCGCCCGGCCACCTCGCCGCCGAACACCGCGCCGCCCGCGGCGACCGTCCGGACCGCGTGCAGCACCTCCTCCCGGCCCGCGCCCTTGACCAGGTAGCCGCGCGCGCCCGCCTGGAGCGCGGCGAGCAGGTTGCCGTCGTCGTCCGACATGGTCAGCATCAGCACCGGCGGCGGCGCCTCCTGGGTGGCGAGCCGGCGCACGGCCTCCAGCCCGGAGCCGTCGGGCAGCGAGAGATCCATGATCACCACGTCGGGGCGGTGCCGGTCGACCGCCTCCGGCACATCGGCGACCCGCTCGGCCTCGGCCACCACGAGGACGCCGGCGGCACTCTCCAGCGCCGCCTTGAGACCCTCCCGGAAGAGGGGGTGATCGTCGACGATCAGTACACGGACGGGCGCCGCTGCGACCGGGCCCGAGGGCGCCACCGACTGTTCTTCATCCACACGGCCGACACTACCAGCGGCGAACCGGCTACTTTCCGTGACATGCTCGGAAGTCGTCCGCGTGGCGGGCGGTGCGGGAACCGATCCGGCACCGGAACCGGGAACCGGGAATCGGGGACAGGATCCGAGACCACTGCCTCAGGCGCCCGGGACACCGGGCCCGCGAAACTGGAATCCGGTTTGGTTCACGCCGCCGGCCGGCCCACCGACCGGGCGTCCGCACCGCCGGGGGTCCGTACCCACCGGGGTCCGTCCCGCCGGCCCGGCCCGACTGCGAGGTGGCGCCATGAGCACGCCGACCCCCGCCCGGCGTCGCACGCCGGCCCAACGACAGCTCACCGCCGCGGCAGTCGTCACGGCGGTCTGCCTCGTCGCCGCGACGCTGTGGATCTGCTACGTGCTGGTGCACCTCGGCGATCCGAACGTCCACCAACCGCGTGACGAACTCGCCATCCTGGTCTACGCCCTGCCGACCGCCGGGGCGGGCATGCTGCTGCACGCCCACCGCCCGGGCAGCCCGCTCGGCTGGGTCATGCTGGTCTACGCGCTGACCGACATCGTGCAGTTCACGGCGGCCGCGCCGGTCTGGGTCGAAGTCACCGACCCGGGCATCGTCGGCGCCGTCGCCGTCCTCGACGCGCTCTGCAGATCGGTCAACGTGACGATCTTCTACGTGCTCCCGCTCTGGCTGCCGGACGGTCGGCTGACGACGCGGCGCTGGTGGTGGTACATCGCGGCCGTGGCCGTGTTCGTGGTCCCGGAGATGTCCCAGCGGCTCGCCCTGCCGAAGGCCTTCGGGCGGCCCAACCCGTTCGCCGGCAACGCCCCGGCGCACTACTTCGGCGTCGCCACCGACGCGCTCGGCGGCCACGACCTGTTGGTCAGCGAATGCCTGGTCGGGATCGTCACCGTCGTCCTCCTGACCCGCCTGCTGCGCCCGCGCCGCCACCAGGGCGACCCGGGGGAACTGCGCCGGCACCGGCTGCGGGTCGCGGCGATGCTCGGCGCGTACCTGCTCTGGGCCGGGATGCAGGACATGTACTCGCGGACCTGGACCGCGCACTACTGGCTCAGTTACTCGCTGTTCGCCGCCGCCGGGCTGGTCTGGGCGGTCGCGGTGGCCTTCCTGGTCGTCCGCGACCACGGCTGGCGGCTCGACCGGGCCGCCCGCAGCGTGCTGATCGGGCTGATGCTGGGCACCGGCGTCACCGCGCTGTTCGTGGTCGCCGCCGCCGTGCTCTCCACCTGGCTGCTGCCCGGGCACGGCGGGGCGGCCCTGCTGCTGATCGCCCTGATGTACGCGCTCGGCGCGGCCCTGCCGCGGGCCGCGCGGCGGGTCGTCACCCTGGTCGACCGGCTGTACTACGGCGAGCGTGCGCAGCCCTACCAGGTGCTGCGCCCGCGCGCCGGGCGGGGGCGGCAGGGGGGGGGCCCCGCGCGGCGGCCCGGGGGCCGGTGGGCGGCGGGCGCCGGGGCGCGTCGGCGGC
>NZ_JBHWBZ010000075.1:30441-40572 GCF_042735475.1 Kitasatospora sp. NPDC059577 | reverse complement strand
GGGGGGGGCGCGGGCGGGCGCGCGCCCCCCCCCCCCCCCCGCCCGCGTGGTGGGCCGCTCGGCCGTTCAGCACTGGGGGCGGCGGCCGTGGTTGGCCCCGCGCCTGGCCCTGGCCTTCTTCTTGCGGCGGCGCTTCGACGACATGGCCACTCCTCTCGCAACCGGGACACCCCTGGTCTTCCACCGTTCCACACCCGGCTTGTCCCGGCCCGTCGAGCGGGCGCGGGCCGGGACGCAGCGGGCCGGAACGCGGGGGGCCGGAACGCGGGGGGCCGACGCCGGTCGCTCAGGCGCGCTTCTCCAGGGCGGCGCGCCAGGCGGGGCTGTCGACGTAGTGGTTGTCGAAGCGCTCGGAGGAGGCGGCGATGGCCGCCGGCGGGGTCTCGCCGCGCATGACGCTGCCCAGCAGGCGCAGGTAGTCGAAGCGGTCCATGCCGGGGGTGAAGATGCACAGCACGTCGGCTTCGGCGCCGGGCGCGGCGGCGAAGGCGTGCGGGGTGTGCGGGGGGACGGCGAGGAAGTCGCCGGCGCCGAGGACGGTGACCTCGTCGCCGACGAGGACCTCCAGCGAGCCGCTGATCACGAAGAACAGTTCCCAGGCCTTGGTGTGGAAGTGCGAGGGGGCTCCGGCGGCGCCTTCGGAGAAGGTGGAGCGGTAGACGGTGAAGCCGCCCTGGCCGGGGTCCGTCTCGGCGAGCAGGGTCATGGTGGCGCTCGGGTCGGCGCAGGTCTCGGCTTCGGCGCTGCGGGTCAGGACGGGGGCCTGCGGGGCGGCGGCGGTGGCGGCGGTGGCAGCAGCGGCGGTGGCGGTGTTCTTCGTCGTCGTCATGTGATCAATCTACGGCCGAATAGACCCATGATCATGTGGCAATCATCAACAGTTTCCGTGGGTCAATTTTCCCCGGCTCCCACCCCTCCCCCGACATGGCGAAGGAGGCCCCGACCGTGGTCGGAGGCCTCCTTCGAGGGGTCGGCGGCGGTCAGTCGGGGAGGTTCCCGTTGCCGCCCAGGTTGGCCACCATGCGGCGCAGCACGTTGATGGTGGTGACGAAGTCCTCGGGGTCGACGCCCTCGTGGGTGCGTTCGTGGACGCGCAGGTTGCGTTCACGGGCCCGCAGGCGTCCGGCCTCGCCGTCCTCGGTGAGGGTGAGGGCGCCGTCGGCGTCCTCGACGAGCCAGCCGCGGGCGATCAGGTCGTCGAAGACGGCGTCGAAGTCGGTGTCCTGGTCGTCGTAGGGGGTGAGCCGTTCGACCAGGGTGGTGCGGTTCCAGCCGCCCGGTTCGCCGGCGGCGTGGTTGAGCGTCCACCAGTGCGGCTGGGTGAGGCCTTCCACCGCCAGCTGTTCGCGCAGGCCTCCCACCACGAGGCGGCCGGCCAGTCCGGCCCACGCCCCGATGGGCTGGGTGGCGATGACCTCCGGCGCGTACGTCTTGATCGTCACGTCCCGTACTCCTTCGCATCGTTCGCTGACTGATCATCAGGATGCGATCGACGGTAGGACCTCAAGTCGCCTT
This sequence comes from Kitasatospora sp. NPDC059577, assembly GCF_042735475.1. NCBI lineage: Bacteria > Bacillati > Actinomycetota > Actinomycetes > Kitasatosporales > Streptomycetaceae > Kitasatospora > Kitasatospora sp. NPDC059577. Next base: position 39,057 of record NZ_JBHWBZ010000075.1, on the reverse strand, counting down.
GAGGTCAAGCCGCCTTGAGATCCGGATGTGTTCAGGCGGCGGCCCGGTCGTAGGCGCGCAGGGTGAGGAGGGCGGCGAGGGTGACGCCGGGGCGGGCCTCGACCTCGGTGGTGGGTGACCAGCGGGCCCAGCGGATCGGCCAGCCGCCGTCCTCCTGCTGCTGGGCGGCCAGGTGGGCCAGGCCGCGGTGCAGCTCGCGGTCGGTGAACCAGGGCCGGGCCGGGCTGTCCGGGGTGGGCGCGTAGTCGTGCGGGAGGTGGTGCTCGCCGGGGGCGTAGCCGGCGGCGAGGCGGGCCCGGTCGGGGTGGTCGGGGTCGAGCAGGACGATCCGCTGGTCGCGTACCAGGTCGCCGAGGCGGCGGGCCTGCCGGCGGGCCCAGTCGCGGTCGGGGGCGGCGGCGAGGAAGGTGACGGCGGCGCCGGCCTCGTACGGGTGGGTCTGTTCCAGGTGCTCGACGGCGCGGCGGCAGAAGGCGGTGGCCCGCTCGATCCAGGGGTGGCCGGTGTCGGAGCGCAGCAGGGGGGCGACGATCTGGCCGGTGGCCAGCAGGTCGGCGTCGGGGTGGTCGGGGACGGGCAGGAACGGCGGGCGGGGGTAGGGGCGCAGGGTGGGCAGGACGGCGGGGACGCCGCCGTCGGGGGTGGTGCGGGCGGTCAGCCAGTCGCAGATCCGCCGGGCCCGTTCGCCGTGCAGGGCGCCGGTCTCCTCCAGGACGCGCAGGGCGGCGGGTACGGCGATGGGCTGGGGGGCGGGGCCGCGGACGTCGGGTTCGAGGCCGAAGGCGTAGCCGCCGTCGGGGGTGGCGTAGGCGTCCAGTGCGGCGAGCGGCCCGGCGGGGTCGGCGGGGTCGGCGGGGTCGGCGGGGTCGGCGGATCCGCCTCCGTCGCCGAAGTGGAACGCGAAGCGGCGCTGTTCCAGGACGCGCCCCGAGGTCCACAGGAACCGGCCGGCGCGTTCGAGCATGCTGTCGTTCACCCAGGTCATGCCCACGACGGTAGGCCGGGGACGGCCCGGTGGCCTTGAACGAATCGGACGAACACATCGAACGCACGGATCGGACGCACGGATCGGATGCAGCGGACGCACGGATCGGACGCACGGCGGCGGCGTCGTCGCACTGCCCCGCTCCCCCGTCCGGACCGGCCGCCGACACGCCCCGGGCTTCGCGGACCGATCGTTCGTCAACTTCCTTCTAGGGTAGGCGACATGAAGTCGATACCGGCGCTCGCCGCCGCCCTGGCCCTGTCGGCGGCCGCCGTCCTCACCGCCGCCTCCCCCGCGCCCGCCGCCGCCCCCGGCGCCCCCACCAACGCCGGGGACCCGATGGAGCGCTACCGCCGCCAGCCGCTCGCCTGGGCGCCCTGCCAGGACCCGCAGTCGGCCGCCGCCGGCGCCGAGTGCGCGGCCCTGACCGTGCCGCTGGACTACCGCGAGCCCCGGGGCCGCACCCTGTCCCTGGCGGTCTCCCGGATCAGGGTCGCCGACCCGGCCCGGCGCCGCGGCATCCTGCAGACCAACCCCGGTGGCCCCGGCGGGCGCGGGCTGGCCATGCCCGTCGAGCTGCGGGCCGCGATGGCGCCCGCGACGGCCGCCGCGTACGACGTCATCGGCATGGACACCCGCGGGGTCGGTGCCAGCGGCGGCCTCGACTGCGGCCTGGTCAGGGGCAGTTGGCTGCGCTCGGTGGGCACCGGCCGGGCCGGCTTCGAGCAGGCCTGGAACCTCGCCGAGGCCGACGCCGACGCCTGCTGGAGCCGGTACCCCGACCTGCTGCCGCATCTGACGACCCGCAACATCGCCCGCGACACGGACGTGTTGCGCGCCGCGCTCGGCGAGCAGCGCACCTCCTTCTTCGGGCAGTCCTACGGCGCGCTGCTCGGCGCCGTGTACGCGCAGCTGTACCCGGAGCGGGTCGACCGCCTGGTCCTGGACAGCGCGCCCGACCCGGCCCGCTACGGCATCCGGATGTTCCAGGACATGGGCGGCGCCAACGAACGCGCCCTGGACGACTTCGCCGCCTGGGCCGGCCCGCGTGACGCCGTGTACGGCCTGGGCGCCACCCCGGCGGCCGTGCGGGCCACCGTCGAGGGGCTGGTCCGCCGGGCGGGCGCGGCACCGATCGCGATCGACGGCTTCCGCCTCGACGACCGGCTGCTGCCGGTCCTGCTCGCGGTCTGCCAGGGCGACGACCGTGACAGCGCCGACTACGCGGACGTGCTGCGCCGGCTCCTGGACGCCGCCGACGGCAAGCCGGTGCAGGCGGGCCCGCTCCTGCACGAACTGCTGGCCACCGTCGTCGGCCCGAGCCCGGAGGGCGGCGCCGACCTCGCGGCCGCGATCGGCATCCTGTGCGACGACGTCGCCATGCCGCGCTCGGCGCAGTGGTACCGCGACGCCGTCGACCGCGCCCGCCCCGCCCAGCCCGTCTTCGGGCCGGTCTACAACAGCCCGACGCCGTGCGCCTCCTGGCGCCGCGCCCCGCTGGAGCCGCCCGTCGAGGTGCGCACCGCCGTCCCCGCCCTGCAGGTGCAGTCCACCGGCGACACCCACGCCCCCTACCGGGGCGCCCTCGCCCTGCACGCCCGGATGCCCGCTTCCCGCCTGGTCACCGTGCCCGGCCGTGTCCACACCGTCTACCTCAACGGCTACAGCCCGTGCGCCCGACAGGCCGTCGACGCCTACCTGTCGACGGGCTCACTGCCGGCGGCGGACACCACCTGCTGAGCGGGGCCGGCTACGGTCCCCTCGGTCAGCACCTGCTTCGTGACATCCACGCTCCTCCGGAGATCCTCGACCCACTCGTCACCGGTGCCCTCCGGTACCGCCCGGGGCCTCTCGACGATGCTGCTCAGGAGGTCGAAGTCCAGGTCGCCGTTCCCGTGATCCGTGCAGGCCTTGTGGAGCCGGGCCAGATGCTCGACGGGCGCGACGACAGTCATCGACTCCAGGAGACGCACACGTTCCTTGCTCCACCTGGATTCGCCGGAGAACCAGTGGAAGAGGTCGACGGGCTTCCGTGAACGGACGAGGGAGTGTTCGATCTTGACACTGTCGTGGAAGCGGCCGAGGGACCGGAACTCGTTCGCAAGGCGCACGATGTCCCCGACAGGGTGGACCAGTGCGATCTGCTCGATGATGCGGTCCGCGGCGGCGTCCTCATCGGCATCACGCAGGTAGACCACCGCGGCGCAGATCCCCGCCAGATCGCCCGTGCCGCCGCTCTCCCACACCGCCAGCTCGGCGTGCGTGGCCCGGGTGATCCGGTCGAGGGTCTCGGTGTCCCGGTCCCGCAGTCTGAGCACGGCCCCCGCCTGCCGGATCTGGTCCTCCAGCTGCGCGATGCGGTCGAGCGCCGTGTCCCGCTCCTCGGTCAGCGCGCGGACCTCCTCCCGGCTGTGGAGGGCCAGGTCCTCCAGCGCGTCCTCCGCGTCCTGGCGCCGTTTGCGCTCGTCGTGGAGGTCCCGTTGAAGGTCGGCCAACTCCTGGACGGCTTCGGCGCGGTGGCGGTCCAGGTCCTCCCGGGCGGTGGCGAGTTCGAACTCGCGGGCCTGCAGCGGGCTGCGCACGCACGCGGCCGCGTACATCAGCGCGCGGGTCGCCGCGACCTCCTCCGCGGTCACCTCCACGCCCTCGCACTCCGCCGCCAGCGCGTGGAGCCGGGCGGCGATCTCCCGGCGCGGCACCTCCCGGCCGTTGAGGAACTTGGACAGCCGGGTCCGGTCGACGCGGATCCCGTCCCCGCTCAGGCGTTCGGCGAGGTCCTCCGAGGACAGGCCGGTCCGGGCCCGCAGTTCGCGCAGGCGTTCGGCGCAGCGCCGCTCCGGCTCCTGCAGGCGTTCGTCCAGCGGGGCCAGCCCCCGCCGTGCGGGCATCTGCTCCCGGCTCACGCCGCGTTCTTCTCCGTGTTGCACCGTCGGCAAGTTGCGTTCTCCCGCCGCAAGTCGGGGTTGCGACCTGACGCAACCGCCCTGCGGCCCATTGTGCTGGGGGACGTACCGGGTTGTCGCAATCCCCTGGAGATTCCCATGCGTCGTCAGCAGCGTCCGCAGCGTCCCTTCCTGGAGTTCCGGGCGGGCGGCTTCCGCCTGACCCTGCAGTCCCGCCCCCGCCGGCTGTTCCTGCTCCTCGGCCCCGCACTCACCACCGTGGCGGGTGTCCTCGCGCTGCGCCGGTAGTGCGGGGCACAGGTCACGGGGCACGGGGCACAGGGCACGGGGCACAGGGCACAGGGCACAGGGCACGGGGCACCCGGCGGTCCGGCCGGGGGCCCGCACGCACCGGACGGCCCCCCGCGCGCGGGTGCGTGCGGGGGGCCGTCGGTCACCGGGGCCTCGTGGGTCACCGGGGCCTCGTCGGTCAGAGTTCGGTGTGCCACCAGTCGCCGGTGGGGTTGATCTGCGAGGGGTCGCCGATGACGAGCCGGACGCGGGAGGTCAGCTGGGAGCTGTTGGCGATGCTTCCGGCGTGCGGGCCGAGGTAGATGGCAGGGGGGTTGCGGTGGTTGTAGAGGTTGCGGGCGTAGTCGGAGATCAGCCGCCAGTCGCTCTCGATCTCCACCTGCGGGGAGGGGAGTCCCGGGTAGACGCTGTTGCCGTTGCGCATGATGTCGACCATGACGCCGTAGACGTCCCAGAAGCGGGTGGCCTCCGACGTGTACTGGGTGAGGAACAGCAGCGAGTGGGCGGTGCTGCTGCCGTCCCCGCCGTACTGCAGCTGGTAGGCGTGGTTGTACAGGGCGCTGTAGGAGATCGGCAGGTTCTCCCGCCGGATGCCGTCCGCCGCGCCCGACATGCTGCCGTAGGAGGAGCCGAAGGACAGCGTGTGGACCTGGCCCTGCGGGGGGATCAGGGCGCCGTCGGGGCCCCGGCTGAGGTTCTCCATGATCTCGGCGAGGTTGTAGTCGCCGTCGTTGAACTGCCAGGTGTCACCGTTGTGGTTGGTGAAGCCGCGCAGGTAGAGGTCGTTGGGTGAGAACCACAGGCGCAGCTCCTCGCCGTTGAAGTTCAGGTCGGCGCGGATGAGCGCGGTCTTGGCCCCGTGGACCTGGGTGGCGGCGACGCCGTTGTACCAGTAGTGGCCCGCCGCGTTCTGCAGGCTGCTGATGAAGCCGCCGTACTGGCTGGCCTGCTGGTTCCCCGTTCCGCTGAGGTTCAGCCAGACGTGGGAGACGCGGCCCTCCGGGGTGTCGGCGTGGGCCGCGCCGGTGCCGCCGAGCATCGCTGCCACGGCTGCGAGGAGGACGGCGAGGGCCGAGAGGATCCTGTGGGCTCCGGGGCGGGCTGCTGCCCGGGGGCCCGGCTTGACGACATGCATGTGATCGGTTCCTGATGACTTTCGGTGTCGAGGTCGGGGTGCCCGGCGCCCGAGGGGGCGGGGCACCTCGTCGATGGTCGCGAAGGGCGCTCCCGGCACGCATCAGTCAAGTGACTGTCGCGCTGGCGGGCCGGATCAGCCGGATGACCCGCGCCCCGGGCCCTCCACCCCTGCTGCGTACCTGTTCCCCCGTCACCGCCCCGACGCCGTCACCGTCCCCGCCCCGCCCCGCCCCGCCGTCTCCTGCAGGAACCCGGTGAACGCCGCCACCGCCGGCGGCACCCGCCGGCCCCGGCGCGTCACCGTGTACACGTGCCGGACCGGGGTGTCGTCGGGGTGCAGGGGGACGAGGGCGAGGTCCGGGCGGGCGGCGCGGGCGGCGAGCGCGGGGATCAGGGTGGGGCCCAGTCCGGCGGCGACGAGGCCGAGTTTGGCGGTCCAGGCGCCGACGGCGTACTCGATCCGGGGCCGGAAGCCGCTGCGCAGGCAGGCCGCGAGGAGGGTGGACTCGGCGTGGCGGCGGGCGGCGATCCAGGGTTCGTCGGCGAGTTCGGCCAGGCGCAGGCTCCGGCGGCCGGCGAGGCGGTGTCCGGACGGCAGGGCCACCAGCACGGGGTCCTCCAGCAGCAGCCGCGGCTCGAACTGTTCGCCGTCGTAGGCGTCCTGCTCGTACGAGGCGACCACGGCGAGGTCGATCGTGCCGTCGGCGAGCAGGTCCAGCAGGTGGGCGGAGAGGCCTTCGGTGAGGCTGGTCTCGACGTGCGGGTGCGCGGCACGGAAGGCGGCGAGCGCGCCGGGGACGAGGGCCGCGTTGGCGCTGTCGAAGGCGCCCACCCGCAGGTGTCCGGCGGTGAGTTCGGTGAGGGCGGCGAGGTCGCGCCGGGTGGTGTCGAGGCGGTCCAGCATCGCCTCGGCGTGCGGCAGCAGGGCGCGGCCGTGTTCGGTCAGCCGTACGCCGCGGGCCAGTCGGTCGAACAGCGGCGTGCCCAATTCCCCTTCCAATGTGGCGATCTGGCGGGAGATCGCGGACTGGGTGAAGCCCAGCCGTTCGCCGGCGGCGGTGAAGGAGCCGAGGTGTGCGACGGTGCGGAAGACGTCGAGCCAAGCCATGTCCATTCCGCATGGCTACCATGCGAGACATTCGCTTGTCGCCTGGCTCGTGGCTGCCTAGCGTTGCGGCCATGGAGAAGATCGCATTTCTGGGGCTGGGCCGCATGGGCCTGCCGATGGCCCGTCGCCTCGCCGCCGCCGGCCACCCGTTGACCGTCTGGAACCGCTCCCCCGGCCGCGCCGACGGCCTCACCGAGGCCGCAAGCCCGGCGCAGGCCGTCCGGGGCGCGGACGTCGTCGTCACCATGCTGTCCGACCCGGCGGCCGTCGCCGAGGTGGCCGGACGGTTCACGGCGGAGCTGGCGCCGGGCACGCTGTGGATCGACATGTCCTCGATCGGCCCGGCCGCCACCGCCGGACTGCGCGAGCGGCTCCCCGACGGCGTCGCCCTGGTGGACGCCCCGGTGCTCGGCAGTGTGGGCCCGGCGGCGACCGGCGACCTGACGGTCTTCGCGGGCGGCGAGGACGCCGACCTGGACCGTGCGCAGCCCGTCCTGGAGCAGCTGGGCCGGGTGCGGCGCTGCGGCGGCCCGGGGTCGGGCGCGGCGCTGAAGGTGGTGGTGATCGGCGCGATCGTGGCCTCGGTCACGGTGGTCGGCGAAGTGCTGGCGGCAGCCGAGGAGTTGGGCGTGTCGCAGGAGCTGGCGCGGGAGGTGCTGGCGGCCGGGCCGCTCGCGGGGGTGGTGGCCCGGGCGCACAGCGCGGACTCGGACTTCCCGGTCCGGCTGGCCGCCAAGGACCTCGCCCTGGCGGGCGGCGGCCGGGTCCTGTCGGCGGCCCGCGAGGTGCTGCTGGCGGACCCGTCGATCGCCGAGCAGGACCTGTCGGCGGTGGTGGGCTCCCTGCGGCGGGGCTGACGGGCCCGGGGCCCGTCGTCGAGCACCGGCGCGGACGGCGTGCCCGGAGTCCGGGGCGGGTCCGGGGGGACGGTCCGGGGGCGGGTCCCGGGGGCGGGCCCTACGCCACCCGCCCGGCGGCGGCCAGGGCCTGCCGGCGGTGTTCGCCCGGGGTCTGGCCGTAGGCGGCGCGGAAGGCGCGGGTGAAGTCGGAGGCCCGCGGGATGCCCCAGCGGGCGGCGACGGCGTGGACGGGCAGGGTGCGCAGGGCGGGGTCGGCGAGGTCACGGCGGGCGCTCTCCAGGCGCTCGGCGCGGATCCAGCCGGCGAGGGTCCGGCCCTGGGTGTGGCGGGTGAACAGGCGGTGCAGGTAGCTGACGGAGACGTGGTGGGCCGCGGCGATCGCGGTGGGGGTGAGGCCGGGGTCGGACAGGTTGCGGCGGACGAAGGTGCGGACGTTCTCGACCAGGGCGCGCTGGCGGGCGTCGTCGGGGACGGCGGCCTCGGTGTCGAGTTCGCGGGCCAGCCAGGCGGTGACCAGGTCGATGACGACGGTGCCCAGGCGGGGCGTCTCGGCGGGGCCCAGGAGGGCGGCCTGGCGGTCCAGGCCGAGGAGGAAGTCGGCGAGCAGGGCGCTGGTGCCCTCGTCGCGGGAGAACCCCCGGCCCATCACCTCGCGCAGTCGCTGCGGCGGGAGCGGCAGCGAGGCAGCCGGGAAGTCGATGCCCAGCGCCTCGATCCGCGGCTCGCCCCGGCCGGGCCGGGCGGCCCCGATGCCCCGCACGTCGTAGGGGTGGGAGCTGTCGACCACGTACAGCCGGCCGGCCCCGAACGTCGTCACGCGGTCCCCGGACCCGCGGGTCTCGCGGGTCAGCGCCAGGGCCCCGTCGAGGACCAGCGTGAGGTGGTACACCTCCCGGTCCGAGCGGCGCACCATGCCGGCGCTGCGCCGGAAACGCGAGGGCGGGAACGACGACCTGAGCAGGGTCGCCTGGCCCAGCTCCAGGCGCCGCATGTCGGCCCGGAAGTCGGCGGCGTGCACGCTGGTCATCTCGCTGTCCCGGGTGCGGCCGATCAGCTCCCGCCAGTAGTCGAACCGCTCCGTGGCGGGCAGGTCCTCGCTCCGGAACGCGTCCGTGCCCGCCGTCGGCGCCTCCGCGCCCGCCGCGCCCGCCGTCCTCGCCCCCACTGCCTTCCTCCGCCTCCCCTTCGGCCCTCCGGCCTTCCGGCCTTCCGGCGTCGTGTGCCGCCGTGCCGCCGTGGCGCGGCGGGGGCGGGAGACGCGCGGGCCGACACAAAAGACAGAACCCCACGCGCAGACCACCCCCGCCCCCCCCCCGGGGGCGCGCCGACGGG
>NZ_JBHWBZ010000075.1:15101-30431 GCF_042735475.1 Kitasatospora sp. NPDC059577 | reverse complement strand
CTCGCCCCCACTGCCGTCCCCCGCCACCCCTAGGGCCCGCCGGCCTTCGGGCCTTCCGGGGTGGTGGGCCGCGGTGCCGCGGTGCCGCCGGCGCCGGTCGGCCCGGCGGCACCGAAGAACCTACAAGGCCGGGCCCGGATCCCCCACCGGGGCCCGGCCGGGGCGGCCCGGCTCCGGCGCGCGCTAGTCGAGGATCGCGTCGACCTCGACCTCGACCAGCCACTGCTCGTCGATGAAGCGCGACACCTCCACGAAGGTGCACGCCGGGCGGATCGTCGCGAAGCGTTCGCCGTGGGCGCGCGCGGCCTCCTTCCACCGCGAGATGTCGGTGAGCATGATGCGGGTCCGCACGACGTCCTTGAGCGAGGCGCCCGCCTCCTTCAGGGCGGCCTCGGCGATGTCCAGGCAGCGCACGGTCTGGCCGTGGACGTCGCCCTGCGCGGCCGCCGTGCCGTCCTCGGCGATGGGGGCGGTGCCCGCGACCGCGACGTACGAACCCTTGCGCACCGCCCGGGAGAAGCCGATCCGCGGTTCGAGGGGCGAGCCGGAACTGACGAGCTGTCGAGTGTTCTCCATGGCGCCATCGTGCCGCACTAGTGCACCCGTCGCCGCCCCCGGCGCCCTCCCGCCTGCGGAAAGGCCCCGGCCGGGCGCCCGGGGGCGACCCGGGGCGGGCCCCGAACACCCCACTGCACTAGTGCACTACCTTCAAGTTCCCGCAGCACAGGGGTTGTTAGGCCAATGCGTACGGCGTACATTCGTCAGCGTCGAACCCGCCGGACCCGCCGGACCCGTCGGACCCGCAGAGAGGACACACCCATGGACACCGATCGCGACATCCTCGTCTCCGGTGGCGGCATCGCCGGCCCCGCCCTCGCCCACTGGCTGCGCCGCCACGGCTTCAACCCCACCGTCGTCGAACGCGCCCCCGGCCCGCGCCCCGGCGGACAGGCCGTCGACCTGCGCGGCGCCGGACGCACCGTCGTCGAACGCATGGGCCTGATGGAGCGGGTCCGCGACCGCTGCGTCGAACAGCGCGGCATCGCCCTGGTCGACCGGCACGGCCGGCTGAGCGCCCGGATGCCCGTCGAACTCTTCGAGGGCGAGGGCATCGTCTCCGAGATCGAGATCCTGCGCGGCGACCTCGCCGACCTGCTCCTCGACGCCACCGGCGGCGTCGAACACCTCTGGGACGACACCGTCACCGCGCTCGACGAGGACGCCGACGGCGTCACCGTCACCTTCGAGAACGCCCCCGCCCGCCGCTTCGCCCTGGTCATCGGCGCCGACGGCCTGCACTCCGCCGTCCGCCGCCTGGCCTTCGGCCCCGAACAGGACCACTACCGCCCCCTCGGCGGCTACCACGCCTGGTTCACCGTCCACGACCCCGCGCTCGCCCGCGACCTCGACAGCTGGTTCCTGATGTACAACGCCCCCGGCGGCCTCGTCGCCGGCGCCCGCCCCGGCCGGCTGCCCGGCGAGGTCAAGGCCTCCCTCGGCTTCCGCTCCGCACCCCTCGCCCACGACCGCCGCGACACCGCCGCCCACAAGCGCCTGCTCGCCGAGCGCTTCACCGGTGCCGGCTGGGAGGTCGACCGGCTGCTCGCCGGGATGCGCACCGCCGAGGACTTCGCCTTCGACTCCTTCGGCCAGATCCGCCTCGACCACTACAGCCGCGGCCGCGTCGCCCTGCTCGGCGACGCCGGCTACAGCCCCAGCCCCCTCACCGGCCTCGGCACCAGCCTCGCCCTCGTCGGCGCCTACCTGCTCGCCGGCGAACTCGCCACCGCCCGCGGCGACTTCCGCACCGCCTTCACCCGCTACGAGGACCTGATGCGCCCCTACGTCGCCCAGGCCCAGGAACTGCCGCCCGGCGGCCTCAACGGCTACGCCCCCGACAGCGCCCTGATGATCCGCCTGCGCGCCGCCTCCATGCGCTGGATGGGCCGGTGGCCGCTGCGCAACCTGCTCGCCGCCCAGTTCGCCAAGGCCGACGCCATCGACCTGCCCGACTACCCGGTGCCGGCGCACTCCGGCTGAACCCGCACCCCGGCCCCGCACCCGAGCCCCCGTACCGGGGAACGCGCACCCGGAACCCGCGCCGGCGAACCCGCACCACGGATTCGCCCGGGGGGCTTGAACCTCACCCGACGTCAGGAGGAATCCTCGTGCCATGCCCACCGAACAGACCTGGAAGGTCGGTCCCCTCGCCGAAGCGAGCGGCCTGACCGTACGCACCCTGCACCACTGGGACCGGATCGGCCTGCTCAGCCCCTCCCGGCGCAGCGCCTCCGGCCACCGCGCCTACACCGAGCAGGACGTCGTCCGCCTCTACCAGGTCCTCGCCCTGCGCCGCCTCGGTCTGGGCCTGGAGACCATCGCCACCTGCCTCGACGCCGGCATCGACCCCGTCCGGCTGGTCCGCGAGCACCTCGCCGCGACCGAGGCCGCCCTCACCGACCTGCGGGCGCTGCGCGACCGCCTCGCCCACGTGCACACCGAACTCTGCGCCGAACGCACCCCCGACACCGCCGACCTGCTGCGCCTCGTCCGGGCCGTCGGCGCCACCGGGCCCACCGGCCCCGCCGCCCGGGAGGCCCTGCACCGCCACCTCGACGACGACCAGGTCCACGCCCTCGCCGACCACGCCGCCGCCCTCGGCCCCGCCGCCCACTACCTGCTGGACGTCGAATGGCCCCAGCTCTACCGCGGTGCCGAGGCCCTGCGCGCCGCCGGGGTCGAACCCACCGACCCCCGGGTGCGCCGCATCGCCGACCGCCTCGACGAACTCGCCCGCCTCTTCAGCGGCGGGGACGCCACCCTGTCGGCCGCCGTCCGCACCGCCTGGCGCGAGGACCCCGCCGCGATGTCCGGCGAGCCCGACGCCCCCGCCGACGCCTGGGCCCCGCTGCGCGCCTTCCTCGACCGCGCCCGGCGGGCCTCGTGAGCGCCCGGCCCCCGCACCCGGCCCTGGTGACCACCCTGGCCGGCACCCTGCCCGTCCTCACCCCGGCCGTCCTGGCCGCGGCCGCCGGTCTCCTGCCCTGGTCGGTCCCGGCCGCCGTCACCACGGCCCTGCTCCTGCGCGCCTGCCTGCGCCTGCTCGCCACCTGACCCCGGCGGACTCCGGCCCGGCCCCACGGGGGTGGACCGGACCGGAGCCCGCCGGACCCGGCTCCCGCCCACCGGGCGGGCGGGGTGGGCTACTTCGTGCGGGGCTGGTTGAAGCGGAGCATGTTGCCGGAGGGGTCGCGGAAGGCGCAGTCGCGGACGCCGTAGGGCTGGTCCATGGGTTCCTGGAGGACTTCGGCGCCGGCGGCGCGGATGCGTTCGAAGACGGCGTCGCAGTCGTCGGTGCGGAAGATGACGCCGCGCAGGAGGCCCTTGGCGAGGAGTTCGGCGGCGGCGTGGCGGTCGTCCTCGGAGGCGTGCGGGTCGGCCAGCGGGGGTTCCAGGACGATTTCGACGCCGGGCTGGTCGGGCGAACCGACGGTGACCCAGCGCATGCCTTCGAAGCCGACGTCGTTGCGGACCTCGAAGCCGAGGATGTCGCGGTAGAAGGTGAGGGCCTTGTCGTGGTCGTCCACGGCGATGAAGCACTGGGCGAGTTCGATGCTCATGCCGTCACGCTACGGGAGGCGTCCCGGGGGCGTCCCGCCCTTGGCTTCCGTGGTGCGGACCGGGCGGGTGCGGATCTTGGCGATGCAGGCGGGGATGGCGGCGCCGTCGCCGTGGTCGCGGGCGCGGTAGGCGCTGGGGCTCTCGCCGACGAGTTCGGTGAAGCGGGTGCTGAAGGAGCCCAGTGAGGTACAGCCGACCGCCATGCAGACGTCGGTGACGCTGAGGTCGCCGCGCCGCAGCAGGGCCTTGGCGCGTTCGATCCGGCGGGTCATGAGGTAGCTGTACGGGGTTTCGCCGTAGGCGGTGCGGAAGCTGCGGGAGAAGTGACCGGAGGACATCAGGGCGGTGCGGGCGAGGGCGGGGACGTCGAGGGGCTGGGCGTAGTCGCGGTCCATCCGGTCGCGGGCCTGTCGCAGCCGGACGAGGTCGGCCAGGGGGACGCGGGTCGCGCGGGGTTCACGGGTGGACACGCCAGCCACCGTACCGACTGCCGGTGACAGCCGGCGTGTTCCCCCGTCCGGCGCGGCCCGTTGGCGCCGGTGCCGCCGGGCCGACGACCCTGGGGGGACGGTCGGGCGCGGATCGGTGCGCGAGGCGGACGGCGGAGCGGACGGGCGGAGAGGGCGGCGGCGGGGTGGAGAGCAACGGAACCGTCCCGCGTGCGCCCCGCAACCGGTCGGTGGTGCTGGGGGTGCTGGCCGCCACGGCGGCGCTGCTGCTGGCGCAGGCGGCGAGTGGGACCAATGCCCGGCTGGTGCTGCTGCTGGTGTTCCTGCCCGCGCTGCTGGCCGGTCTGGGCACGGTCGCGCAGACGGTGGCCGTGTCGGTGTGGGTGGCGGTCGTGGTGGTGGTGAGCACGGCGCTGTTCCCGCCGCCGTCGCTGGAGGCCCGGGTGGGCACCCTGGTGGCGGTGATCGGGGCCGAGGCGGCGGTGATCGGGCTGTGCGCGCGGCGGGTGCGGCGCGAGCGGGAGCTGTCGCGGATGCGGCAGAGCGCGGTGGCGTTGCAGCGCCAGTTGCTGCGTCCGCTGCCGGTGACCACGGCGGACGTGCGGCTGGACGGGCTGTACCGGCCGGTGGAGGAGGACGCCATGGTGGGTGGCGACCTGTACGACGTCGCCGAGACCCCGTTCGGCACCCGGGTGCTGGTGGGTGACGTGCAGGGCAAGGGGCTGCCGGCGATCGGTACGGGCTTCGCGGTGCTGAGCGCGTTCCGGGAGGCGGCGTTCCGGGAGGCGGAGCTGACCGGTGTCGCGGACGCGCTGGAGGCGGCGGTCGAGCGGCACAACGCGTACGCGGTGCAGAGCGGCGAGCAGGAGCGGTTCGTGACGGCGACGGTCCTGGGCCTGCACGGGCCGGGCGGGCGCGAGGTCGGGGCCCGGGTGCAGGCCGTCAACTGCGGCCACCTCGCCCCGTACCTGCTGCGCGGCGACGGCCGGGTGGAGTCCGTGGCGTTGCCGGCGGGGATCCCGCTGGGCCTGGCATCGCTGGCGGAGTCGACGGGCGGGGCGGGGCCGCGTGCGGTGCGGCGGTTCGCGCTGCCGGCGGACGGGGTGCTGGTGCTGCTGACGGACGGCATCACGGAGGCGCAGGACGGCTCCGGGGTGTTCTACCCGGTGGAGCGGGGTCTGGCCGAGCTCGCCGGGACGCCGGCCGGGGCGCTGCCGGAGGCCTTGGACGAGCGGGCCCGGCGGTGGAGCGGCGGGCGCAGCCGTGACGACGTGACGGTGCTGGCCGTGCGCGGCCCGGGGGCGCCGTAGGCCGTGCGCGGCCCCGGTGTCGCGCGCCCGGTCAGCCGGTGGCGTGGATGCGGGCGGTCAGGGCGTCCGGGGGGATGAGGGGGTCGGGGTAGTCGAGGGGTCCGTCGTGGGTCCAGGGCTGGTGGACGGTGCGGCCGGGCAGGTGGGCGAGTTCGGGGAGCCAGCGGCGCACGTAGGTGCCGTCGGGGTCGTAGCGCTCGGCCTGGCGCAGGGGGTTGAGGACGCGGTTGGGGCGGGTGTCGTTGCCGGTGCCGGCGATCCACTGCCAGTTGAGCTGGTTGTTGGCGAGGTCGCCGTCGACGAGGAGGTGGAGGAAGTGGGCGGCGCCGGGGCGCCAGTCGTGGCGCAGGGTCTTGGTGAGGAAGGAGGCGGTGATCAGGCGGGCGCGGTTGTGCATCCAGCCTTCGTGGGCGAGCTGGCGCATGCCGGCGTCGACGACGGGGTAGCCGGTGCGGCCTTCGCGCCAGGCCTGCAGTTCCTGGTCGTCGTGGTGCCAGCGGGTGCCGCGGGGGCGGTAGTCGGTGTGGGCGGCGGCGGGGCGGGCGGCGAGAACCTGGTGGTGGAAGTCGCGCCAGGCGAGTTGGCGGACCAGGGCGTCGGCGCCGGGGCCGCCGCGGGTGGCGGCACGGTGGGCGAGTTCGGCGGCGGACAGGCAGCCGAAGTGCAGGTAGGGCGAGAGGCGGGAGGTGGCGTCGGCGGCGAGGTCGTCGTGCAGGCGGTCGTAGTCGTCGGCGTCCCAGGCGCGCAGCCGGCGGCGGGCGGCGCGTTCGCCGCCGGGCGGCAGGGCCGGGGAGGTGCCGGCGGGGGCGGTGGGCAGCGGGTCGCCGTGCGGGTGGTCGGGGGTGGCGAGGGTGCGCGGGGCGGGCAGGAGGGGGCGGCGGTGGGCTTGTTGCCAGGCGCGCAGGTAGGGGGTGAAGACGGCGTAGTGGTCGCGGCCGGCGGGGGTGACGGCGCCGGCGGGGACGACGGTGAGTCCGTCGTGGAGGTGGAGCCGGTCGCCGAGGGCGCGGCGCAGGGCGGTTTCGCGGCGGGTGGCGAAGGCGGAGACGCCGGCGGCGGTGTGGACGGTGGTGGCGTCGCATTCGGCGGCGGCGCGGGCGGTCTGTTCGGCCGTGTCGCCGTGGCGCAGGACGAGGCGGGAGCCGGCCGCGCGCAGGGAGCGGTCGAGGTCGGCGAGGGCGTCGGCGAGGAAGGCCCGCCGGTTGGGCGGGGCGAAGTCGGCCTTGTCGACGGCGGGGTCGAGGACGAACAGGGGCAGGACCTGGTCGGCGCCGGTGCGGGCGGCGTGCAGGGCGGGGTTGTCGTGCAGGCGCAGGTCCTGGGTGAACAGGACGACGGCGGTGCTCATCTCGGGGCCTCGTACGGTGCGGCGGCGGGGTTCGGCGGTCGGTTCCCGGCGGGGGTCAGGTCGTCAGTGGTTCGGAGCCGCCGGGGGAACGGATTGGGCGGCGCGGGGCCGGTATACGACGAGCGCGGCGTGCGCCTTGGACAGGTGCAGGGCGCCGCGGGCGGGGACGGACTCGCCGTCGACGGCCATCCGGGTGGCGTCGCCGAGGGAGTCCAGGTGCAGGGCGCGCAGGCGGGTGGTGCGGTAGACGCGGGAGCGGTGCAGGGTGCCGGTCAGCAGGGCGGCGACCAGGCGGGTGCGGGCCAGGGGCGCGGAGCCGTCGACGACCCGGACGTCGAGCTGCCCGTCGGCGAGGGCGGCGCGGTGGGTGGGGGTGACTCCGGCCGGTTCGTAGGCGCCGTTGCCGGCGAACAGCAGCCACAGCCGGTGGGTGCGGCCGTCGGCGTGGACGGTGACCGGTTCGGCGGTGGGCAGGAGGGTGGCGGCGGCGACCGCCAGGGCCGGCCACTTGCCGATGCGCTTCTCCAGTTTCTCGCGCCGGTGGACGAGTTCGGGGTAGAGGCCGAGGCTGAAGGTGTTGACGAAGACCCGGCGCGCGCTGTCGTCGGTGGCCAGGGCGAGGTCGACGCCGACGGCGCTGCCGCCCTGGACGGCCTCGGCGGTGTCCTGGTGGGTGGCGGCGCCGAGGTCGAGGGCGAAGTGGTTGAGGGTGCCGCCGGGGAAGACCGCCAGCGGCAGGGTGCGTTCGACGGCGAGGGCGGCGGCCAGGTTGACGCTGCCGTCGCCGCCGCAGACGCCGAGTGCGCCGCCGGCCCGCGCGGCCCGGTCGGCGGCCTCGGTCAGCATCTTGGCCAGGTCGTCCTCGGGCCCGCACACCCGGACGTCCGCCTCGGGCAGCAGGGTGCGCAGGGTCTCGGCGGTGTCCTCGGGGCCGGGGGCGACGGGGCTGCCGTTGCCGGAGCCCGCGTTGACGACCACGGACAGGCCGCGGCCCTGCGGCAGGGCGGGGGCGGGGCGGCGGGCCGGGGCGGCCGGCGGCGGGGCGTCGCAGGAGCGCGGCCACCAGTGCAGGGTGGCCGCGGCGGCCGCGGCGCCCAGGGCGGTGCCGGCGAGGACGTCGCCGGGGTAGTGCGCGCCGGTGTAGACGCGGGACAGGGCCACGGCGGCGGCGAGCGGCGCGACGGCCGCGCCCAGTAGCGGGGACTCGATCGCCACGCCGGTGGCGAAGGCGGCCGCGGAGGCGGAGTGGCCGGAGGGGAAGGAGGTGGTGACGGGCTGTCGCAGCAGCCGGCGCACCTGCGGGACGGGGTCCAGCAGGGGGCGGGGGCGCCGGGTGGCGTGCTTGGCGACGGTGTTGGCGGTGGCGGAGGCGAGGGCGAGCGAGCCGAGGCCGCGCAGGGCGGCGCGCCGTCCGGTGCGGCCGCCGACGGCGCCGAGGACGGCGGCGGTGCCCGTCCACAGCAGGCCGTGGTCGGCGGCCCGGCTCAGGGTGCGCAGCCAGGTGGCGGTGCCGTGCAGCGGGGCGGCGGCGATCCGGTCGAACAGGGCGCGGTCGAGGGCGTCCAGCCGGGCCGTCACCGACCGGACCGTCACCGACCGGACCGTCACCGACCGGGGCGCCGTGAACCCCCGTGCCGTGAAACCCCGTGCCGTGAACCGCAGCCCGCCGGGCCGTGCACCGTCGAGCCACGCCGCCGCGGTCCGTACCGCTGTGAGCCGCCTCGTCCCCATGTGTCCCTCCCCTGCCCTGCCGGTGCCGGGCCTCTTTGTCCCCGATTGCTCCATCCGTTGACCCCGATGCTCGTCTTCAAACCCCCCTCGGCGCGGGCGGCGGCGCAGCGGGGCGGGTGTGACGGCGGGTCGCGGCAGGTGGGCGGTGAGAGACCGGTCACCTCCGGCTGCGGCGCCCACCTGCGGCGATCTAGGGTGCTGGCATGATCCCCACACCGATATCCGACCCGATCTCCGACCCCCGCCAGGCGCTGCGGATGCTGATGGAGGGCAACGCCCGGTTCGTCGCGGGCAGTCCCGAGCACCCCAACCAGGACGCCGGCCGCCGGGCCGCGCTCGCCCCGGCGCAACGGCCCTTCGCGGTGCTGTTCGGCTGTTCGGACTCCCGGCTGGCCGCCGAGATCATCTTCGACCAGGGCCTGGGCGACCTGTTCGTGGTGCGCACCGCCGGGCACGTGACCGGCGCGGAGGCGCTGGGCAGCATCGAGTACGGGGTGAGCGTGCTGGAGTGCCCGCTGGTGGTCGTGCTGGGGCACGACTCCTGCGGTGCGGTGGCGGCGGCGCTGGACTCCCTGGAGCAGGGGCAGCTGCCGGGCGGTTTCGTGCGGGACGTGGTGGAGCGGGTGACCCCGAGCGTGCTGTCCGCCAAGGCGGCGGGCATCGAGGACCGGGACGCGATCGTGGACGAGCACATCCGCCAGACCGTGGACCTGCTGGTGGAGCGTTCGCAGGTGCTCGCCTCCAGGGTCGCCGCGGGCGAGGCGGCCGTGGTGGGCCTGTCCTACCGGCTGCGTGACGGTCAGGCCCGTCAGGTCGCCGCCCGGGGGCCGGTGGGCTGACCGCCGGGTCCGGCGGCCCGGGGCTGCCGTCCCCGGGCCCCGGGACCGGTCGGACCTGCGGGACCTGCGGGACCTGCGGGACCTGCGGGAACTGGATGTCCGATCACCGCCAGCGCCCCCGTACGGGCGGGGGCAGAGTCGGTGACCGACAGCGGTTCCCCTACCCAGGACGGCCATTCCCGTGCACAAGGTCACCGATCTCAAGGTCCTCTACTTCGGCACCCCGGTGGTGCTGATCGGCTCGCGCAACGAGGACGGCAGCGCCAACCTCATGCCGATGTCCTCGGCGTGGTGGCTGGGGCAGTCCTGCGTGCTGGGTCTGGGCAACACCTCCCAGACCGCCGTCAACCTGCGGCGCGAGGGCGAGTGCGTGCTCAACCTGCCGTCCTCGGCGCAGGTCGACGCCGTGAACGCCCTCGCGCTGCTGACGGCGAACCCGCACATCACGGAGTCGAGGCGGGAGCAGGGCTACCGCCACGAGCGGCGCAAGTTCGCGGCGGCGGGGATGACCGAGCTGGCGGGCGAGCTGGTCCGGGCGCCGCGCGCCGCGGAGTGCCCGGTGCAGCTGGAGTGCCGGCTGGAGGCGGCGACGCCGATGGCGGGCAACGAGCGGTGCACGGCCTTCGAGGTGACGGTGGTGCGGGCGCACGTCGAGGAGGGCCTGATCGTGCCGGGCACCGACCACTACGTCGACCCGGTCGGCTGGGACCCGCTGATCATGAAGTTCTGCGAGTTCTTCGGCGGCGGCGGGCGCCTGTCCCCCTCCCGGCTCGCCGAGGGCTGGCGGATGCCGGGGCGCCTGACCTCCGCCGTCTGACCCCCGCCGTCTGACGGCCGCCCGCCGGGCCGCAGCTCACCGGGGCGCCCGCCGGCCGTTCACCGGGGCGCTCACCGGCCGCTCACGGCGCGATGGTCTCCCCGCAGGAGTCGCACACCCGGGTCGCCGGCAGCTCCAGGAAGCAGGTCGGACAGATCGCCGGCGGGCGCGGCACGGCCGCCGGCGTACCGGCGGTGGTGGTGGCCGCCGCGGTGCGGGGGGCGGCCTTCTTGCGCGCCACCGAGGCCAGCAGGCGCGGGGCGAGGGCGGGCGTGCCGCCGTCGGCGGGCAGGTCGGCGCCGAAGTGCCGGTAGCAGGCCAGACGGGCGGCGGCCGCGTGCTGTTCGCGGTCCATCTCCTCGACCAGCGGCGGCTGCCCGGCCACCGCCAGCACCTCCTGGTAGGCGGGGCCGACCTTGCCGTCCGTCGCGTTCACCACCAGGGCCGTCAGCGGCGGGTCCCCGCGCCGGTGCGCCTCCAGGACCACCAGGGACAGCACCTTGCCGATCCAGTGCCGGTGGTTGACCCGGGTGCGCACCCCGGAGGCCTCCTGGAGCGCCTCGGCCAGGTCCGCGTAGCTGATCACCGCGTGGTAGCGGCCCGCGACCTCGACCAGGGCCGGGTAGGCCGCTCTGGTCCACACGATGTGCGCCTGGGTGGCGCCGACCGCCACACCGTCCGACACCCGCCAGTACCCGCGCTGCTGCTCCGCCATCCGTCCGCCCCTGTCCGCCTCGTCCGTGCCCGTACGCAGGCCTCCGCCGTGAGCGAGGCTACCCCGCTGCGGAGAACCGCGGGCGGCCGGGGGCGGGCACGGCGGGGGCCGGCGGGGGCCGCTGCGGGGCCGGGGCGGTCCGGGCTTGACTTCAAGTCCTGTTGAAGTTGTCGAATGGCACCCGACCGCAGCCGTACGGGCACCGCGGTCGATGCCCCGCCCGTACGGAACCCGTACCCGGGGCCGGGGCCGCCGGCTTTCCGATCGTGCCGTCGGCGGCCCCGGCCCCCGGGTCGTTCCGGGCGCTACTCGCCTTCCAGGGCCGCCACGAGCTGGGGCAGGTTGCCGCCGGCGACGGCGAGGGCCAGGTGGTCGTGGTAGTCCCGGCTGTGGACGATCAGGCCGTCGCGGACCCGTAGCACCAGGACGTTGGCGACCTCGAAGTCCCGCCCGGTGTCCCGGTGGTGGGCCCGGTAGTCGAACTGCGCGACGATCACCTCGGGGTCGTCGGTCTCCCGGACCACCACGTTCTGTGCCTGCAGCTCCAGCGGCATGTGCGCGCCGAGCTGCCCGAACCGTTCGGCGATGACGGCGCGCCCCTCGAAGAGGCGCGGACCGACCGGCTGGAAGACGGTCTCCACCACCGCGTCCTCGGCGTAGAGCCGGGCCAGTTCGGTGAACTTCCCTCCGGTGATGCCCTCCAGCAGCTCGGAGAAGACCTCGCGCGGCGACGGCGTTTCGGACATGATCAACCCCCACGGGACACGTCACTGGAATCGGACCAGCGACTCCGCTTAATACGATACGGACCAACCACTCCGGTTGTCCACGGGTGAGTCCGCGACACCGCGGACGGAAGGGAGACGGGCATGAGCGGGGCCACCCCACGGCCGCTGCGCGCGGACGCCGCCCGCAACCGGGCCAGGCTGCTCGACGCCGCCACCGAGGTCTTCACCACCCGGGGCGTCGACGTGCCGACCGAGGAGATCGCCCGCGCCGCCGGCGTCGGCGTCGGCACCCTCTTCCGTCACTTCCCCACCAAGGAAGCACTCCTGGAAGCCGTCGTGGTGCGCCGGCTGGAGACCATCACCGACCGCACCGCCCGGCTCGCCGCCGAACACCCGCCCGCCGAGGCCTTCCACGCCTGCTTCCGCCTGGTCGTCGAACAGTCCGCCGGCAAGCAGGAGTTCACCCGCGCCCTGGCCGAAGCCGGCGTCGACGTCCACGCCTCCCTGCGGGAGTCCTCCGGCCTGATGCGCGCCCAGCTGGCCGGCCTCCTCGCCGCGGCCCAGCAGGCCGGAGCCGTCCGCCCCGACCTCGGCCTGCCCGAACTGGTCGCCCTGCTCGTCGGCACCGGCGCCGCGACCGAACAGCTCGCCGCCGACCCCGCCGCCCGCGAACGCGTCTTCGAGGTCGTCCTCACCGGCCTGCGCCCCCACTGACCGGGCCCGCACCACCGGCCCGACCCGCACCACCGGCCCGACCCGGACCACCGGCCCGACCCGGACCACCGGCCCCGATCACGCCGCCGCTCCCCCGCCCCCGGCGGGACGGTGCCTGCCGGGGGGTCAGCGGGCGGGTCAGCGGGCAGCGGCCTCCCAGGCCGCCTCGATCATCCGGAAGACCTCGTCCACCGCGGCCTGCGGATCGGCCGCCCCGCAGGCCAGCGCGTAGGCGTCGATCACGAACCGCGCGGTCGCCCGGCAGGCCGTCGCGGTCGCCGGGAGGCGGGGATCGGCGGTCATGGCCGCCGCCAGCGCCTCCGCGTGGCGCAGGCCCATCGACTCCTCGTACTCCCGCAGGGCGGGCGATCCCTCGATCATGCGCCGGACCGGGGCGGTGCCCTCCGCCGTGCAGTGCCGCACCAGGGCCTCGACCTCGCGGCGCAGCGCGGGGACGAGCGGCTCGTGCGGCGCCCGGTCGGTGACCGCCCGGGTGAGGCGCTGTTCGAAGTCCTGGTCGCGTTCGAAGACCAGGGCCTCCTTGCCGGCGAAGTGGGAGAAGACCGTGGTGACGGCGACGTCGGCCTCGGCGGCCACGTCGCGGATGCCGACGGCGTCGTACCCGTGCTCCAGGAAGAGCCGCAGGGCGGTGTCGGCGATCTTCTGACGGGTCGCGGCCTTCTTGCGTTCGCGGCGGCCCGGCTGCTCCCGCCCCTGCTCCGACTCGATCATGTCCGGACCCTACCAGCTACGAATACCTAACCGTTGCAAAACACTAACTGTTAGGGCTACGGTCGGCCGCATGAGGAAAGTGAGCTTCGCCGAGTTCGGCGGTCCGGACGTCCTGCGGCTCGTGGATGCCGAGGAGCCCCACGCGGGCCCCGGCCGGATCCGCATCGCCGTCCGGGCGGCAGGCGTGAACCCCGTCGACTGGAGGATCCGTGAGGGACAGGTACTGGGGGCCCATCCGGTGGAGTTGCCCGCCGGGGTGGGGCAGGACGCCGCCGGGGTGGTGGACGAGGTCGGCAAGGGCGTCGAGGGCGTCGAGGTCGGCGACCGCGTGTTCGGCGAGGGCAGGGACACCTACGCCGAGTTCGCCGTGCTGTCGGCCTGGGCCCGGATGCCCGAGGGGCTGAGTTTCGAGGAGGCGGCCGGGTACCCCTCGGTGGTGGAGACGGCGCTGCGCGTCATCCGCGAGGTCGGCGTGCGGCCCGGGCAGACGCTGCTGGTCAGCGGCGCCTCCGGGGGCGTCGGGTCGGCGGTGCTGCAGATCGCCCGCGAGCGCGGCATCGCGGTGATCGGCACGGCCGGGGCCGCGAACCAGGACTACCTGCGCGGCCTGGGCGCCCTCGCCACCACGTACGGCGAGGGCTGGGTCGAGCGGGTGCGCCGCCTCGGCCGGGTCGACGCGGCCCTGGACCTGGCCGGTGCGGGCGTGGTCCGCGAGCTCGTGGAGCTGACCGGGGACCCGGCGCGGGTGGTCTCCATCGCCGACCTCGGCGCCCCGGAGCACGGGGTCCGGTTCTCCGGCGTGGCCGGGAGCGTGCCGCGGGCGCTCGCCGAGGCCGTCGGCCTCATCTCCCGGGGGCGGCTGCACATCCCGGTCGAGAAGTCGTACCCGCTCGCGGGGGCGGCGGCGGCGCACGCCGACAGCCGGGCCGGCCACACCCGCGGACGGCGGGTCATCATCCCCTGAGCCCCGGGGCCCCGGGGCCCTGCGCCCCGGGCCCGGGCGGCGCTCAGACCGCCGTGCGCAGGTCGAGGTGGGCGAAGCGGGGGGCGAGGTCGGGGGTGCGGGCACCGGCCGTGCGGGCGTCGAGGGTGAGGGTGTCGAGCTGCGGGAGGACGTCGCAGTCCGCGAGGGCGGCGAGCACCTCGTGGGGGTCGGCGTCGAACTCGGTGCGGGCGAGGTCGAGTCGGCGCAGGGCGGGGTACCGGTCGGCGGTGAGTTCGCCGAGCTGGTCGGGTGACAGCGTGACGCCGAAGACGTCGCAGCCGACCTCGACGGTCAGGGACTCGACGGCGGGGGTGTGCCCGAGGGCGAAGACGGCGCCGTCGGAGCAGGCGGGGCCGCGGACCTTCAGGTGGGTGAGGCCGTCGTGGTCGACGGCGTGGAAGAGGAAGGCGCCTTCGAGTTCGAGGGTGCGCAGGGCGGGCAGGGCGGGCCAGACGTCGCTCTGGACGAGTCCTTCGCCGTGGAAGTCGAGGGGGTCGATCCGGGTGCCCGCGGTTCCTTCGGCGTCCTCGTAGAGGTGCCGGTAGCCGTAGCCGAAGGAGAGGTGTTCCAGCCGCGGGCGCGGCCGGGCGGCGAGGGCCGCGGCGACGGGTTCGGCGCAGCGGTGGTAGTCCGTCAGGCGCAGGTCCAGGACGCGCAGCCGGTCGGCGGCGGGGTGGGCGAGCAGGGCGGCGACCAGGACGCCCTCCCACTGCTCGGGGTCGGACGGGTCCGCGGGGGCCGCGCCGCCGCCGGGGCCCGGGGCATGCGCCGGGAGGCGCCGCACCAGGTCCCGGCGTCCGGGCCGGGTGGCGGGGTCGAGACGGAAGACCGCCCGGTCCGGGGTGCCGTCGGCGGCCGGGGTGAACTGCCAGGAGCCGTCGTGCCGCAGGGCTTCCAGGACCTCGTCGTGAGCGCGCATGCCGGGCACTCTACGGAGGGGCTGTGACGGTCAGGCACTGTGCTCGGCGAGGGTGCGCTCGGCGAGGGTGTGGGCGACGAGGGCGTTGGCGTGGCCGTGGCCGAGGCCGTGGTCGGCCTTGAGCCAGGCGACGAGTTCCATGTGCTTGGTGAGGGGGGAGGTGTGGATGAGGTCCTTCCACTCCTCGATCGGGCGGCCGTGCTTCTTCTCGATGGACGGGAAGTAGGACGCCGGGTTTCCCTTCGCGGCGGCGGTCTTCTCCGCGGGGGCGGCGGCAGTCTTCTTCACGGGGGTGGCGGTCATGAGCGTGGTTCCTCTCGGTCGGGCAAAGCGATCGGCGGGGGGGGGGGCGGCGGGCGGGGGGCGGGCCCCGCCCGCCCCACCCCCCCCCGGCGCGCGGCGTGGTGGACTGCCCCGGCCGC
>NZ_JBHWBZ010000075.1:5197-15091 GCF_042735475.1 Kitasatospora sp. NPDC059577 | reverse complement strand
GCGGGCGCGGCCGGGGCGCCGGCGGGGGGGGGGCGGGGCGGGGGCGGGCCCCCCCCCCCCCCCCCCCGACTCATCGCCCGAACGGGGTGACCTGTGTCACACCGAGGCCGGGGCCCGTCGTCGGCCGCGTCCGGCGCGGCGCCCGGCGGGCGGGGTGGGGTCGGTGTTCCACGCGGCGACGGGGTTGCCGAGCCAGCGGGTGGCGCCGGGGACGTTCTCGCCGCGCATGACGAGGGAGGCGGGTCCGACGGTGGTGTTGGTGCCGAGGGAGGAGTTGAGCAGGACGATGGAGTGCGGGCCGGTGGTGGAGCCGGCGCCGAGGTGGACGGGGCCCAGCCGCATGACGCGGTCGTGGAAGAGGTGGGTCTGCAGGACGGTGCCGCGGTTGACGCTGGCGCCGGCTTCGACGGTGACGAGGTCGCTCTCGGGCAGCCAGTGGGTCTCGCACCACACGCCGCGTCCGATGTGGGCGCCGAGGCTGCGCAGCCACACGTTCAGGTAGGGGGTGCCGGTGATGGTGTGGCCGCCGAAGGGCATGGCGAGTTCCTCGACGAAGGTGTCGTAGAGCTCGTTGCGCCACACGAAGGAGGACCACAGCGGGTGTTCGGCGACGCGGAAGCGTCCGACGAGCAGCCATTTGGCGGCGGTGGTGACGGCGCAGGCGATGACGGCGGCGGCGGCGAGGACGAGTCCGGCGCCGGCGAGGGCGGTGGCCAGGCCGTAGTCGTCGCGCAGTTCCTGCAGGACGGCGAGGACGAGGTCGCCGAGCAGGGCGGCGAGGATGACGGGCAGCAGGCGGCAGACCTCGACGCCGGCGCGGGCCCACATCAGGCGCCGGGGCGGGTCGTAGGTGCGGCCTTCGCCGCCGGCGTCGGCGACGCGGGGCAGGGCGAAGGCGGGGCGGCCGAGCCAGGAGGAGCCTTCGGGGGCGTGGGCGGGGGTGTCGGACAGGACGCCGACGAGGGAGTTGTCGGGCAGGTGGCGGCCGGGGCCGACGATGCCGGAGTTGCCGACGAAGGAGCGGCGCCCGATGCGGGAGGGCCCGAGGCGGAGCCAGCCGCCGCGCAGTTCGTAGGGGGCGACGAGGGTGTCGTCGGCGAGGAAGGCACCGTCGTCGACGCGCATCAGGCCGGGCAGGGCGAGGACGGTGGAGGCTTCGACGCGGCGTCCGACGCGGGCGCCGAGCAGGCGCAGCCACACGGGGGTGAAGAGGCCGGCGTAGAAGGGGAAGAGGGTGCGCCGGGCGGTGTCGCTGAGTCGGCTGACGGCCCAGGCGCAGAAGGCGACGCGGCCGCCGGCGGGGTGGTAGCCGGGGCGCAGCGGGCGGGAGAGGAGGCGGACGAGGAGCGCTATGAGCGCGGCGTGGCACAGGAGGGTGAGGGCGGCGAGGGGGATGGTGGCGGGCAGGAGCTGGACGAGGGCGGCGGCGAGGGTGTGGTCGGTGTCGATCATCGGGTAGACGACGGCCAGGGCGGGCAGGGCGGAGATGATCGGGACGAGGCCGAGGAGGGCGAAGCCGGCGCCGTAGGCGAGGTTCCAGGCGCGGGAGGCGTGGGCGGGGGTGGCGGGCCAGTCGGCGAGGGGTTCGGTGCTGGGGCGGGCCGGGGAGCCGTGCCAGTGTTCGCCGGGCGGGACGGTGCCGGTGACGCAGGATCCGGGGGCGATCTCGGCGCGGGCGCCGACGCGGGCGCCGGGCATGAGGGTGGCGCGGTGGCCGACGCGGGCGCCTTCGCCGACCTCGACGTGGCCGAGGTGGAGGGTGTCGCCGTCGAGCCACCAGCCGGCGAGGTCGGCTTCGGGTTCGAGGGAGCTGTGGGCGCCGAGGCGGGCGAGGCCGGTGACGGGGGGCAGGGTGTGCAGGCGCACGCCGGGGCCGACGCGGCAGCCGAGGGCGCGGGCGTAGCGCACGGCCCAGGGGGTGCCGGCGAGGGCGGCGGTGCCGAACATGGCGGTGTAGCGTTCGGCGGCCCACAGCCGCAGGTGGACGTGGCCGCCGCGGGGGTGGCTGCCGGGGCGGATGCCGGCGGTGAGGGCGCGGGCGCCGCCGGCGGCGACCAGGGTGCGGCCGGGGGCGCTGTAGAGGAGGGCGAGTCCGGCGGCGACGGGCCACCAGGAGCTGTGCGGGGCCCAGGTGAGGTGGTTGCCGGTGAGGTTGTCGAGGGCGATGAGGACGAGGATCCAGCGCAGTCCGGAGAGGGTGAACATGCCGAGGAGCAGGAGGGTCTGCCACAGGGCGGCGCTGCGGGGGGTGCGGCGTACGGTGCGCCGGTTCTGCGCGGGGGCGGCGGTGGTGTGGTCGGGGGCCGCGGCGGGGGTGAGGGTGTCGAGGTAGGCGGCGAGGTCGCCGAGGACGGGGTGGGCGTACAGGTCGGCGACGGAGACGCCGCTGTGGCGGGTGCGCAGGTCGGAGACGAGGCGGGCGGCGGTGAGGCTGGAGCCGCCGAGGGCGAAGAAGTCGTCGCCGGTGCCGGGGGCCATGCCGAGCAGGCGTTCCCAGTGTCCGGCGAGCCAGCCGGCGGTGCCGTCGGGGGTTTCGGCGGGGCGGTCGGCGCCGCCGGTGGTGGCGAGCGGCCAGGGCAGGGCGTTCCGGTCGACCTTGCCGGAGGTGCGGGTGGGCAGGGAGTCGACGAGGGCGAGGACGGGCACCAGCGGGGCGGGCAGGCGTTCGAGGAGTTGCCGGCGGGCGGCCGCGAGGTCGGGGGTGGTGCCGGGCCGGGCGACGAGGTAGCCGACGAGCAGGTCGGCGCCGGCGGGGGTCTTGCGGACGGCGGCGGCCGCGGCCACCACGTGCGGCAGGGCTTGGAGGGCGGCGTCGATCTCGCCGAGTTCGATGCGGCGGCCGCCGAGTTTGATCTGGTCGTCGGCGCGGCCGAGGAAGACCAGGCCGTCGGGGTCGTTGCGGACCAGGTCGCCGCTTCGGTAGACGCGCGGGGAGGCGAGGGCGGGGTGGGCGCCGAACTTCTCGGCGTCCTTGGCGGGGTCGAGGTAGCGGGCGGTGCCGACGCCGGTGATGAGCAGTTCGCCGGTCTCGTACCAGGGGACGGGGTTCCCGGCCTGGTCGACGACGGCGATCTCCCAGCCGTCCAGGGGGGCGCCGATGCGCACGGGCCGGCCGGGGAGCATGCGGGCGGCGGTGGCGACGACGGTGGTCTCGGTGGGGCCGTAGGTGTTCCAGAACTCGCGGCCGGGGGTGGCGAGGCGGTCGACGAGTTCGGCGGGGCAGGCCTCGCCGCCGACGATGATCAGGCGCACGTCGTCCAGGCATTCCTGCGGCCACAGGGCGAGCAGGGTGGGGACGGTGGAGATGGCGGTGATGCGCCGTTCGACGAGCCAGGGGCCGAGGTCGGTGCCGGCCTTGACGAGGGAGCGGGGGGCGGGGACGAGGCAGGCGCCGTGGCGCCAGGCCAGCCACATCTCCTCGCAGGAGGCGTCGAAGGCGACGGACAGGCCGGCGAGGACGCGGTCGCCCGGGCCGAGGGGCTGGCGGCGCAGGAAGATGCGGGCTTCGGCGTCGACGAACGCGGCGGCGCTGCGGTGGGTGACGGCGACGCCCTTGGGGCGGCCGGTGGTGCCGGACGTGAAGATGATCCAGGCGTCGTCGGCGGGGGTGGGCCAGGCGGGGCGGCCGGAGGGCCGGGCGGCGGGTCCGGCGTAGAGGCGGCGTTCGGCGCCGATGACGGCGCAGACGGCGGCGTCCTGCCAGATCATCTCGGCGCGTTCGTCGGGGTCGTCGGCGTCCACGGGGACGTAGGCGGCGCCGCAGCGCAGCACGGCGAGGACCGCGACGTAGAGGTCGGCGGTGCCGGAGGGGATGCGCACGCCGACGCGGTCGCCGGTGCCGATGCCGTGGGCGGCCAGCTGTCCGGCGAGGGCGTCGACCTCGTGGAGCAGGGCGCGGTAGCCGAGGACGGTGTCGCCGGTGTCGAGCGCGGTCGCCTCGGGGTGGGCGTCGGCGGTGGCGGCGATGACGTCGAGCAGGCTGCGGGGGTGGGCCGGCTGGGCCACCGGCCAGCCGGCCGCGGGGCCCGGGTGCGGGCGGTGCAGCGTGCCCGGGCCGGCCGTGTCGTGGCGTGCGTCCATGGGGGTGTTTCCTCGGCTCCGGTTCTGGGGGGCGCGTACGGGCTGTGTCGGGGGTGACGGGAGGTGACACTGAGGTCATCTGCGGGCGCGCCCACCCGCCATGACTCCGCTGGGAGTCCGCTGGATGCAGCGGGGGTGCGGTCAAAGGAAATTCTCATCATCGATGCCGAATGGGGCCGGCAGGGCGTGATTCGAATGTCATTTCGGTGTTTTTGGGCGTTTTCGCTGGTGAAGCGTAATCGCCGAGCAGTGAAACGACGTATCGGGAGAGGCAAGAGTGATGAACACCATGGCGTCGGGCACGGTACCGGTAGTGAGGGGGGCGCTACCGAATCGGGGGGTTTTGGTCGGATCATCACCCCGTTCACGCCTCCCACATGGTCGTGTGGGATTCTCTCGCACCCCTCACCGTGGGCGCTTCCTGTGAGCAAGCTGTGGAATGGGGTCGACGCCAGGGCATTTCCTGAGGAAAACGAGGGAAATCCTTTACCGAACGGGCGTGTCATCGGCCGGAATGCGTGCGATCTCGTCTGGTACGTGGCGTACGGATCGAACCTGCACGCGGCCCGGCTCGCCTGCTACCTGCACGGCGGCCGTCCCAACGGCGGAGCGCACACCTACCCCGGATGCCGTAACCGCAGCCCCGCGCGCCGGGCGGTCGCGACCGCGCTGCCGGGCACCCTGTACTTCGCCGGCCGGTCCCTGACCTGGGGCGGCGGCTCGGCCTTCTACGACCCGTCCGTGCCCGGCGGCGCCCCCTGCCGGGCCTACCTGCTGACCGGCGGCCAGTTCAGCGACATCGCCGCCCAGGAGATGCGCCGCTCCCCCGGCGCCGACCTCGACCTCACCCGGGTCCTCGCCGAGGGCCGCGCCGAGCTCGGCCCGGGCCGCTACGAGACGCTGCTGCACGTCGGCGAGCTGGACGGACACCCGCTGCTGACCTTCACCGCCCCCGGGGGCGTGGCCGGCGCCGCACTGAACGCCCCCTCGGCCGCCTACCTGCGCACCCTGGGCGCCGGCCTGGCCGAGTCCCACGCCTGGGGGCCGTGGCGCACCGCCGGCTACCTCGCCACCCGCCCCGGCGCCGACGGGCACTGGACCCCGCGCGCGGTGGCGGCACTGCTGGGGTGAGCGGGCACCGGGCGCCGCACGCCGGAGCGAGCCGGGCAGGGCGGGCACCGGATCGGCTCGGCCACCCGCCCGCTCAGGCCCGGACGGGCGCGGTGGCGGACGGCGGGGAGCAGCGCGCGGTGGTCGCACAGACCGCCAGCTGCTGCCGGGCCCCGTCCCGCAGGACCTGCACGTTCCACAGCACCGGGTACGGCAGGCCGCAGATCGCGCAGGTCCGCCCCGGCGCCGCGGCGGGCTGCGCGTACGGGTTGACCGGGGGCGGGGAGGACCACGGCGGGGACGGCGGCGGCACCGGCTGGGACGGCGGGGACGGCCGGTGGGACGGCGGCACCGGAGGGGGCACGGACACGGGTGCGGCCGGTGCCGGGTGCCGGGCGGGCGGGGGCCCGAACCCGGGGGCCGGTGGGGGCCCGAACCCGGGGGCGGGCGGGGTCGGCGGCGGAGGCGGAGGCACCGGCGGCACGGCGGGCGTGGGCACCGGCACTGGCACCGGCGGTGTCGCGGGCGCGGGCGGCGCCGCGGGCTGAGGGGGCATCGCGGGCGAGGGCGGCACCGGGGGCATCGGCGGCGCCGGCGGCGTCTCGTCCCAGATGCGCGCGTCCCGGAACGGGGTGCGGAAGTCGTGCCCGCACTTGTCGCAGGTGGTGAGCACGGCCTCCGCGCGCTGGTCGCCGCACGCCGGGCAGAAGGTGACGGGGCGTTCGTCGGCCTCGGTGCTCTCGCAGCGGGTGCAGATGAAGTCGGGTTCCAGCTTGGCCTGGCGGAACACGGTGCTGAAGACCTGGAAGGGGTTGGGGTCGTTGCGCCCGGCGGTCGCACCGAGCACGGACACCAGCATCTTGAGGTTGCGGTTCCTCGACCGCAGCCGCTTCAGGTCCAGGTTGACGACCTTGGGGTGCTTGCAGTCGCGGCACACGCACAGCGTGCGCACGGGCAGCCGGGAGCGGATCGCCGCCTGCTGGTGCAGGAACTGGAAGGTGAGCCGGTGCCCGTCCGGGACCTCCACGGTCTCGACCCCGTAGGCACCCCGGGAGAGCCTGGTCTCGACCAGCGCGGCGAGATCGAACACCTTTGCCCTGAGCGCGTCCGGCAGCGAGGGCGCCCCGCCCGCGGGCACCCGCTCGGAACCGATCAGCGCGGGGATCGCCAGCAGCGCGCCGACGGCGGGCATGCCGAGCACCACCAGGCCCGCGTCCGAGACGAACCGGACGTGGGTGATGCCCGCCCAGCCCGCCGGGCCGCCGCTCCTCGTCCCGCCCGAAAGGCGGCCGGAGAACATCGAGGCGGCCCCGTCGACGAGGCGCTGGCCGGCGGCGTGGCCGCGCTCGGCGACGTCCGAACTGCGTTGCCGTGCCCACAGGTGCGGGGCGGGGAACCCCTCGGCGGCCGTCCCGGGGACGAGGGCGGCGAGCGCCTCGTCGACGGCGGCGAGCATCGACAGGAACGCCTGCTGGAAGGGTCCCTGCACCCCCACCATCACGGTGGACAGCGCCCGGTCGGAGAAGTGCACGCGGACCAGCGCCGCCTGCGGCCCGGCATCGGGGAGCACGTTCATCCGCGCCAGGATCGGCACCTGGTCCGGCATCATCATCACCGCCCGCACGGCGGAGCCGCGGTGGGCCTCGATGACGGTGGCGAGGTCCGCGGTGAGCTGGAAGCCGGAGCGGTGGAGCACCGCCGCCACGGCACTGCGGACCCGCTCCGGCGCAGCCGCGATCCGGCGTTCGGCGTCCAGGGTGATCGAGGGCACGGCACCTCCGGTGGCGGCAGGCGGGGAGGATCGGTCCGTCCGGCGCCGGGCGCCGGATGTCCGGGACAGCGTCAGATCAGGTCCTCGTAGGACGCGTCGGTGTCATGGGCCGTCTCGCCGCCGTGGAACGGATCGCCGTCGTGCGCCGCGTCGACGTCATGGGACGAGCCGTGGTCGCGGGTGAATCCGTTGTCGTCGGAGGAGTGGCCGCCGGCCTCCTCGGTGTGACCGTCGGACGTCCCGGACTCGTAGGAACCCGCGGCGGTGTAGGTCTCCGCCACGGAGAGGTAGGCCTCGAAGGTGACCTCCGAAACCTCCACCACCTCCGCCACCTCCACGACCTCCACGACCTCCACGACCTCGACGACCTCGACGACCTCGACGACCTCGACCGCATGGACCTCGTGGACCTCGTGCCCGTCGGTCTCGGTCTCGACCGCGAACGCGCTCTCCGTGTACTCCTCGACCACGACGGCTTCGGTCTCGGAGTGGGCGAGCGAGGTGCTGCTCTCCTCCACGCCGTAGCCGTCCACCAGGAATCCGTCCCACTCGCCCATGCGCGCCCCCAAACGTCGTCGGCATCCCGGTCGGACCGGCCCCCCGGCACGTCCGGGGATCACCATAGGGCCCGACGATGCCGCGCCACAGCGGAGTTCGCGATTTGACCGGTGAAGCCGCGACCGGGCCTGCCGTCCTCGGCGGTGACGGTGGATCCGGTCCGGTCGTCCGGGCCGGACGAACCGCCGGCGGGGCTCAGTGGGCGTCGCGGCACGGGTCGGTGCCGGAGGGGCACACCGCGCCGTCGCCGCTCCCCGAGACCGGCACCGCGTGGACGTAGGCGTACTGGACGACGGTCACCGCCCGTCCGCCGCCGAGGTCGACCACCCGCTGGTGCAGGTCGCCGTAGAGGGCACGGTCGTCGCCCCTGAGGACGACCGGTCGTACGTCGCCCGGGAAGAGCGTGAAGAAGGAGAGCCGCTCGGGGACGCCGATCATCTTCGCCTCCCGCATGGCCGTGAAGACGCCGATCCGGTCACCGATGATCGCCGTGGACAGCCCGGCGTCGCCCCGGGTGATCGAGGCGAGGCACACGTAGGAGTCGTCCGCGAGCCACGCCGCGTCGGCGTCGCCCCCGCCGTCGTCGCCCAGCACGACCAGGTTCGCCAGCGAGGGGACCGGGCAGCGCGGGGTGTTCCGGCGCGCCCCGGCCAGCTCGTCCACGATCCACTGCGCGGACGCCGAGGCGGGCTCGGGCAGCACCACCGGCTGCACCGTCGCCGACGGCCGGGCCGACACGGGTGGCGCCCCGTCACCCCCCTGCCCCGTGCAGGCCACCGCCCCCAGCGCCAGCACCACCGCCGCGGCGCACCCGCCCCACGCCGTCCGCCTCATCACGCCTCCCCCGCGTCGTTTCCCCCGCACCCTGCATCCCGGGATCCGGGTTGTTCCGGGTGCCGGGTTCCGGATCATGCCCGACCCGGCGGGCGGATGTGTCCGCGAGCGGCAACATCCTTGTACCGGAGATGTGTTGAGGGGCCCGAAAGCTCAGCGGAGGCTCAGACCGGCGGGACCACACGGGCCGGGCCCGGACCGTTCCGGGCTCAGGCGGCCGGCGGCGCGGGCGCCAGGCCGTCGGCGACCAGCCCGGCCAGCACCGCCTGCCCCAGCGCCTGCACGGCGGACTGCGGGCGGACCATCACGGTGAACTCCTTGATCCGGCCCTGCTCGTCGAAGTGCAGCAGGTCGATGCCGTGGATGTCCTTGCCGCTGGCCACCGCCCGGAACAGCAGCACCGCCGTGGGCGCCTCGGTGCCGTCGGTGCTCGTCTGCGCCGTGCCCGTGTGGTCGCCGACGTAGCGGAAGTCCTCGAAGGTGCGCAGCAGCACGCCGAAGAGGCCGAGCACCATCGGCTTGCCCTCGAAGGGGGTGAACTTGACCGGGCTGTAGAAGCGGATGTCGTCGGTGAAGAGGTCGTCCAGCGCGGCGAGGTCGCGGTGGTGCACGGCGGTGCGGAAGCGCTCGGCGGTGGCGGCGTTGGCGGCGGCGGAAGCGGTAGTGGCGGCGGCGGTCATGGGCTCGCACTCCTCGGTCGGTCGGACACGCGGGTACTCATGAATATGACTGGTCAGATTCATGAGTACCATGGCAGGCGCACTCCACGACAGGGAGCCGGGCGACAGGACGGGGGGACGGACGACGATGGCACTGCGCCACGCCGTACTGGCCGCGCTGCTGGACGGCGAGACCAGCGGCTACGAACTGGCCAAGGCCTTCGACCTGGGCGTGGCCAACTTCTGGTACGCCCAGCCGCAGCAGCTGTACGCCGAGCTGGCCCGGCTGGAGCGGGACGGGCTGGCGGCCGGGCGCGAGGTCGTCCAGGACAACCGGCCCACCAAGCGCCTCTTCCACGTCACCGACGCGGGCCTCGCCGAACTGGAGGCCTTCGCCGAGGCGTCCACCAAGCCGTCCTTCGTCCGCGACGACCTGATGGTCAAGG
This sequence comes from Kitasatospora sp. NPDC059577, assembly GCF_042735475.1. NCBI lineage: Bacteria > Bacillati > Actinomycetota > Actinomycetes > Kitasatosporales > Streptomycetaceae > Kitasatospora > Kitasatospora sp. NPDC059577. The sequence continues at coordinate 5,633 of NZ_JBHWBZ010000075.1, read as the reverse complement.
TCCGCGCCGCCGACCGCCTCGACCCCGCCGTCCTCCTCGAACAGCTCGCCGAGCGCGCCGAGTTCGCGCAGGCCAAGGTCGACCTGTTCGAGCGGATGCTGCACGCCATGCGCGGCGGCCGCAGCGAGGCCGACCACCTGCGCGAGGGCGAGCGCATCGGCCCGTACCTGACCTGCCTGCGCGGGCTGGCCTTCGAGCGCGGCAACCGCGACTGGTGCCGGGAGGCGATCGCCGTCCTGCGTGAGCGGCAGGCCGCCCGCACCGGGCACTGAACCCCCGTGCCGGCGCCCGCCGCTCTGAACGGGGGCCGGCCGCCGGGCGGGTCGCCGGGCCGCGCCGCTGACCGCAGCCGGGCGCGCCCGAACGCACCGGTGCCGCGCCCCCGCGAGGGCGGGCTGGGGCGGGGGAGGACCGGGGGGCTGTGAGGGGCGGACCC
>NZ_JBHWBZ010000075.1:0-5187 GCF_042735475.1 Kitasatospora sp. NPDC059577 | reverse complement strand
ACCGCTCAATCACCCCCGCGGCGGCCGCCCGCCCATGTGACGGGGGGCCGGCCGCGGGGGGGGGCCGCGGCCCGCGCCGCTCACCCCCGCGGGGGCCCCCCGACCCCAGGGGGCCCCCCGGGCCAACGGCCGGGCGGCACGAGGAAGGCCAGGGGGCGGTCAGGGGGCGGCCAGGGGGCGGGGGTCAGGCGTGGGGCGTCCAGAAGGCGACCAGCCGGGCGACACCGTGCTCGACGCTCTTCCAACTCCCCTGGAACGTCAGGACCGCGGCCGCCGCCGTCGGGAAGCCGGAGCGGTTCATCCGCGCGAGCGGGTCGCCCTCGGCCTCGCCGGCCAGGGCGTCGGCCAGCGCGTGGACACCGGGGTTGTGGCCGACCACGGCCACGTCCTGGACCTCGTCGGACACCTCGGTGAGCAGCGCGACGAGTTCCCCGAGGCCGGCCCCGTACAGCCGTTCCTCGTAGACGGTCTTCGGTGTGGCCGCCAGTTCGGGGACGACGAGCCGCCACGTCTCCCGGGTCCGCCGGGCGGCCGAGACGAGCGCGAGGTCGGGAGTGAGACCGGCACCGGCGAGCCAGCGGCCGAGCACCGGCGCGTCCTTGCGGCCCCGCCCCGCGAGGGGGCGCTCGCGGTCGTCCACATCGTCGGGATGCTCGGCCTTGGCGTGGCGGATCAGGACGATCCGGCGCGGCAGTTCCTCGGGCATCGGGCTTCTCCCTCTCCCCCGCGGCGGGACCTCCCCGCACGGGCGCGACAGCGACGATCGTGGCAGCCCCGGCCGGTCGGCCGTCCCGCACCTGCCGCCGTGACCGGTACGGGTCGGCGAGGTTCACCCGTGCGGGGGGACGGACCACCGACCCCGGCCCGTCGCCCCGCCACCGGCTCCACCCGCCCGCTCAGTTGAGGAACGACTCCGGCCCCAGCCGCCCCCACACCACGAACGCCGCCAGCAGCACGTAGACCGCGTCCACCGCCACGAGCCCGTACTCCCGGCGCCGCGCCCGCACCGCCGCCGCCCCTGCCATCAGCAGCACCAGTCCGACGGCCGCCAGCGGCACGAACACCGGCGCGATGTCCAGCACGGCGGGCAGGACCAGCCCCACCGCCGCCAGCACCTCCACCGCGCCGATGGCCTTCACGGCGCCCGCGCCGAAGTCCTCGACCCATCTGCCGCTGCGCCCGGCGGCGGCGATCTTCGCCCGGGGCACGGCCATCTTGAAAACGCCGCCCGCCAGGTAGACGGCGGCCAGCAGTGCGGTGACGATCCACAACGCGACGTTCACGGCGATTTCCTTGCGGGTGTACGGGTACGCGGGCTCGGGGGGCGGGGCCGGGCGGGGCCGGGCCGGTCAGAGGCTGTGCCGGCCGTGCTCGTAGCCGCCCGCGGGCTGACGGGTCATCACGTTGCCCCGGTTGAAGGCGTTGATCACCGAGATCACGCAGACCAGCGCCGCGAGCTGCTCCTCGTCGTAGTGCTTCGCCGCGTTCTCCCACGCCTCGTCGCTGACCCCGCCGGCCGCGTCGGCGATCCGGGTGCCCTGCTCGGCCAGCTCCAGGGCGGCCCGCTCGGCGTCGGTGAACACCGTCGCCTCCCGCCACACCGCCACCAGGTTCAGCCGGGCCGCCTCCTCCCCGGCGTGCACGGCGTCCTTGAAGTGCATGTCGACGCAGTACCCGCAGCCGTTGATCTGGCTGGCCCGCAGCCGCACCAACTCCTGGGTGGCGTACGGCAGGACCGCGTCGGTGACGGCCTGGCTCGCGGCGATCAGGTGCTTGTAGACCTTGCCCATGACGGGGCTGGCGAAGGGGCTCAGGCGGGCTTCCATGGCGTGCTCCTCGGTACGTTGTCCGTTGCTGCCCTCTCAGACAGGACAGCCGTCCGGGCTGTGACAGGGCCCGGATGTGACGTGCGCCACCCGGGGACGGGGCGGGCGCCGGGGGGAGGAGGATCCATGGCGGGACCGGCGGAGTCGGCGGGCACGGCGGAGACGGCGGACGGTAGGGCGGCAGGGGCGGAGGCGGGCGTGGCGGAGGCGGTCCGGTACCGGCCGCTGCTGTTCTCCATCGCCTACGGGATGACCGGTTCGGTGGGCGACGCCGAGGACCTCGTCCAGGACGCCTTCCTCGGCCTGACCCGCGCCGGCCGGGCCGGCACCGAGGTCGCCGACCCGAAGGCGTACCTGGCCACCACGGTCACCCGGCTGGGCATCAACCACCTGGCGTCGGCCCGGGTGCGGCGCGAGACCTACGTCGGCGAGTGGCTGCCCGAGCCGGTGGTGGCGTTCGCCGACCGCCCCGGTGGCCCGGCCGAGCACGCCGAGCTGGCCGACACCCTGTCGATGGCCTTCCTGCTGATGCTGGAGGCGCTCTCCCCCGCCGAGCGGGCGGTGTTCCTGCTGCGCGAGGCGTTCGGGTACGGCTACCCGCAGGTCGCGGAGATGACCGGGAAGTCCGAGGCGAACTGCCGTCAGATCTTCGCCCGGGCCCGCAGGCGCCTGGCCCCGGGCCCCGGCGGCCGGCCCGCCCGGGAGCGGGCCACGGCGCGGCGCGCGGAGAGTGACGAGCTCGCCCGCCGCTTCTTCGCGGCCACCGAGGGCGGGGACCTGGAGGCACTGCTCGACCTGCTCGCGCCCGACGTCGTCTTCCACGGCGACGGCGGCGGCAAGGCCAGGGCGGTCGGCAGGTCGGTCAGCGGTCTGCGGCGCGTCGCCCAGCTGCTACTGTTCGGCTTCGGCCGCAACCGCGCACTCGGCATCTCCCGGTGCTACGCCCGGGTCAACGGCCGTCCCGGCGCCGTCCTGCTGGACGCCCGGGGGCGCGTCGCCGGTGTCATCGCGCTCGACATCGCCGACGGCGCCGTCCGGGCGTTCCACTCGGTGTCCAACCCCGACAAGCTCGCCCATCTCGGGCCGGTCTCGGACCTCGGCCTGCGGCCGCGCAGGTAGCGGGCACCGGAAGCGGGAAGCGAGGCGGGAAGCCGGGCGGGGCCCTACCGGCCGGCGGCGGCCGATCCGGCCCGGCCGCCGCCGAAGACCTCGGCGACGAGCCTCTGCACCGCTTGCTGGAACGCCGCCGCCAGGGACAGTTCGGCGTCGTCGACGTAGTTCAGTGCGGCGGTCAGGGTCGTGCGGCCGTCGGGCGTGCTGTACATCAGCGCCCCGTGGCCGGCCATGCCGCCGTTGTGGGTGATGACGGTGCCGCCGCCGTCGACCTCCTGCACGAACACGCCCAGGCCGTAGCCCGCCTTGGGGTGCGGCGTGCACATCTCGGCCAGCAGCGGGGCGGGCAGGAGCGTGCCGCCGGTCAGGGCGGAGATGAAGGTGTGGAGGTCCCGGGTGGTCGAGATCATGTCGCCGCCGGTGGAGATCCAGGACGGGTTCTGGCGGGTGACGTCGACGGTGTGGCGGCCGGCGTCCTCGTAGCGGTAGTAGGCGTGGGCGTACGGCTCGGGGATCTCCGGGTCGGTGCCGGGCAGCAGGGTGCCGGTCAGTCCGAGCGGGCCGAGGACCAGCCGCTGCATCTCCTCGGCGAGCGGGCGGCCGGTGACCTTCTCGATCAGCAGCCTGACCAGCACGTAGTTGGTGTTGGAGTAGCTCCAGTCCGTTCCCGGCTCGAACCGCGCCGGCCTGGACAGGGCGAGCCGGACCAGTTCCTCGGGCCGGTGGGTCGCGAAGCGGTTGTCCACCCATTCCCGGCCCGCGGTGGTGGCGGCGATCCCGGGCGCGAACGTCCCGTCCTCGTAGTACTCGCCGGTGAAGTTGAACACCCCGCTGGTGTGCTGCAGCAGCATCCGCGCCGTGATCCTCGGGTCCGGCCCGAACTCGGGCAGGTGGTCGGCCACCGGGGCGTCCAGGTCGATCGCGCCCTCGGCCACCAGGCGCAGTGCCGTGGCCGCGGTGAAGGTCTTGGTGTTGCTGCCGATCCGGACGTGCCCGTCCACGGGCGGCTTCGCGGTGTCGCCCAGCTCGCGCACCCCGGCGGTGCCGGCCCATGCGCCCTGCTCGTCGTGCACGCGCAGCGTCACCCCGGTGAATCCGGATCCGACCATCTCCTCGATGGCCTTCTGCAGGTTCGGGCGGTCCTGGCCGGCGGGGGTGCTGGTCATGGTGGTGTGCTCCTCGGGTCCGTTGTCCGTAATCCGTCGTCCGTCTTTCTGACGACGGAAACGCTACGTTGCGTTCATGGACACAGCAACGGAACCGTTGCGGGAAATCTGCATAAGTGCAGGTGGGTGACGTTAAATCATTGCAACGGCTGGAGATCTAACGCAACAACAGCAAGCCTTTCGTTGCACTGGATCGAGAGTGAACGCTATGGTGACGGCACCCACGGCCCACGAAGGAGAGCGAGCGCGCGATGCCCGGAGGCAGACTCACCCAGCAGGAACGCCAGCAGATCGCGCTGGGACTGGCCGACAGCCTCGCCTACGCGGAGATCGCCCGGCGCCTCGACCGCCCGACCTCGACCGTCACCCGCGAGGTCATGCGCAACGGCGGCCCCACCGGCTACCGCGCCGACCTCGCCCACCGGGCCACCGAACACCGCGCCCACCGCCGCAAGAAGGCCGCGCCCCGTCCGCCCGGCACGCCCCCGCAGACGCACGGCCGCGACGCCGAAGCCGTCCGCGCGTACGAGGAGACGTTCACCACCGTCTTCATGGGCCAGGGCCTGCCCACGATGACGGCCCGGGTGCTGGCCGCCCTGTACACCACCGACAGCGCCAGCCTCACCGCCGCCGAACTCGCCGACCGCCTCCGGGTCAGCCCGGCGTCCGTCTCCAAGGCGGTCGCGTTCCTCGAGAGCCAGGGCCTGATCCGCCGCGAACGCGACGAACGCCGCCGCGAGCGCTACATCGTCGACGACGACGTCATGTACCAGTCCACGATGGCCGGCGCCCGCGGCACCGCCGAACTCGCCCGGATCGCCCGGGAGGGCGTGAGCGTCCTCGGCCCCGGCACCCAGGCCGCCGCCCGGCTGGAGAACATCGCCCGCTTCGTCGACTTCGTCTCCGAGAACATCGCCCGCGCCGCCGACCAGGCCCGCGACATCCTCCACACGAAGCCCGTACCCGCCCCGGACGGCCGTTCCTGAGCGACCGTCGGACCGCCCGGGGCCGGTGGCGACCGGCCCCCGGCGGCGGGGGGGCCCCCCCCCCCGGGGCGCGGGGGGGTGACCTCACACCCCACA
>NZ_JBHWBZ010000074.1:39679-41228 GCF_042735475.1 Kitasatospora sp. NPDC059577 | reverse complement strand
CGGGGCCTGACCGTGGCCCGGAGTTTCGGCGGCAAGTACACCGAGTTCGCCTCCGGCGGGCCCGGCGCCGTGAAGCTGGCGCTGTACAAGCGCCGCGCGCTGGCCAAGGAGGTGGGCGTGGCCGTCGACGGCAGCGGCTCGCACCGGATCGTCCTCGGCGGCACCGCGGGTTCGTTCGCGGACCCGGACGGGTTCGCCTGGGAGGCCGCGCTGCCGGCCACCGCTGCCGGCTCGTCCGCCCGCTCCTGACCCGCCACCGACGGGGCGAGTGCGAGGGGGCGCGGCCGAGGGGGAGGAGCGTCCGCAGTCCGACGTCGAAGCGGCGCCGGTCCTGGCCGCTGCGGAGCTGCCGCGCAGTGAGGTCACGGGCGGAGGTGGCGCTCAGCAGGGGCAGGTCCGCTCCGTACATCCGCCCCAGGCCACGCAGCCGTACTCCTCCCGGCAGCGGTCGGCGTTTCCCGGCGAGGCCGGACGGCCCGATCGGACAGGACGGCAGCTCTTGTTCACCGGGGCATCTGTCCGCGAGCTGCCGCCCCCTGTCGACCGGATGCGTCGCCGCCGGACCCGACCGGTCGCCGTCCCCGGACCACAACCCGGGACCGGCCGGGCGAGAATGCGCGTATGAGAGTCAGGTGCCTGCAGATCGTCCACCCCGCGGCCGACATCCCGGTCGCGCAGTTCGCGGGGATCCGGGTGGGCGGTGTCTACCCGGTTCTGGAGCTGGTCGCCCACGACATCGACTGCCAGATCCGCCTGCTCGGCCCCGACACACCCGACCCGGGACTTCTCTGGGACGCGGCCGACTTCGAGACGGTCGACACCCGGATACCACCCGGCTGGACCCTGGTCATCGCCGACGGCCGCACCCGCCTCTGCGACGCCCGCTGGCAGCGCCCCGGCTTCTGGACCGACTACGCCCGCGGCACCCCGCAGGCCCTGGCCGACTTCGAGCACGTGAAGCGCGAACTCCTCGCCGCCGCCCCGCCGGCCGAGAACTGAACCCCGGCCCCCCGGGTGCCCCGGCCCGGCCGCCTGGCACACCGGATCACGGGATGCCGAGCCGCGCCCACCAGGTCGTCCCGTCCGGGCTTCCGTGGTGGCGGAACAGGGTGTCGGCGTGTCCTCCGAACGCGCTTTCGTCGAAACGCAGTTGTGGGTAGAGTCGGACCGGATTCCTGGATGTCGGCTTTGGCCGGAGACTGCATGCGCCTGAGCGCGTGGGGTGCCCAGTTCGCGTCGCCGTCCAGCACGTTTCCCCTCGTGGGACTGATCTGGAGGTCGACGCATGCCTGCGTGGCTGTCACGCCCTTTGCTCTCCGCGTTGTTCGCGCTGCCGCTGCTGGCAGTCGTGTTGCTGTCCGCACCTGCCTGGCTGACGTGGCCCTTCCTGCCCCCGGGGCGCCAGGAGGTCGTGCTGGCGGTCCTTGACCGTCTGGTCACCTGGGCCCGGGGGGGGGGGGGGGCGGGGGGGGGGGGGGCGCGCCCCGCGGGCGCCCGCTGGGCGTGGGGGGGTGGGCGTGGGGTTGTGGTGGGGGGGGGGCGGGAGGAC
>NZ_JBHWBZ010000074.1:37935-39669 GCF_042735475.1 Kitasatospora sp. NPDC059577 | reverse complement strand
GCGGGCCCGCCCGGCGCGGCGGGGCGGTGGTGGGGGGGGGGGGGGGGGGTGCCGGGCGTGGGGCGCGGGGGGGGGGGGGGGCCGCCCCCCGCGCCCCCCCCCCCCCCCCGCCCCACGGCCGAGGAGTCCGTGCGGCTGGCTCGCTGATGGGTCGGCCGGTTCCCGGTCCGTCCCTGGTCCCTGCTCCCTGGTTCCTGGTCCCTGGTCCCTGGTCCCTGGTTCCCGGCGCCGGGAACCGGCCGATCCGGTCGCGGCCCGTGCCGCGGCGGCCCGCAGCGGGTGTCAGGTGATGATGACGGCCATCTGACCGTAGGTGGCGTAGCCGTTCTCGAAGTCGTCTTCCGAGACGGTCGTCCGGCCGCGTGCCGGGTCGTTGATCGACACCGTGCCGTTGCCGAACCCGGTGACGACGACGGCGTGTTCGGCCGGTCCGGCGTAGAGGACGTCCCGGCCGTCGTACGCCGTGTAGGTGGTCGGTTCCAGGCGGCGCCACAGGTAGTCCACCCAGACGACCGCGGGCCGGCCGGCGGCCAGGCTTTGCCTCAGGGTCTCGACCGAGATGCCCGAACCGGACCGGTCCACGGTGAGCCCGTAGGCGCGGGCGGCCTTCGCCACCGGCGGGGCGTACACGCCGAAGCCGGTGCCGTCGACCTCGGATCCGTCCGGGTCGCCGACGAAGGCCTCGTACGGGTCGCCTGAGCGAGGGCCGGAGTGCCCGAACTCGGGGTGGTCCCAGTCGACCCCGATGTGGTCCAGGACGTCCTGGTCGTCGGTCCTCACGCCGCGCGAGGCCAGGACCATCCGCAGGGCCGTCGCCTCGCAGTCGTTGGCGAGCTGTTGGCGGTAGTAGGGCACCGAGCCGGCCGTGACCGGCTCGGCGGCCGCCGCGGTGCCGGAGCCGATGCCGGTGCCCGAGGCCAGGATCGCGCCGACGAGGGCCGTGGTGGCGGCCACATGTGCTCTCGCAATGATCTTCATGAGCATGACGCTACAAAGGCCGATTACGCAGCGCAGCCGGTACGCCGCGAACAGGTGACGGCGCACTGCCGTCCCCGCAGGCCGCTTCGCACACGGGCGCGGCACCGACGATCCGGGCGGCCCCGCCGCGGGCCTGCGTGTCCGCGTAGGCGTAGGCGTAGGCGTCCGTGTCGGTTCGGGCCCGGCCCGTGGTCACTCGCGGTCCGGCGGCAGTCCCTCTGCGGAACCCCCGGGCGCCGCGGTCGGCGGCGTACCGTAGGTGCCGTGAACGACCGACCTGAATGGCGTGTCGCGGTGGATCCGGGCCGTGTCGTCCAGCCGACCTGCGGACACCTGGACGGACTCCGGGACGTCCCCGCGCACACGTCCCCCGGCTGCGAGGACTGCCTACGGGCCGGCGGCACCTGGGTCCACCTGCGGGCCTGCCTGACCTGCGGACACGTCGGCTGCTGCGACAGCTCGCCCGGACAACACGCCTACCGCCACGCCCGCGACAACAGCGCACACCACGTCGCCCGCTCCCTCCGGCCCGGCGAGGACTGGGCCTGGTGCTACACCGACGAGGTCTTCCTGCGCCCCGCCTGACCGGGGCGACCGACGCGGTGGCCCACGCCCTGCGCCTCGACCCGCCGAGCGCACCCACTTGTCCGACCAGGCCGGGGCCCGGGGGGGGGGGGGGGGGGGGGGCCCCGCCCCCCCCCCCCCCCCCCCCCCCGCCCCCCCCCCCCCGCGCGGGGGGGCGGCGGCCGCGGCCCC
>NZ_JBHWBZ010000074.1:34128-37925 GCF_042735475.1 Kitasatospora sp. NPDC059577 | reverse complement strand
TACCCCTCGCGCGCCGACCCGCGCGCCGGGCCCGGCGCTAACACCCCCCCCCCGCCCCCCCCCCCGCCGCCCGGAGCCGTTCCCCGCGCTGTCCGGCGCAGGTCTGCCGGTACGCGGGCCCCGCCCGGTCCGGCGTCGCCGCGTCGATCCGCGTCGATCCGCGTCGATCCGCGTCGATCCGCGGAGGTCGGCGGCGGTCCGCGAACGGGCCTCAGCGGCGCTTGGCCCGGGGGAGCCGACACGCCTTCGCGCAGCGGCCGCAGTACCCGAACACGCGGCGGATCAGGCTAGGCACGGGTGTCCTCCTCGGTGTGGCGGTGCTCGGCGTCCAGGCGCAGTGCGAGCAGGCCGTGGGCCATCGCGCCGCCCGCGCAGACCGCGGCGGCGACGAAGCCGACCTCGGCGATCTCCTCGCGGGTGGCCCCCGTGTCCGCCGCGCCGCGGGTGTGGGTGTCGATGCAGTAGGAGCACCGCGTCGTCATCGCGACGGCCAGCGCGACCAGTTCGCGCAGCTTGCGCGGGACCGTTCCGCCGTCCCGGAAGACCGTCTCGTGGAAGCGGATGAACGCGTCGAACTCGTCCTGGGCCAGGGCGCGCACCGTCGGTACGGTGCGCAGATCTGAGGGCTGCTGGTAGGTCATGGCTCGATCCAAGCCGTGCGGAGCAGGGCCCGTCCAAGACCGTTTGGGGATGAGTGGGCATGGTCCGGCTATCGCTCCCGACGACTATCGTGACCTCATGGACCTGCGCAGACTTGGCTACTTCATCGCGGTGGCGGAGGAACGCAACGTCGGGCGGGCCGCGAGGCGCCTGCAGATGTCGCAGCCACCCCTGAGCCAGCGGATCCGGGAGCTCGAAGCCGACCTGGGGTGCGCACTGTTCGTCCGGACGCCGCGGGGCATGGAGCTGACCGAACCGGGCCGGGTCCTGCTGACGGAGGCCCGCGCCCTGCTGGCGAACGCCCAGGAGGCCCGCGAGCGGGTGCGCCGGGCCGCGGGCGAACGGGTGCTGCGGGTCGGGGTGCTCGGGCCGGGCGAGTCCGCGCTGTCCTTCCCCGCGGCCCGGGCCTTCACGCTGAGCTGCCCCGGCACGACCGTCCAGCTGCGCCAGGGCGACCTGCGCGACCCGCTGATCGGACTGACGGCCGGTCAGGTCGACGTGGCGATCACCTACGGGCCGTTCGTCGAGACGGGGTTGGCGACGCGGACGGTGGGCGAGGACCGCTGCTACGCCGCAGTCCCCGCCGACGACCGGCTGGCCCGGCGGCGCAGCCTGACCCTTGAGGACCTGGCCGACCGCACGTGCGTGCGCCTGCCGGAGAGCGCCGATCCGAACTGGCGGGCCTTCTGGCAGGCGACCTCCAGGAGCACCGACGGGCCAGCCGCGCAGTCGCTGGACGAGTGCCTGCACGCCGTTCTGTGGCAGCGTGCCGTCGCGCTCGTCCCGGGCCAGGCCACCGCCCGCCACCGCGTCGACGGCATCGCCTACCGCCCGGTCGACGAACTCCCGCCGAGCCGCCTGGTCCTCGCCTGGCGCCGCGCCGACCGCTCCCCGCTCATCCCCGCCTACGCGGCCGCCTTCTGCACGTCGACCCGGTAGGCGCGTTCCCCCGGCCTCCGCGTTCCCCCGGCCCCCGGATGCCGGTCGGCACCTCCGGTCGGCACCTCCGGCCGGGCCTCCGGCGGCCAGGGGCTCCCGCCCGCTGCAACTCCCCTACCGGTCAAGCCAGGTGCGGCACCGCGAACAGCACCACGCAGGTGCGCCCGGGAGTGCGCCCCCCGGTGTCGACCCGACGAAGGCGGTGCGGGAAGTGTCGGGTGCCGGGAGCCGGTTCCGCCGCAGGATGGGGGCATGGACGACACGACCTTGGTAACCCGCTTCCTGCACGACGGCTTCGTGAAGCTGGAGGGCGCCGTCGCACCGCGCGTGGCCGCGGACTGCGCACGGCTGCTGTGGCAGGAGACGGACTGCGACCCGGACGACCCGTCGACGTGGACGCAACCCGTCCACTGGGTGGGCGGTATGGCGCAGGGACCGTTCGCCGCCGCGCCCAACTCGCCGGCCCTGCACCACGCGTACGACCTGCTCGTCGGCATGGGACGCTGGGAGCCGCGCTACTCGCTGGGCGCGTTCCCGCTGCGCTTCCCGCACGAGGAGGAGCCGGACGACGCGGGCTGGCACATCGACGGGGGATACCTGCCGGAGGGCGAGACCTGGCACTTCACGAACCTGCGGTCCCGGGGCCGGGCGCTGCTGATGCTGTTCCTGTTCAGCGAGGTCGGTGAGGAGGACGCCCCGACCCGGATCCGGATCGGCTCACACCTGGACGTGCCGAAGGTGCTGGAGGCGTACGGGGAGGACGGGGCGAGCGTGCCGGACCTCGCCCCCGAGCTGGTGGCGGCGAGCGATCACCGGCCGCTCGCCCACGCCACCGGGGCCCCGGGGGACGTCTACCTGTGCCACCCCTTCCTGGTGCACGCGGCGCAGCCGCACCACGGGGCGCGGCCCCGCTTCATGGCCCAGCCGCCGCTGATGCCGGCCGCGCCGTACGAACCGGAGCGTGCCGACGGCGCGTACTCGGCCGTGGAGATCGCGATCCGTCGCGGTCTGGGACGGGACACCCCCGGTCCGGACGGGGACGGTACCGGCCGCAGCATCGGATAGCCGTGCCTCACGCAACCGGTAGCCGAGGCGGTGGGCGAGGCGTTGGGCGAGCCGGCGGCCGGGGCGGCTGCCACGGTGCCGGCCCGCGCGGGAAATTCGTTTGGTGGACCGCGGCGGCCGCTGCTACCTTTCGGGTGGCCGTGTGACAGACCGAGGAGGTGGTACCCGTGAACGCAGTTTCGACGTGGGTGCTCTCCTGTGGGGTCACGGTCGGGCGGTAGGTCGTCCGGGAGCACCGTTCAAGTGTTCTCCCGAAAGGCACGACCATGCGATTCATTTCCGAACAGCGTCTCGACGGCGGCGTCCTCGAACGCGAGTTCATCCTCGGCGAGATTCCCGGCACCCTGTGGACGCCCGGATCCGCAGCACCGGCCCCGCTGATCCTGATGGCCCACAACAACGGCCTGCCCAGGGGCGAAGCCCGGCTGGTTGCCCGGGCCCGGCACTGCGCGGCGCAGGGCTACGCGGTGGCCGCCATCGACGCCCCCGGCTGCGGTGAACGCCCCCGTTCCGCCGCCGACGATCAGGCCCGCGCCGACCTGCGGCAGGCGATGCGGGCCGGCGAACCGGTCGACGAGATCTTCGAGTCCTTCGTCGGCCCGCTCGTCGAGAACGCGGTCCCGGAATGGCGGACCGTCTTGGACGCCCTGCTGGCGCTGCCGGAGATCGGCGGCCCGGTCGGGTACTCGGGATGGACGGCCGTCGGCATCCGACTGGCGGTGGCCGAGCCGCGCATCGCCGCCGCCGGATTCTTCGCCGGGGGCTACGTGCCTCGCGCCCAGCGCGAGGAGGCCCGCCAGATCACCGTACCGCTGCTGTTCCTGCTGCAGTGGGACGACGAGGGCAATCCCCGGCAGCGGGCCCTGGACCTGTTCGACGCCTTCGGCAGCAAGGAGAAGACGCTGCACGCCAACCTGGGCGGCCACACCGGCACCCCGTGGTTCGAGGTGGAGGACGGCGGCCGCTTCTTCGACCGGCACCTGAGGTGAGGCCGACCCGTCGGGGCGACGGCACGGAGTAGCCAGCCCCGGCCGGGGGGGGGGGGGGGGGGGGCGCGCCGGGCCCCCGCCCCCGCGCCGCGGGGCGGCCGGCCCGCCGCCCGCGCCCGGGCGCAGAATAAGCTCACGAGCGCC
>NZ_JBHWBZ010000074.1:5881-34118 GCF_042735475.1 Kitasatospora sp. NPDC059577 | reverse complement strand
GGGGATCGGTGGCTCTGATTTTTTTATAAGAGCCCCCGCGCGACACCGGTTGGGGCGGCCCGGCCGAGCGCCCGCCGAGCGTCGGCCGAGCGCCGGCCGAACTCGCCGACCGGCGCTGCCCGTTCCGCCGCCCCGCGCTCGATCTCGACGGCTGCCCGCCCCGACAGCATCGGGCCGGTGCCTCACACGTGCGCCGCGCGATCAGAACGTGCGTGCCTGGGTGACCTGGTTCAGGTGGATGAGGACGTCGTAGGCCCGTCCGATCGCGAGCTGCGGCATCGGATCGCTGACGTAGACCGAACCCGCGTCGTAGGTGGGGCGGGAGACGTCCAGCCAGTCGCGGGCCGCCCGGGGCGCGGTGCGCAGGTCGACGTAGTAGTCCCGGTAGCGGACCTGGTCGAGGGTGTGCTCGTTCATGTCCGCCGTGGCCGCCGGGACGGTGACCGTCTTCCAGTTGTCCGTCAGGACCGCGTCGTTGGTGAGGAAGGAACCGCTGTCGAAGGTGAAACCGATGGCCACGTAGTCGCGACCATAGGTGTCGCGCAGCCGGGAACCCTGCGGCTTGGGGTACAGGAAGGTGTCGGTGGCCAGGTAGCCGGCGTGCCCGTTGTGCGCCGACAGCAGCACCTTGCCGCCGGTGCGGCGCTGCCACCACGCGGTGTTGTCCGCCATCGCCCGGTCACGCAGCTGCTCCGCGGCGGAGACGGAGGCCGGGTCGGTGATGTCCAGGGTGGCGAAGGCGAAGGTCTCGGCGATGTTCCGGGCGTGCTGCACCGCCCACGCGTGGGCGTCACCGCCGGAGGCGCCGACACCGCTCGCGGTGACCAGGTCGAGCGCCTGCTGCGCCTTGGCGGCGTTGTCGCGGCGCTCGGCGAGCGGCTTCCGCAGGTAGGCGAAGGCGTCGTCGAACGGTCGCAGGCCCGCGTAGAGGCCGTCGAGTTGCGGGAGGACGTCGGGGCGGGCCCCGCGCACGTAGGAGGTGACCCGCTCGAAGATCCCGTCGCCGAGCCTCGGCAGGCCGAGGTCGTCGCCCACGAAGTGGACCGGGTCCTGCGGGTGGCTCCGGTTGTGGTCCCGCATCCAGGCGATCAGGTCGGCGAACTCCTCGCGGTCCCACGGACTGCCGCCCAGGGCGTCCTTGACGATGTGCCGAGCGTCGCCCGGGCCGCCCTGGACGTACTCGTCGATCTGCAGGCCGCTGCTCCAGCTCGTCTCCAGGGCGAAGGTGGTGAAGCCCTTCTCCTCGACGAGGTAGCGGAACACCCGCTGCTTCATCGCGAAGAACTCGTGCGAGCCGTGGGTGGCCTCGCCGAGGCCGACCACCTTGGCGTCGCCGATCATCGAGCCCATGGCGCGCAGGTCGGCGGTGCGGCCGCCGGGTTCCGTCGTCCGCAACGGCTGGGCGACGCCCTCCAGTGCGCGCACCACGGCGGAGCGCTGCGCTGCCGCCGGGTCCGCGGCCGCGCCGGTGGCGCCCGGGGGGCGTCAGGCTCCCGCCCGGCTCCCTCGGCGTCCGTCGACATGACGGCCGTGCCGTCGGCACGTACTCACGGACGCATTCCGGGAGACAGCACGTCCGAGTGGTGGTGCCCGCCCGCTCGGAAAGCGCGTGCGATTCCCTCGGGGCGTGTGCCATCATCGGGGCCGTGCCAGCCAGAAACCGTCACCTGCCGCGTGGTCTGTCGTGGCCGCTCACGCCGGCGGACATCCGTGCCGTCCTGGGCGTGGAAGAAACGGGTGGCTACACAGTGGACTTCTACGACCACCCGTTGAGCGGCGGGATTCTGCTGCAAGCCACGTGGAACCCACCGCGCTTCTCCAACTACGGCTACGCCGGCCGCCCCAGCCCGAGGCGCATCGTGGCCGTCGGCGTCGCCCCGCTCCCGGCCATCGGCCGGGCCGACGCCCGGCTCGCCCTTCGGCAGGACGCCCTTCCCGAACTGGCCGCGTGGATCGACTCCGTTCAGCACGCTCCCGAGACCTGGATCCTGACCGGACGTCGGCGGTTCTGGCGACTCGCGGGCAACTCCACGGTCCGCCGCGACGACCGGCAGCCGTACCCGTGACCACCGCGGCCGCAGTCGGACTCCGCTGAGCCATCCGCTGAAGGCACCGAGTACCGCGACCTCGACGTGTCGTCACCGGAGTCCCCGAGCGGGTGCCGCGGAATCCGGTTCGATGTGATCGTGTCTCGTGCGACGATCCCGGCACGGCCGATCCCGATGCTTCCTCTCCGTGACGCCGTGAGCGTACGGATCGGCTGCGGGACACGGCGCCGGCTCGTCGGTGACACGTCCGTACGGGCATCCCGAATACCTCAGCCGGTGCGGACCCACGCCGTGAACTCGTCGGCGAGTCCGGGCGGGTTGGCCGCCTCGGTCCGGCGAGCGATCCCCTCGTAGTACTCCAGCTCGTGGAGGACCACGGGCACCGGCTTGCCGATCACGCTCTCGATGACGCCGTCGTCGTGGAGGCCGCGAGCGAGCCGGACGCATGCCTGGTTGAAGTTGGCCTCGATCAGCGCGGCGGTCGGCCCGACGGTTGCGATCAGGTCTTCCGGGCGAGTGGGCTCGTCGTACCAGAGCCCGAGTTCGCTGATCCACCGGTGGCGTGCCGCGGCGCCGTCGGGGTCCCGGGTGAGGTCGCCGATGACGGTGAGCTCGTTCTGGAGCCAGAAGGCGTAGTTCCAGCGGGCTTCCGCCTCGTCGGAGGCGTCCGCGACGGTGCGTCGGAACTGGGCTTCGGTGTTGTACCCGATGGTCAGGGTGGGCTGTCGTGGGTCGTCCCGCTCGTTGTCGATGAAGAACGAGATGACGTAGACGTCCGCTGCCTCGCCGGCCGGGACCGAGCCGAGCGCTCCGGTGGCAAGGGTCCGGAGACGGTCCTGGAAGGTCACGGAGCGAGAGCCTTTCGAGTGCGGTTGCCGACGCCGGCGGCGTGAGCGGCCCGGTCGCCGGCGGCGGCCCGCTGCCGTGTGGCGGCGACAGCGATGGGGATGCCAGCGTTGGTCGGTGCCCGCCCGGCCTGACTGGGTCTGGCCGGGCGGGCTTGCGGTGTCAGTGTGACCAGTAGGGGTCGTCGACCGTCGCGCACGGGGCGGCGTAGTCCAGCGGTCCCTGGCCGAACCCGCCGTGCCCCTTGTCATCGCTGATGTCGGCGACATTGAGCAGGGAAGCCTGGACCTCGGCGCAACCCTCCACTCCCGAGACGCGGTCCTTGATCAGGTTCCTCAGGTTCCTCAGGTTGACCCGGTTGGCCTGGTCGCGGACGGCCGAGGGGACGCCGTCGAGGTTGCCGATCTGGTCGGGGTGGTCGTGGATGAACTTCTGCTGTTCGGTGTCGGTGAGGCCGTCCCACCACTTCTTGACGCTGGTCGGGTCGGTGCCGGCGGGGGGTATCTGCTCGCGTCCGGTCTGGGCGGCCTGGTCCGCGGCGGCGGTGGCGGCGTCGAGGCCGGTGCCGTTGCTCGCGTTGGTCGCGAAGTGGTTCAGCCGGGCGCTGAGTTCCTGGTCCGCGTGATCGGCCTCGTTGAGTGCGGCGGTGATGCGGTTGCTGATGGCGATGGCCGTCGTCTCAGCGCCGGCGCCCGCGTAGTTCGCGGATGCGGGGTCCTCGTCCCAGGTGATGGTGCCGTCGGGGGCGACGGTGAGCTTGGCGGTCTTGGCGTCGTCGAGGGCGTAGACCAGGTGGGACTGGGCCAGCGCGAACTGCTCGGCGGCCTTGGCGAGCGCCTTGCCGATGAAGTCGAGCTCGCTGTGCGCGGACTGGAGTTCGGTGCCCAGGAACCGGATGCGGGCCTGGGCGTGGTCGGACGCGGTGCCGGTCCAGTGCGAGTTGGCGAGCCGGTCGGCGACCTCGTGCTGCCAGGACTCGATGTGCTGTCCGAACGCCGAGTACAGCGCGTCGAAGGCGTTCTTCGCGATGGTGATGTTGATGATGTTCGCGTCGTAGAGGGTTTTGATGTCCATCGGGTTACTCGGCCGCCTTCGCACTCGAAGGCTTCACGGGCCCGGGACGACCGTCGTATCGCCGCGGCCGTCAGCCAGCTCTGCAAGGTGCCGGCGGCCTGGTTGCACGGCTCCGCGAGCTTCGACGTCTCACCCGGTATCAGACTCCCGATGTGCTGCGCGCTCTGCCCGCAGCCGTCCAGTTCGCCCGGATTGACCTTGAATTGCAAGCTTGCGTCAGGATCGGCCATGTCTTTCTTTCCCCCCGGATACTTCGCGCCTGGATCATCACCAGGCCCACCTTCATCTGACGAACCTTTGATCGGATGGTAGTCGACTGTCGTGGAGATGATCGGCGGCCGAGGCGGACACGAAGCGGCCGCGACCAGGGGGATCCCGGGCCCGCACACGGTCGGCCACGTGATCATTCCGGCCGTTCGATGGCACACGACACGGCACTTTGCGCACTCGGGCCCACCTGACCGGACGGACGGGTGCCGACCGGTCAGGTGGGCGCGGTCCCGTGGCCGGGTGTCAGCCCGCGTAGACGTCCTCGACGTAGCGGCCGGCTTCGATCAGCTCCTGCAGCCAGGCCTGTGCCTGCTGTTCGTCGGCCTGCGGTGTCCGTTCCCGGTACAGGTCGCGGAAGGCGGCCCGCACGCCCGGGGCCATCCGGGCGCCGTCGCCGCACACGTACACCTCGGCGCCGGTTTCGAGCAGCGCCCAGACCTCGGCGGCCTCGGCGGCGATGCGGTCCTGGACGAAGCGCTGCCCGTCCTGCGGTCGTTCGCTGAACGCGGGCCGCATCGAGACCGCGCCTTCCCGCTCGGCCGTCTCCAGCTCCAGCCGGTGCAGGTAGTCGGCGTCCGGCGCGTCGCAGCCGAAGTAGAGCAGGGCGGGGGCGAGTTCGGCCCCGTCGTGGCGCAGGGCGCGGCGGTCGGCGACGGCGCCGCGGAAGGGGGCGAGGCCGGTGCCGGCCGCGATCATGATCACCGGGGTGTGGTGGTCGATGCGGAACGCCTGCCGGCAGGGCCGGATCCGGGCCAGCACGGTGTCGCCCTCGGTGATGCGGGCGAGGTGGCCGGAGCCGGTGCCGTGGTAGGTGCCCCGCCCGGAGCGGGCGGGGGCGTTGAGGACCGAGACCATCAGGTCCACCTCGGTGGGGTCCCACTGCGGGGAGGAGGAGATCGAGTAGTGCCGGGGCCGGATCGGCGGCAGCAGTTCCAGCAGCACCGGCCAGGTCAGGTTGCCGCGCAGGGCCGGGTGGTCCTCGATCAGGTCCAGCAGGGTGCGCGGGTCGTTGTCGGGCAGTGCCCGCAGGGCGGCCTGCTCGGGCGGGCAGGGGTTGTGGTCGGCGAGTGCGGCGCGCTGCGCGGGGGTCGGGCGGTCCTGCAACTCGACGTGGTGGGTGAGGAGTTCGCGCACGGTCAGCGGGCGGTCGACGGCGGGGCCGGTGCGCCGGTGGGACACGATGTCGAGCACGGTTGCCGGGTCGGCGCCGATCAGGGCGGCGGCGCGCTCGACCAGGGCCGGGTCGTTGGCCGGCAGCACGGTGAGGTGGTCGGCGGTGCGGTAGTCGACGCCCTCGGGCAGGGCGAGGCGGACCAGGCGCTTGACCCGCGGGTGGTCCGGGTCGGTCAGGCTGTCGACGGCGGTGACGGTCAGCTCGGCCATGTCGTGTCGGGCGGCCAGGGCGGCCAGCGGGCCGCCGGTCACCTCGGTCACCGTGTACGCGGCCTCCGGCTCCGGCTGGGCGGCGGGGGCGGCAGGGGCGGCGTCGGCGTCCCCGTGGTGCTCCAGCAGGACGGCCCGCAGCGCCTCGGTGAACTGCCGTACGGTGCCGGCGAGGTCGCCGGAGGCGTCGGCCTCGGCGCGGGGGAACAGCCGGGTGCCGCCGAGGGCGGCGAGCCGGTCGTCGATCAGGGCGGGGACGCGCTGGTAGGTGGCGGCGTAGGTGCGGTCGCCGATGCCGAGTACGGCGTAGGTCACCCCGGCCGCCGCGCCGTCGGGTGCCTCCTGGAGCCGGCGGACGAACTTGGCGGCGTCGTCGGTCGGTTGTCCGTTGTAGGAGGCGGCGGTGATCACCACGGGCCGGTCGGTGGGCAGGCCGTCCGCGTAGGCGTCCAGTGGGGCGAGGTCGGTGTCGCAGCCGAGGTCGGTGGCGGCCTCGGCGAGCTGCCGGCTGAACTCGCGGCAGGCACCGTAGTTGGAGCCGTGCAGGAACAGCAGGCCGGTGCCCTGGCGGACCCGGCCGGGGCGCTCGGCGGCGGACCCGGCCCGCACCGCCGGGCCGGTCGCCGGCTCGGCCGCCGTCGGGGCGGGCGTGCGCCGGGCCAGTCCGAGGGTGAAGTCGTCGGGCTTGATGGTGAGCGTCTGCTTGATGGTCAGCCGGTAGTCGGCGTGGTCGATCAGCCGGTAGCGGTGGACCAGCATGCCGAGCAGCATGGCGGCCTCGTGCAGCGCGAACTGCCGCCCGATGCAGGCGCGTTCGCCGGTGCCGAAGGGCTTGAAGGCGTGCGGGGAGCGTGCCTCCTCCGGTTCCGCGTCGAACCGGGCCGGGTCGAA
Source organism: Kitasatospora sp. NPDC059577 (assembly GCF_042735475.1). Classification (NCBI taxonomy): domain Bacteria; kingdom Bacillati; phylum Actinomycetota; class Actinomycetes; order Kitasatosporales; family Streptomycetaceae; genus Kitasatospora; species Kitasatospora sp. NPDC059577. Next base: position 27,606 of record NZ_JBHWBZ010000074.1, on the reverse strand, counting down.
CAGCTCCGGGTTGTCGCCCCAGCAGGCGTCGCGGTGCAGCATCGGGGTCGACACGAAGACCGTCTCCCCGGCGCGCAGCGGGATCCGCCCGCCGAGGAGGGTGTCCTCGCGGGCCTCGCGGCTGAAGGCGGGGGCGGTGGGCCACAGCCGCAGCGCCTCGTTGAGCACCTGCCGGGTGTACTTCAGCCGCCCGACGTCCTCGTACGAGGGCTCCGGGTCGGCCTGGTCGCCCCAGAGCGCGTCCACCTCCCGCTGCACCTCGCGCAGTACGGCCGGGTTCTTGACCAGGTAGTACAGCGCGAAGGACAGCGCGCCCGAGGTGGTCTCGTGGCCGGCGATCAGGAAGGTGATCACCTGGTTGCGGATGTTCTCGGCGTCCAGCCGGGAGCCGTCGGAGGGGCGCACCGCGCCGAGCATCAGACCGAGCAGGTCCTCGGCCGGGCCCCGGTCGTCCTCGCCCGCGCGGGCGGCGATCACCTCGTCGACCACGGCGGCCAGGTAGTCGGCGTCGGCCTGGAAGGCGGCGTCGCGCTCGGTGTGGTCGAGGTCCGGGTCGCGGGTGAACTTGATCATCGCCCATTCCAGGCAGCGCACCATGGCGTCCACGAACGGGTGCGGCTCGTCCCGCTCGAAGGAGCCGAAGTCGAAGCCGAACCCGGCCAGCCCGATGGTGTCCAGGGTCATCCGGGTCATGTCGCCGGGCACGTCCACCGGCAGCCCGGCGCGCTCACGGCGGTCCCAGGAGTCCACCAGCCGGCGGGCGACCTTCAGCATCACCGGGTGGTAGGTGCGCATCGAGCCGAGCGCGAACGCGGGCATCAGGATGTCGTGCGCCCGGGCCCAGTTGGGCTCCTCGTTGTACGCGGTGAACAGGCCGTCGCCGGTGAACCGACGGACGTTCTCCAGGCCGGGGCCGATCGACTTGGTGAACCGGGTCTCGTCGGCCAGCTCCTCGACCAGCTCCAGGCCGGTGACGATCAGCGTGTCCCGGCCGTGCAGCCGCTGGACGAAGGCCGGGCCGTACGATCTGGCCAGTTCCATGGTCCGCAGCATCGGGGCGGCGAGCGGCGGCGCCGAGGAGATGTCGATCAGGGGCACGGTCGCGGCCGCTCCCCCGGTCCCGGCATCGGCCTTCGGGTCGGTCACGGTGTCGGTCATGGTGGTCCCTCCCGCAGCGGAAAAGTTCGGCTCCCCCCACTCTGCGGCCACCGGGAGGGCGAGCCCACCGTGATCACTACATGATTGTGTAGTACCCGGGACATCCGCGGACTTGCCGACGAACCGTCAGCACTGCCTCACGCGTGCGGATGCCACGGGGAGGGACGAATGGACGTGCGACCGACCGAGGGCTGCGGCCCGGCGCCGGGGAGCCGGCAGGACGCGGCGGTGATCTGGCGCAACCGGGCACTGCGTCTGCTGGACCACGTGCCGTTGCCGATCGCGGTGGTCGAGTTCGGCGGCCGGACCCTGATCGTCAACCGCGCGATGGCGGCCGAGTTCGGGCTGCTGCCGGGTCAACTGCGCAACCGGAAGATCCTGGAGTTCTTCACCCTGCGGGACAGCGACACCCTGCAGGCGCTCGCCGAGGCGGTCCGGATGCACCGCCGCTCGCAGTACCCGGCCCGGGTCTCCTGGACGCCCGTCGACGGCCGCGAACGGCACGGCGAGATGACCGTCGACCTGGTCAGCGACACCCCGGAGCAGACCCCGAACCTGCTGCTCTCGCTGCGCACCGTCGAGGCCCTCCGGGAGGTGCCGGAGCCCGGCCCGCGCACCGAGGTCAGCCCGGTCGAGGTCCGGATCCTCGCCGCCGCGGCCCGGGGCGCCACCACGGCGCAGATCGCCCGGGAGATCGGGATCACCCCGGACGGCGTCAACTACCACCTCGCCCGGCTCTCCCGGCGCTGGCGGGTGCCCAACCGCACCGCCCTGGTCGCCCACGCCTACGCCACCGGCGTCCTGGCCGCGGGCAGCTGGCCGCCGGCACCCCCGAAAGACTGATGGAACGTCAAGTATGTTGACGCCGAAGCGAATCCGGACCGCACGGCCGGGTGACGGCATGCTTCGGCCCCGGCACCCGTGGGCAGCCTCCCCCGACGGACACCCGGCGTGGAGAAGGGCGGCATGCGCCAGGACCGCGCCGACGAGCACCGGCCGGAGACCGCGCTCGTCGCCGCCTGCGAACTCCCGCCGACCGGCCCGGTGGTGGACGTCGGATGGCGGCCACGGCGGCCCGCTGCAGGAGGTCTGCGCCGCAACCCGGGCCTGCCGGGCGTCCGCTACGACCGCGCGCACGTCCTCACCAGGCACCGGCCGGAGGCGCACGGCGAGGGTCGCGGGCCGCCCGGAGCCACCGGAGGGAGACTTCTTCGCCCCCGTGCCGCCCGGCCGCGTCGCGGTCGCTTCAGGCGGGCGCGCAGCGCAGCGCCGCCCACAGGTCGAGCCGGTCCTCCAGCTTCAGCAGGCTGCGGCCGGTGAGTTCCTCGATCCGTTTGATCCGGTAGTGCACCGTGTTGACGTGCAGGTGCAGCGCCTCGGCCGTCCTGGACCAGGAGGCGCTGTGCCGGAGGAAGGCGTCCAGGGTGTCCAGCAGGGAGACGGTGTTGGCCCGGTCGTGCTCGATCAGCGGCGCGAGGACCCGGCGGCGGAACTCCGTGGTGATCTCGGCGGGGACGCCCCGGAGCAGCGTTGCGAGGGTGGTGATCCGCGAGCAGCGGCCGACGGCCCCGGGCGGTTCGACGTCGATCGCGAAGCGGGCCCGGACGAGTGCGGCCCGGAGCGCGTCGGCGGCCGGTTCGACGGTGCAGCCGATGCCCACGCGCAGCCGCCGCCCGCCGGGCAGTCCGGCTTCCAGGCGTGGGAGGGCGCGCTGCAGGGTCTGCGCGACCAGGTCCTCCGGGGCCGGGGAGAGGGCTGCCGCGCCGCCGTGGCCGTCGGGGGCGGCGACGAAGGGGACGGGCGCCTCTTGGTGGCTCGTCGGCAGGTCGTGGAGGGCCTCGGCGAGGGCCGCGGCCGTCCAGGTCGCGGGGACGCCGTCGATCCGGGCGGCGACCGCGGTCAGCTGCCGCTGCGGGGGCAGGCCGGAGAGGGCGAGTGCGCGTTCGGCCTCCGCTTCGGCGTCGGCGCCGGAGTCGAGCAGTTCGACCAGCCGGGTGCCGGTCTGCCGCTGGGCGGTGGCGGTCGCCCGGTCGCGGGTGGCGAGCGGGGTGAGCAGTTCGGCGAGGCCGTGCAGCATGGCGGTGGCGGTGGGGCCCGGTTGGCCGTGCGGCCGTAGCAGCCAGCCGTCGAAGGGCGAGTCGCCGGGCGGGCCGACCGGGAAGGCGGGCGCCGCGGTGCGCGCCGGGAACGGCGCCGGGGCGGACGCGGGGGCGGGCACCGGGGCGGACCCGGATCCGGATGCCGGCGCGGACTCCGAGGAGGCCAGTACCCGGCCGGAGCCCGTGGTCAGGGAGCACTCCGGCAGTCCGAGGTCGGCCACGGCCCGCTCCAGGAGGTCGTCCAGGGAGGCCTGCGCGCGCAGCAGCTGGGTCAGGGTCCGCCGGACGGCGGCCGGGAGGGCCGCCTGCCCTTCGGCGTGCGCCTGGAGGTCGCCCCACAACCGCAGGTAGACGCGGTCGGTGACGGAGCGGAAGCTGGTGCCGGCCGGCACCGACAGCAGGGGGACGCCGTGCCGGCGGCAGGCCTCGACCAGCTCCGGCGGGACGGTGCCGTGGGTGCCCTCGCCGGCGAGGAGCGCCGCGACCTCGGCGGTGCGCAGGGAGTTGGCGAAGCGCATCGCCGCCTGGCCCCCGTCCGGCCGCCACCAGACCAGCCCGGAGAGGACCAGTTCGCCGCGCTGCAGGTAGCGTGCCGGGTCCTGCAGGTCGGTGGAGGTCACGCCGGTCACCTCGCGGTCGAGCAGGTGGGGGCTCGCCCAGGCGACCTCGATGTGGAGGTCGTCCAGCTCCAGGAGGTCTCCGACGATCATGTTGTGCTCCTTGTGCGCCATGCGCGAACGGTGGCCTCGCACATGCGATGGCTGACGCGTGTCAGGCATCGTAGACACAAGGAGGAAGGTGCGGTTCCCCTCTTGTGGGATCGCCTGACGGCGGGGCCGCCGGCCGGGCCCCGGTCCGGTGCTCCCGACAGTGGACCGCCGCCCGGTCACGGCGTCGCGGGCCTCCGGCGGTGCCGGTCGAGGGCCCGCCAGACCTTGTCCCGCAGGAACGGCGCCTCGGTGAAGCGGATGCCGGTGGCGTCCCGCAGGGCGTTGGCGAAGGCGGGCGGCACCGGGTTGAACGGGCTCTCCGACATCGACTTGGCGCCCAGCGGCCCGATCGCGTCCGAGGTCTCCGAGAAGTGCACCTCGGTGCGCGGCACGTCCGCGAACGCGGGCAGCCGGTAGCGGCGGAACGCGGCCGTGGTGACTTCGCCCCGGCCGTCGACCAGGACCTGTTCGAACAGCGTGGCGCCCAGGGCCTGGGCGACGCCGCCCTCGACCTGGCCGCGGCACTGCAGCGGGTTCATCACCTTGCCGGCGTCGGCGCCGTGGACGCTGCGCAGGATCCGGATCTCGCCGGTGTCCGGGTCCACCGCGATCCGGAACCACTGGGAGTTGAAGGCGACCGAGCGCGGCGAGCCGCCGAAGTGGCCGTCCGCGCTCAGTTCGACGCCCCTGCCGCGGGCGGCCTCGAAGACCTCCTTCAGCGGGACCGTGCGCCCGTCGCACTCCACCGCGTCCGCGGTGAGGCGCAGCAGGCTGCGCGGGGTGCGGGCGTACTCCGCGGTGAAGGTGAGGAGCCGTTCGGCGAGCGCGTCGGCGGCCCGCATCACGGCCTTGCCCGCGACGACGGTGCCGGCCGAGCCGAAGGCTCCGGTGTCGTGCCGGACGACGTCGGTGTCGGACTGCCGGATCGCGATCCGGTCCACGGTGGTGCCGAGAGCCCCGGCGGTGATCTGCTTGTGCACGGTGGTGGTGCCGTTGCCGAACTCCGCGGTGCCCACGGCGAGGTCGTACGTGCCGTCCTCCAGGAGCTTCACCGTGGCGTCGGCGATGTGGCCGCCGGGCGGGCCGCAGGCGATCGCCGCCATCGCGAAGCCCTGGCCCACCAGCCAGCCCTCGGGGGCGAGTTCGGCGCTGGTGTCGTTCGCGAGGGCGGTCCGGACGACGCCGAGGCACTGGTCGAGGCCGTAGCTGGCGATGTGCAGGTCCTCCTCCTCGCCGAGCGGGCCCGCCATGTGCTCGCCCGGGCCGATGACGTTCCGCTCGCGCAGCACCAGCGGGTCGACGTCCAGCCGCCGGGCCAGCTCGTCCATCGCCGACTCCAGGGCGAAGGTGACCTGGCCGAGGCCGTAGCCGCGGAAGGCCCCGGCCGGCACGGCGTTGGTGTAGACGGAGTACGCGTCGACCTTCTTGTGCGGCGCGCGGTAGACGCCCATCGACTCGCCGACGCTGTGGAACATCACGGCCGGGCCGTGGTTGCCGTACGCGCCGGTGTTGGCGACCACCCTGAACCGGACGGCGGTCAGGGTGCCGTCGCGCTTGGCGCCCAGCTTGACGGTGATCGTGAACGGGTGCCGGGTGGTGGCGCCGTGGAACTGCTCGGCGCGGGTGAACTCCAGCTTCACCGGCCGGTGCAGCCGCATCGCCGCGAGCACCGCGATGTCCTCGGTGAGCATCTCCTGCTTGCCGCCGAAGCCGCCGCCGACCCGGCCGGCCACCACCCGGACCTGCTCCATCGGCAGGTCGTACAGGTCGCACAGCGCCCGGCGGGTGAGGAAGGGCACCTGGGTGGAGGACCGGACCACGATCCGCTCCTCCCCGGTCTTCTCGGACTCCTCGAAGTACACGACGCAGCCGTGGGTCTCCAGACTGGCGTGCTGCACCCGCTGGGTCCGGAAGGTCTCCTCGTAGACCACGTCCGCCTCGGCGAATCCCCGTTCGACGTCGCCGAGTTCACCGTGTGCCTCGCCGCAGACGTTGTTCCCGGCACGGGCGATCCGGGACTCCGGGCCCTTCGGATGGATCACCGGGGCGCCCGGCGCCATCGCTTCCTCCGGGTCGATGACGTACGGGAGTTGCTCGTACCCGACGACGATCCTCCGGCAGCCCTCCTCGGCCGCGCCCTCGCTCTCCGCCACCACCGCGGCGACCCGCTGGCCGACGAAGCGCACCACGTCGTCCAGCACGCGGGTGTCGTCCGGGTCCTCGGTGGGGTGCTCGTGCCGGGCCGAGGAGTAGAGCCGGTCGGGCGCGTCCTCGTGGGTGAACACGGCGACCACGCCGGGCACCCGCAGGGCCGCCGAGGTGTCGATCGAGACGATCCGGGCGTGCGGGTGCGGGGACCGCAGCAGCTTCATGTGCAGCAGGCCCTCGACCGCGAGGTCGAAGGTGTAGCGGGCGGTGCCGGTGACCACCTGGGGACCGGCCGGGGCGCCGAGGCTGCGGCCCACGGCCTGCCCGGCGCAGGGCGACTCGGTGTGCTTGACGCCCCGGATCGCGTCCTCGATCGCCCGGTAGCCGGTGCAGCGGCACAGGTTGCCCTTCAACGCCCGCGGCAGGTCCGCGCGTTCGTCCTCGCCGAAGCCGGCGGCGGAGGTGGTCATCAGCATGCCGGCCGTGCAGAACCCGCACTGGAAGCCCTGGGCGTCCAGGAACCGCTGCTGCATCGGGTGGAGCTCGCCGTCCTTCGCCAGGCCCTCCACGGTGGTGACGGCGCGGCCCTCCGCGCGCAGCGCCGGGTAGAGGCAGCTGTGCACCGGCTCGCCGTCGACCTGCACGGTGCAGGCGCCGCAGTCGCCCGCGTCGCAGCCCTTCTTCACCCCGAACCAGCCGCGCTCGCGCAGGTAGGTGCGCAGGCACTGGCCGGCGCGCGGCTCCGCGTCGAAGTCCTCGCCGTTGACCCGGACCGAGAAGCTCATCGGCCGTCCTCCCCGTTCTCGTGGCGCGCACCGGCGAGTTCGCCGCGGATCTCCTCCGCCAGGCGGAAGGTCATGTGCCGCCGCCAGGCCGGATGCCCGTGGATGTCGGCGTAGTACTCCTGCGGCTCGATCCCGAACCCGATCGCCTCGCGCACCGCCGCCGCGTTGGGCGGCAACGGGAAGCGCAGCCGGACCGGGCGCACCGTCGAGGCGGTCACGGTCAGCACCCGCTCGCCGTCGAACGGGTCGAGCGTGCCGATGAGCAGCGCGGCCGAACGGCCGAGCCCGTGGAGGGAGGCCTGTCGGAAGGCGGTCCGCCGCTCCAGCGCCCGGGCGGGCAGGACGACCGAGCGGAGCAGTTCACCCGGGCGCAGGTCCTTCACCCCGGCGCCGACGACGAAGTCCTCCACCGGCAGCTGGCGCACGGCGCCGTCCTGGGAGAGCAGGGTGCAGACCCCGTCCAGCGCGGCGGTCAGCGAGATCATCGGCCCGGCCGGCAGCCCGTTGCACAGGTTGCCGCCGACGGTGGCCATGTGCCACACCTTCCAGGAAGCGAGAAAGGCGCGGCAGCACTGTTCGACGAGCGGGGCGGCGGGCCGGTCCAGGGTCAGGGCGAAGCGCGACAGCTGGGCGATCGTGCAGGTCGCCGCGATCTCCAGGTCGCCGGTGGGCGTCAGCCGCACCGGCTCCCAGCCCATCCGGCTCAGGTCGATCAGCCGGCGGATGTGCGGCTGCGGCTCGGAGAAGAGGTACGTCCCGCCGCCGAGCCACGCGTCCCCCGGGCGCCAGGTCCCGCGCTGCCGCGCGTCGCGCAGTTCCACCACCGTGTTCAGGTCCACGTTCCGCCACCGTCCTCGACTGCTCGATTGACCGACACGGCGATTGAAGCAACGCGCCACCGGGCGGAACGAGTGGTCGCCCGCACCATCCCGGGGCGGCCGGACTGGGTGATCGACCAGCGCATGGACATGACGCCGCGCCGGCCGGGACCGCCGGCCCCGGCCCTGCGGCGGTCGGGGACCGGCGGGCGGGAACCGGCGGGTTGGGCCGGCGGGTGGGGCCGGAGTGGCGGGCAGGGAACGGGGAGCGACGGGCGGGCCCGACGGGAGTGCTCAGTCCTCCGGCTGCCGGACGGCCTCGATGAACCCCGCGACGGAGGAGCGCGACAGCGGCCGGCCGTACGTCTCCGCCAGGCGCTCCAGGAGGGTGATCCCGGTGCTCCAGCCGTGCCGGTCGAGCCACTCGTGGGTGTCGGGGCCGAGCCCGCCGCGCCACAGGTCGGTGATGTGGGCGACCGCCGGGTCGTGCGGGGTGGTGCCGACGTCCCGGCCCTTCTCCAGCAGCAGCCGGCTGCCGGGGGCGGCCAGAGCGGCGACGGCCGTGAGCAGTCCGGCGGCCTCCTCGGGCGTGAGGTAGACCAGCAGGCCCTCGGCCAGCCAGGCCGAGCGGCGCGACGGGTCGAAGCCGGCCGCGACCAGGCGGGCGGGCCAGTCCCGGTCCAGCAGGTCGGCGGGCAGGGTGGTGCGGCCGCTCCTCGGCACGGCGCCGAGTCCGCCGAGGACCTGCTCCTTGAAGTCCAGGACCGGGCCCAGGTCGAGCTCGAACACCCGGGTGCCGGCGGGCCAGTCCAGCCGGTAGGCGCGGGTGTCGAGGCCCGCCGCGAGCAGCACGACCTGGTCGGCCCCGGCGGCGAGGAGGCGGTCGTCGTAGAAGCGGGTACGCAGGACGCCCTGTGCGGCCAGGGCCTTGGCGAAGCCGCCGGCCGGGCCGGTGGCGGGCAGCGGGACCTCTGCGGCCGTGACGAAGGCGGCGGCGTACGGGTCGACGAAGAGCGGGTCGGGGCGGGAGCTCTCGTAGGCCCGGACCAGGGCGACGGACAGGGCGGTGCGGGACACCGGGCTGAGCGGTTCGGTGGTCGTCATGTCCGCAATCTACATCGCTACCGATGCATCGGTGAAGATGTATTCTGCCGCCATGGACGGCGTGCAACTCCTCAGACTCGGCAAGCGCTTGACCGAACTCGGCCGCGCGATGATCACCGACCCGGCGTCCGCGCACCTCACCGCCGCGGAGATCGCCGTGATCGCCGACGTGTACCGCCACCCCGCCACCTCCGTCCAGGAGATCCGGGTCCGCACCGGCTTCGCCCAGAGCCACGTCTCCGGCTCCGTCGCCCGGCTGCGCGAGGCCGGCCTGCTCGACGCCGCCGCCGACCCGGCCGACGGACGGCGCACCCTGCTGACCGTCTCCGAGCGCGCCCGCACCGCCGTGCGCACCCACGTCGCCCGGCCCGCGGAGCCGGTCATCGCGAAGGCCGTCCCGGACCCGGAACAGGCCCGCCGGGTCACCGAACTGCTCGACGAACTCGCCGTCCTCCTGCTGCCCTGACCGGCGGACCGGCCCGTCGCCGCACCGGCCCGCCGGCCCACCGGTCCACCCGGCAGAACTTCCACAAGCGCGTCACAAGCGGGCCGGGCCCCTCCCCCGCCCGCCCGCGCCCTGGGATCATCCCCGCGGGGCCTCGGGGAGCTGCCCGGGGACGCGATCGTGGGGGTTGCGATGGAGACGTGGATGAGGGACCCGGGGGCACCCGGCGGATCCCGGCCGGACACCGGAGCGGGTGTCCGCGTGCTCGCGCGGGGAGTACTCGTCCTGGCGGGGCTGGCCGTCACCGCCCTCGGCTTCGCCTGGTTCGTCGACACCTACGACCGGACGATCGCCTACCGGCACGCCCCGGTGTGCGCCACGGCGGCCGCCGCACCGGGCACGGACTGCGTGCGGCACGAGACCGGCAGGGTGACGGCGGCGAGGGCCCTCGACGAGGACGCCCGCGAACTGCGGATCGCGCGCGAGTCCGCGCCCACCGACAGGTACGAGGTCGGCAAGGCCTTCTACGAGGCCGTGGAGATCGGCACGGACGTGGACCTGACGGTCTTCCGGGGCCGGGTCGCCGAGGTCTCCTACCGGGGGCACCGCGCGGCGAACCCGATCCGGCCCTGGCAGACCAGCGTCAAGGTCGCGCTCCTGGTCGCCGCAGGCTCGGCCCTGACCGTCCGCGGCGCGTCCGGGCCGCGCCGGAACGCCCGGCGCGTCATCCTCGCCGGCGCCGGCTGGGTCGCCTTCCTGTCCGCCCTCGGCGGCTTCGCCGTCCTGTCGTCGCAGGGGCCGTTCGTCGTCTCCCTCGGTGTCCCCCTCCTCGGCTGGCTGGGCGCGACCGCCATCACCACGCTGATCGCCGTCACGGACGACTGACGCCCGGCCCCCGCCCGCGGCGCCGGCGCCGGCCCGGCCCCAGCCCCGGCCCCGGCCCCGGCCGGAGTTCCACAACTGGGTGACAAGAAAGCCGAGTTGCTCCCACCGGCGGCCACCTCCCTGGAATCATTCCTGCTGGGCACCGGGGAGGTGCCCGGGCCGCGATCGAGGGGGTTGCGATGAACGCGCGGATCGAGGACGCGAAACCGGTCGGTCGACTCCGGCGGGTCGGCGCGCCGGTCCTCCACGGGCTGGCGCGGGGCCTGCTCCTCCTCACGGGGCTGGCCGTCACCGTCCTCGGCTTCACCCGGTACGTCGACGCGTACGACGGGGTGGGCGCCCCCCGGCACGCCCCGACGTGCGGAACGGCAGCGGCGGCACCGGGCGCGGACTGCCTGCGGCACGAGACCGGCAAGGTGACGGCGGGTCGCGTCGACAACAGCAACGACGCCCCCGGCCACTGGCTGACCGTGGCCCGGGAAACGGCGGGCGAACACGAGTACCCCGTCGGCAAGGCCTTCTACGACGACGTGGAGGTCGGCACGGACGTGGACGTCACGGTCTTCCGGGGCCGGGTCGCCGAGGTCTCCTACCGGGGGCACCGCGCCCGGAACCCGAGCACGCCCTGGCTGGCCTCCACCGAGATCGCCCTCCTGGTCGGCCTGGGATCGGCCCTCACCGCCTACGGCCTGACCCGCGCGCGTCCCGCCACGGAGGCGACGCCCGTCGGCATCGCCGCCTTCATCACCTTCCTGTCGTTCTTCGGCAACCTCGTCCTCGTGTCGACGCAACTGCCGCTCGCCGTCACCCTGGCCGTCCCCGCCCTCGCCTGGCTGGCCCTGACCGCCGGGAGCACGGCCGCCGCCCGCAACGGCTGACGCACCGGGCGCCCACCGGCCCGAGGTGCACAGCTGCGTCACAAGTGGGCCTGATCACTCCCGGCACGGACCGGATCCCTGGAATCATCCCCGGTGGGCATCGGGGAGGTGCCCGGACCGCGATCGAGGGGGTTGCGATGAACGCGCGGATCGAGGACGCGAAACCGCCCGGCCGCCGGCCCCGGGTCTCCGGAAAGGTCGTCGCCCGCGTCCTGGCTCGGATCCTGCTCGTGGTGGCGGGCCTGTCCACCGTCGTCGCCGGGTTCGGCTGGTTCCTGGACACCTTCCACGCGGTGGACGCCTACCGCTCCGCACCGCAGTGCGGCACGGCCGCCGCCGCACCGGGCGCGCCCTGCGTGCTCCGCGAGACCGGGAGGGTGACCGCGCGGTCCACCTCCACCAGCGACGACTCCGTCTCCTACCACCTGAGCGTCGCCCGGGAGACGGCGCCCGACGGCTCCTTCTCCGTCGGCAAGGCCTTCTACGACGACGCCCGCGTCGGCACGACCGTGGACCTCACGATCTGGAACGGCCGCGTGGTCGAGGTCTCCTGGCACGGGCACCGCGCCCCGACGCGCGACATCCCCGCCCTCGCCGCCCTCAAGCTCGCCGGCCTGATCGGCGCGGCGTCGGCCGTGCTCGTCCACGGGCTGGCCTGGCCCCGCCTGGGGGCGGCGGCGGTGGCACCGGCGGCCGGCTTCGTGATCGCCGTCTCCGCCTTCCTCGGCAGCGTCATGCTCTTCGCCGCCCAGTGGCCCATGATCATCACCCTGGGTGTCCCCGTCCTCGGCTGGCTGTTCGTGGTCGTCATCAGCACCTCGATCGCGCACGAGATCTGACCCCTTCCCGGTCCGGGGCCGGTCCGCCCCGGACCGGACCGGGACTTCACAACTGCGGTACGGCCGAACGGGGTTGCTCGACCGTCGGCCGCCCGTGCTGGAATCATCCCGGGGCACGGGGCACCGGGGAGGTGCACCGGGAAAACGATCGACGGGGGTGCGATGAAGAAGCGGATCGAGGACGAGGGGCGATACGGCGGAACCGGGTGGGCCACCGGGCCGGTCGGCCGGTGGCTGGCCCACGGCCTGCTCGTGGCGCTGGGCCTGGCCGTCACCGCCCTCTGCTTCCGGTGGTACGTGGACACCGACCAGGAGGTGAACGCCCACCTCACCGCACCGACCTGCGGCACGGCGGCCGCCGCACCCGGCGCGGACTGCCTGCGCCACGAGAGCGGGAAGGTGCGGTCCAAGAACTCCCGCGAGAGCAACGACTCCACCATCTGGGAGCTGACGGTGTCCCGGGAGTCCGGGGCCACCGCCACGTACGCCGTCGGCGAGGCGTTCTACGACGACGTGACGGTGGGCACGGACGTGCAACTGGGGCTCTGGCGGGGCCGGGTGGCCGAGGTCTCCTACCACGGGCACAGCGCCGAGAACCGGAGCCGGCCCTGGCTGGCCCTCCTCGGAGTGGCCCTGCTGGCCGGCCTGGGATCCGCCCTGACCGCCTGCGGCCTGGCCCGGCCGCGCCGGAACGCCGTGGCGGCCTCCGCCGTCGCCTCGGCCACGGCTTCGATCTGGACCGCCGTGTTCGCGTTCTTCGGCGCCTCCGCCCTGCTGTCCGGCCCCGTGCCCTTCGTCATCGCCGTGGGCGTTCCCGTCCTCGGCTGGCTGGCGATGGCCGCCGTGGCCACGGTGTACACCGCGGCCGCCGCCGACTGAGGGGCCCGAGTCGCCGCAGGTACCGGACGGTGCGCCGGACCCGGCACCGGACCGACCGCGCCGACGGCCCGCGGATCAGCGGTGGGATACTGGACCGGACGATTCCGCGGGTGAGGGGTGACGCATGAGCGGCAGACTGCGGGTGCTGCGGAAGCAGAACCGGCTCAGCCTGGAGGCGCTCGCCGAACAGGTGGGCGTCACCAAGAGCTACCTCTCCAAGGTCGAGCGCGGCCTCAGCGACCCGTCGATCTCGACCGCGCTCAAGCTCGCCCACGCCCTCAACGTCGATGTCGGCCGGCTGTTCTCGGACGAGGTGGAGCCCGAACTCGTCACCGTCGTCCGGGCCGGCGAACGCACCCCGATCGCCGACGGGGCCGGCCCCGGCACCCCGCACTACGAGGGCATCGCGACCGGCCTCAGCGGCAAGCGGATGGTGCCGTTCGTGATGTACCCGCCGACCGACGCAACCGGATCGGCCTACAAGTCCCACGCGGGCGAGGAGTTCCTGTTCGTCCATGCGGGCACGGCGGAGCTGGAGTTCCCCGAGCGGACGGTGCGGCTCGGCCCCGGGGACAGCGTGTACTTCAACTCGGCGCTGCCGCACCGCTGCCGGAGCACCGGCGCGGAGCCGGCCGAGATCCTCGTGGTCATCCACGACGACCCGGCCGGCCCCTCGGAGCGGGTCCCCACCCTGCCCTGACGCACGACGGGACCGCGGGGCCCATAGCGTCGCGGGCCCGCGGCGTCACGGCGTTGCGGCGTTGCGGCGTCGCGGGCCCGCGGCGTCACGAGCCCACGGCGTTACGGGCCCACCGGGTCACGGGGGGCACGCGCTCACCGGCTCAGCGGTCCGCGCCCGCCTCGGCGAGCAGTCCGGCCAGTTGCTTCGTCCGCTCCTCGTCCAGCGGCAGCAGCGGGTGCCGGGGCTCCCCGACGTCCAGGCCGCGCAGGGCCAGGCCCGCCTTGACGGTGGTCGGCAGGCCGCCGCCGAGCAGGAACTGCAGCACCGGCAGCTGCCGGTAGAACACCTGGCGGGCCGCGTCCAGGTCGCCGGAACGCACCGCCCGGTACAGCTCCAGGGTGAGCTCCGGGACCACGCAGGGCGCCGCCGTGCACCAGCCGGCCGCGCCCGCCGCGAAGGCCTCCAGCGCCAGCGGGTTGGAGCCGTTGTAGAACGGCAGTGCGCCGTCGGAGAGTTGGGCGAGCCGGTGCATCCGCTGGATGTCGCCGCTGCTCTCCTTGACCATGGTGATGTTCTCGACCCGGTCGACCAGTCGGTGCAGCAGCTCCGGCGGGAGGTCCACCCCGGCGGTGGCCGGGTTGTTGTAGACCATCAGCGGGATGCCGATCGCGCCGGCGACCTCCTCGTAGTGCCGGGTGATCTCCCGCTCGTCCAGCTTCCAGTAGGACAGCGGCAGCACCATCACCACGTCCGCGCCGACGTGTTCGGCGTACCGGGCCCGGCGGACGGCGCTGCGGGTGGTGAGGTCGGCGATGCCGACGACGGCGGGCACCCGGCCGGCCACGGCGGAGACCGCGGCCTCGGTGACGTCGAACCACTCCCGGTCGTCGAGGTAGGCGCTCTCCCCGGTGGACCCGAGCGGGGCGATCGCGTGGCACCCGGAGGCGATCAACCGGTCGATCAGCTCGGCGAGCCGCCCGAGGTCGGGGCTGCCGTCGGTGCGGGAGAACGGGGTCACCGGGTAGGCGATGATCCCTTCGAGGGCGGTCGCGGGCATCTCAGGAGTCCTTCCGGGCAGGGGCGGGGGTGGTCGGGCCCTGGAGGCCGGGCGCGCGGTCCACGGCGTCGCCGTGCCCCGCCCGCAGGGCCCGGCGGGCGTAGTAGGCGAAGTTCGCCTGGCCGCGCTTGGGGGTGGAGATCCAGTCGTGCGCCTCCTGCGCGAGCAGTCCGGGGATCTCCCGGATCTTCCCGGCGGCGCTCGCCAACAGCTGGAGCCGGGCGGCCCGTTCGAAGAGCAGGGCCAGGGTGCAGGCCTCCTCGACCGTCCCGGTGGCGACCAGCTGGCCGTGGTGCGCCAGCAGGAGCGCGCGCTTGTCGCCGAGGGCGGCGGCGATGGTCTCGCCCTCCTCGTTGCCGACCGGGATGCCGGGCCAGTTCTCCAGGAACGCGCAGTCGTCGTACAGCGGGCAGGTGTCCATGTGCGAGACGACCAGCGGGGTCTCCAGCATCGACAGCGCGGAGATGTGCAGCGGGTGGGTGTGGATGATGCAGTTGACGTCCGGTCGGGCCCGGTAGACCCAGCTGTGGAAGCGGTTGGCCGGGTTGGCCATCCCGTCGCCCTCCAGGACGTCGAGGTTCTCGTCCACCAGCAGCAGGTTGGATTCGGTGATCTCGTCGAAGCCGAGTCCCAGACGCTGGGTGTAGTAGGTGCCGGGGCGTTCGGCGCGGGCGGTGATCTGCCCGGCCAGACCGGAGTCGTGTCCGGCGTCGAACAGGATGCGGCAGGTCAGGGCGAGCTTCTGACGCACCGTCCAGCCGCTGTCGGGGATCGCGGACCGCATCCGGCGGTGGGCGAGTTCCACCAGTTCGGACTTGCCCGCCTCGAACGTGTCGGCCATGCCGTGGTTCTCCTTCACTTCCCGGGGGTGCCGGCCCCGCCAGGCGCCCGACGGCGCGCCTCGCGAGGACACGATGTTCACCATAGGACACAACGTGTCCTTCGTCGACCGTCGGCACCGGTCCCGGCACAACGACAGGACGGCGAGGCGGCCGCGCAGCAGCGCGGAGCCCTCGGCCGGGTCGCCGAGCTCGGCGAGGGTGGCGATGGTGGCGACGACGTCGCGGGCGAGCCGCTCCGGATCGGCCGGGACATGATCCGACGGTTCGTCAGAATCACTTTCCTGCAGTGGAGTTGACGCAGCGGTCCGGATCGCCAGGACACCCCGTCGACGACACCAAATCCCCCGCACTTCAGCACAGTTGCCGCCCTGACCCCCGGGCGGGGAGCGGTCGGCCGCGGATCCGCGCAGGTGACGGCCCGGGAGCGGAGGCGACTGGTCCGATCGTGCGACGACGGGGGCGCGGCGCCGGTACGGCTCCTCCGGTGCCGGACCGGTCCCCTAACGTGGGGCGCGACGGCTCCGCCCCACGGCTTCGCGCCCGGCGCGGGGGTGGAGACCAGGGCCGGCGTCCATCACCGCCACGGCCCGCGCGAGGCCCCGGGGAACGTCGGGCCGAGGAGGAACGGTTGCGGGTGGTTTCCCTGGAGACGCAGCGGTCGCACCTGCCACTGCTGGTCCGGTACGGCCACCGCTCCTGGCTGGTGCCCGCGGCGCTGCTCGCCGCGGTGGTCGGTGTGGACGCCGCGACGCCGCCCGCCTTCGCGTCCGTCAGCTGGCTGGTCCTGGTGCCGGTGATCGCCGCCGGCCTCTGCGGTCCGCTGATCTCCTCGGTGTTCGCCGCGCTGGCGATCGCCGCCTGCCCCGCGGTGGACACCATCTGGGGCAAGTCCCAGGGGATCGAGGACTTCCTCCTGGTGATCGCCGGGGCCGCCCTCGCGGTGCCGCTCAGCATCTACCGTGCCCGGGCCGCCGTCTACGTCCGCCACCTGCAGGGCACCGCCGAGACCACCCGGCAGGTGGTGCTGCGCCCGGTGCCGCCGGGCTGGGGCGGCGTCGACTCCGCGGCACGCTACCTGTCGGCGGACGTCGAGGCCCGGGTCGGCGGCGACTTCTACGACGTCCTGGCCACCCCGTACGGCGCGCGGGTCGTCCTCGGCGACGTCCAGGGGAAGGGGCTGCCGGCCGTCTCCACCGCGGCGGCCCTGGTCGGCTGCTTCCGGGAGGCGGCGTACCACGAGGAGGACCTGGCCACCGTCGCGTCCTGGCTGGAGGAGCGGCTGCACCGGCAGAACGTGCTGTCCGTCCGGCTGGGCGCGCAGGACGAACGGTTCACCACCGCCGTCGTCATCGCCTTCCCCGAGGACGCGCCGGACGAGGTCGAGGTGATCAACTTCGGCCACGACAGCCCCCACGTCGTGGGCCCGGCCGGAGTGCGGCAGCTGCCGCCCGGCAACGGCGCACCGATCGGCCTCGCCCACCTGGCGGGTGGCCTCCCGCCCGTCCGGCGGGTGCGCCTCGGCCCGGACGAGACCGTGCTGATCGTCTCCGACGGGGTGACCGAGGCCCGCGACCGGCAGGGCGCCTTCTTCGCCCTGCGCACGCACCTGGACCGGCTGGCCGGCACGCCCGCGGCGGCCGACCCGCAACGGCTGGTGGACGACGTCGCCGACGCCGTCGTCCGGCACACCGGCGGCCGGCTGACGGACGACACCGCGCTGCTCGCCGTCCGGCGGCCCGCCAGGGACGCACCGCGTTGAGCCCCGCGGCGAGCCCGGTCCCGCCCGGTCCGGAACGATCCGGGCCGCCCGGGCGCGGCTGCTCCCGCGCGGACCGCCCCGGCCCGGATCCCCCTGCTCCGACACCCCTGGGAGGCAGCACATGACCGATGCCGTCGTCGTCGGCTCCGGGCCCAACGGCTTGGCCGCCGCCGTCACGCTCGCCGAGCACGGGCTGGCGGTCACCGTGCTGGAAGCCGCCGAGGAGATCGGCGGCGGCGCCCGCAGCGGCGAGACCACCCTGCCCGGCCTGCTGCACGACCACTGCTCGGCGGTGCACCCCTTCGGCGTGGCCTCCCCCCTGCTGCGCTCCCCCGACCTCGCCCGGCACGGCCTGGAATGGCTCTGGCCCGACGTCGACCTGGCCCACCCGCTGGACGGCGGGGACGGGGCCGCCGCCGGGCGCCCGCTCCGCGACAGCGCACGCGCCCTGGGGCCCGACGCCGACGCCTGGCTGCGGGTGTTCGCCCGGCCGAGCGGCCGCTTCGACGACCTGGCCGGGGACGTGCTGCGCCCGCTCCTGCGGGCGCCGCGGCACCCACTGCTGCTCGCCGACTTCGGCCGCCTGGCCGTCCGGCCCGCCACCCGGCTCGCCCGGCGCTGGCGCACCGAACGGGCCAGGGCCCTGTTCGCCGGGGCCGCCGCGCACGCCTTCCAGCCGCTCCACCGGCCGCTGACCTCCGCCGTCGGCCTGCTGCTGCTCGCCGCCGCGCACCACCGCGGCTGGCCGGTCGCCCGCGGCGGCTCCGGCCGGATCACCGCGGCCCTCGCGGCGCGGCTCGCCGAACTCGGCGGGCGCGTCGAGACCGGGCACCCGGTGCGCTCGCTGGCCGGCCTGCCACCGGGCGCACTCGTCCTGCTGGACGTCGCCCCCGGCGCGGCGGCCGACCTCTGCGGTGACCGACTGCCCCCGCGGGTACGGCGCGCGTACCGGCGCTGGCGCTACGGGCCGGCCGCCTTCCGGATGGACTTCGCGGTGGCGGACGGCGTCCCGTGGCAGCACCCGGACTGCCGCCGGGCCGGGACCGTCCACCTCGGCGGCACCCTGGAGGAGGTCGCCCACGCCGAACGGGAGACCGCCCGCGGCCGGATGCCCGCACGCCCCTTCGTGCTGGTGGCCCAGCAGTACCTCGCCGACCCGGGCCGCTCACACGGCGACGTCCACCCCGTGTACGCCTACGCCCACGTGCCGCACGGCTACGCCGGGGACGCCTCCGGGGCCGTGCTCACCCAGCTCGAACGCTTCGCCCCCGGTTTCCGGGACCGGGTCCTGGCCACGACCACCGTCCCCACCCACCGGCTGCCGCGCCACAACCCCAACCTCGTCGGCGGCGACATCGGCACCGGCGCCAACACCCCCCTGCAGACCGTCCTGCGTCCGCGCCCCGCCCTCGACCCGTACGCCACCGGCATCCCCGGCGTCTACCTCTGCTCCGCCGCCACCCCGCCCGGCGCCGGCGTCCACGGCCTGTGCGGGGTGCACGCGGCGCGGTCGGCCCTCCGGCACCTGGGGATCGCACTGCTGCGCTGAACGGTCGCTGCACCGAACGGCCGGTCCGCCGAACGGCCACCCGGTGCTCGCGGCGGCCACGACACCGAACGGTCATGGCGTGGCTGCGCCGCGCCCGGCGGTGCGTGCGGCAAGCATGGGTCCGGGCCCGTCCCTCCGGTCGGCTGCCCCGGCCGGAGGCCCGGCCGCCCCCGTCCCCCGACGAAAGGCGCCGTGCCGATGGACCGCTCCGCCGGGAACGCCCGCCCGCCCGGCGGCCCGTGGCCGCTCGTCGCGGCCCTCGCGGCGTCGCTGTTCACGGCGCTGACCGTGCTGCTCGCCACCCGTGGCTGGGCGCCGTTCCCCTTCGAGCGGGCCGCCGTCGACTGGAGCGTCGCCCACCGGCCGTATCCCGCCCGGAGCGCGGCCGTCGCGCTCACCCGGCTCGGCTCGGGCCCGGTGCCCTACCTCCTCGTGCTCATCGCCGGGGCCGTCACCTTCAGGGCCGCCGCCGTGCCACGGGGCCGGCGCCGCGCCGCCCTGCAGCTGACCGCCCCGGTGCTGTGGCTGATCGCGGGCCAGCTGGTGCGGCTGGGCGTGATGCACGCCTGCGCCCGGCCCCGGCCGCCACAGACGGACTGGGCGACGGACGCGTCCGGGTTCTCCTTTCCCTCCGGGCACTCCTTCACCTCCGCGGTCAGCGCCGGACTGCTCGCGCTGGCCGTGGCCCGGGCCCACCCGGCGGCGGCCCGGGAGGCGACCGCGGGCGCGGTCCTGTTCACCGTCGCGATCGGCCTCAGCCGCGTGTACCTCGGGGTGCACTGGCCGCTGGACGTCCTCGGCGGCTGGCTCCTCGCCCTCTGGTGGCTCGCGGTCGGCGCCGTGGTGCTGCGCCCGCTCCAACGCGCCGCGCCACCCGTGGCCGCGCCACCGGCGGCCGCGCCGGAGCCCGGCGGTCGGTGAGCGCTCAGACCGGGGGCTGCGGGCGGGTCAGTCCGCGGTCGTAGGCGAAGATCACCGCCTGGACGCGGTCCCGGGCGCCGATCTTGCCCAGCACCCGGCTGACGTGCGTCTTGACGGTCGACTCCGCCAGCACCAGGCGCTGGGCGATCTCGCCGTTGGTCCAGCCCTGGGCGATGGCGACCAGGATCTCCCGTTCGCGGTCGGTGAGCGCTTCGAGCCGGGGGTCGGCGGCGGGCGCCACGCCCGCCGGGCGGACCGGGAGCCGGTGGGCGTAGGCGTCGAGGAGGCGCCGGGTGATGGCCGGGGCGACGACGGCGTCGCCCTCGGCGACGGAGCGGATCCCGGAGAGCAGTTCCTCGGGGCGGGCGTCCTTCAGCAGGAAGCCGCTGGCGCCGGCGCGCAGCGCGGCGTGGGCGTACTCGTCGAGGTCGAAGGTGGTCAGCACGAGGATGCGGGAGCGGCCGCCGCCGGCGACGATCCGGCGGGTCGCCTCGATGCCGTCCATCCCGGGCATCCGGATGTCCATCAGGACGACGTCGGGCCGCAGGTCGGCGGTGAGCCGGACGGCCTCGGTGCCGTGGGCGGCCTCGCCGACGACCTCGGTGTCGGGCTGGCTCTCCAGCAGCATCCGGAAGCCGTAGCGCTGGAGCGGCTGGTCGTCCACGATGAGGACGGTGGTCACGTCGGGCCGCCTGTCGGGTCGGGGGTGAGGTCGAGCACGGCCTCCACGGTCCATCCTGCACCGGGACCGGGGCCCGCCGTGACCGAGCCGCCGTACAGGGCCGCGCGTTCGCGGATGCCGGCGAGGCCGTGGCCCTCGCCGCCCGGGTGCGCGGGTGTGCCGGTGCCGGGGGGCGGGCCGTTGTCCTGGACGCGGACCCGCAGCCGGTCGGCGCCGGCGGTCAGGGTGACGTGGGCCCGGGTGTCGGGGCCGGCGTGCTTGAGGGTGTTGGTGAGCGATTCCTGGACGATGCGGTAGGCCATCAGCTGCATGCCGCGGTCGAGGCGGTCGAGGTCGCCGCCGGCCGTGTACACCACCTGCGGTCCGGCGGCGCGGATGCGGGCGCACAGCCCGTCGAGGTCGGCGATGCCCGGCTGCGGCGTGAACTCGGCGGTCTCGTCGCCCTGGTCGCGCAGCACGCCGAGCATGCGGCGCAGTTCGCCGAGGGCCTGGCGGCTGGTGTCGCCGATCAGCAGCAGGGCTTCCCGGCCGCGTTCGGGGGCGGCCTGGGCCGCGTACGCCCCGCCGTCGGCGAGGGTGACGATGACGGACAGGTTGTGGCCGATGATGTCGTGCATCTCGCGGGCCACCCGGGTGCGCTCGGTGGCCGTGGCGAGCCGGCTGCGCTGGTCGCGCTCGATCTCCAGGCGGGCCGCGCGTTCGCGCAGTCCGGCGAGCTGGGCGCGGCGGATGCGGACCGCGATGCCGAGCGCCACGGCCGCCGTCGCGGCGCTGAACAGGAAGAACAGCGCGTCGCCGACGGGCAGGCCGCCGTCCGACACGGCCGCGGCGACCACCGCGACGGCGCCGACCATGGCCGCGCACGACCAGGCCAGGTGCCGCAGCCTGCCGTGCAGGGCCAGGCTGTAGAGCGCCACCAGCAGGGCGACGTCGGCGCGCAGGCCGACGTTCATCGACCACTGCAGGACGAACACCGCCATGATCGCGACGAACGCCGCCGCGGGCCGGCGGCGGCGCCACAGCAGCGGGACGACCAGGCCCGCCTGCAGCGCCAGCGTCCCGGGCAGCGGCAGCCGGGTCAGGACGATCCGGTGCTCGCGCGGCCCGTCGTCGCCGTGCCCGTGGAGGAGGTCGGGCAGGCAGAACAGCAGGACGACGGCCGCGACCACGGCGGCGTCCAGCACCCAGGGGTGGTCACGGTCCGCCTGCCGCACCCGCTGGCCGATCCGGGCCAGACGGGCGAACAGCGGACCGGACAGGACCTCGGCCCCGGTGGACGGGCCCGTGGAGGTGGCGTACTCGCTCACCGGTGGCACCTCCCTCATCGGTGTGTGCGCTTCACGCTCATCGGTCTGTGCGCTTCACGAACGTGGAGTGGGGGGGGGGGGGGGTGGGGGGGCGCCCCCCCCCGCGCGGGGGGCGGGGGGGCGCCCCCCCCCCCCCCCCGGCGCGGGGGGCCCGGCCGGCGGGGGGGCCCCCCCCCCC
>NZ_JBHWBZ010000074.1:0-5871 GCF_042735475.1 Kitasatospora sp. NPDC059577 | reverse complement strand
ACACCCCCTCTCCTCTCACCACTCTCTCTGTGTGTTTGGCGCTCTCAGACTGTCTGGGTGTGCCCGACACTCTTGGGGGGGGGGGGGGCCTTGCCCGCCCCCCCCCCCCACTCCGAGTGTGTCAGGTGTCCCGCCCGACCAGGACCTAGGCGTCGGTGCGCAGCAGGCGCAGGGCGGCTCCCGCCAGGGCGAGCACCGTCCAGCCGAGGAAGACGACCAGTCCGGCCGTCGGCGACAGCGTGGTCGCGTCGTGCTGGAGGGCGAACATCGCCTGGCCCGCGTGGCTCGGCAGGTAGGGGGTGATGTGGTCCTGCCAGGAGCTGGGCAGCAGCGCGGTCAGGCCGGGGATCAGCATCAGGGTGGCCACCAGGACGGCGATGCCGCCGGCGACCGAGCGCAGCAGCGCGCCGAGGGCGACGCCGATCACGCCGACCAGGGCGAGGTAGAGCCCGGCCCCGAGCAGGCCGCGCACGACCCCGGCGTCGGAGAGGGTCATCGCGGCGCGGGTGTCCGAGAGGATCCGGCTGTCGACGAGGAAGGTGGCGAACGCCCCGACGGTGCCGAGCACCAGTGCGATCGCCCCGAACACGAGGGCCTTGGACCACAGCACCGGCAGGCGGCGCGGCACGGCGGCCAGCGTGGAGCGGATCATGCCGGTCGAGTACTCGCCGGCCGCGACCAGCACCCCGAGGACGCCGAGCGCCAGCTGGGCGAAGTTGGTGCCGAACAGGGACAGGCTCAGCGCGCTCGCGGTGGCGAAGTCGCGGTCCATATGGCGGCCCTCGCTGAGCCGCGACTTGAACTGGGACGCGGCGATCAGGCCGAAGGCGAACAGGAAGAGCAGGGCCAGGCCCAGGGTGATCCAGGTGGAGCGCAGCGACCACAGCTTGGCCCATTCGGAGCGCAGCACCCGCAGCGCGGTCACCTTGTACGGCGGGCGGGCGGGCCGGAGGTCGGCGGGCGCGGACGGGGTCGGGCTCGGTGCGACGGTGCTCATGCCGCGCTCCTCGGGTTCTCGGTGCCGGCGGTGGCCGCGGCGGCGTTGGCGGTGGTGGTGCCGTGGTACTCGACGGCGTCACGGGTCAGTTCCATGAACGCCTCCTCCAGGGACACCGTCCGGGGGGTGAGCTCGAAGAGGGCGATGCCCTGGTCGGCGGCGGCGAGGCCGATCTCCCGGGCGGTGCGGCCGGTGACCAGGAGCTCCTCCGAGCCGGCCCGGCCAGTGATCTCCACGCCCGGTCCGGCGAGCGCGGAGCGCAGCGCGGCCGGGTCGGCGCTGGCGACCTTGACCGCGTCGCCGCCGGCCTCGCGGACCAGGTCCTGGACGGTGGTGTCGGCCAGCAGCCGGCCCCGTCCGACGATGATCAGGTGGTCGGCGACCAGGGCCATCTCGCTCATCAGGTGGGAGGACACGAAGACGGTCCGGCCCTCGGCGGCGAGCGCGGTCAGCAGGTTGCGGATCCACAGGACGCCCTCGGGGTCGAGGCCGTTGACGGGCTCGTCCAGCATCACGGTGGCCGGGTCGCCCAGCAGGGCCGAGGCGATGCCGAGCCGCTGGCCCATGCCGAGCGAGAACGCCCCGGCGCGCTTTCGGGCCACCGACTGCAGCCCGGTCAGCTCGATGACCTCGTCGACCCGGCGGCGCGGGATGCCGTGGGTGTGGGCCTGGGCCATCAGGTGGTTGAAGGCGGAGCGCCCGGGGTGGATCGACTTGGCCTCCAGCAGCGCCCCGACCTCCTGCAGCGGCGCCGTGTGCTCGGCGTAGCGGCGGCCGTTGACCCGGACCGTGCCGCTGCTGGGGGCGTCGAGTCCGACGATCATCCGCATGGTGGTGGACTTGCCCGCGCCGTTGGGCCCGAGGAAGCCGGTCACCGTACCCGGCCGGACCATGAAGTCCAGCCGGTCCACGGCGGTCTTCTCGCCGTACCGCTTCGTCAGCTGGTGCGCCTCGATCATCGGTCATCCCTGTGCTCCGGGGCCGGTCCGTCCCGGCCGCCCTCACCTTCCACGCTAGGGGCGGGGGCGGCCGGAACCGTGGTACCGGGGGCCGAACATCCGCCCGGCCGTAGTACCGCGGTACCACCGGGCCGTGCGACGGCCGGGGCGACCGGCGGCTTCCGGTCAGTCGGCGTCGCTGCGCCGTTCGAGTCGGGTGCCGGTGCGCAGGGTGATCGACATCAGGTCGCTGGGGGCGTCGAGCTCCAGCCGGTGCCAGCGGCCGCGGGGGACGACCACCGCGGTGCCGGCCGCGAGTCGGACCGTCTCCCCGGCCGCGCCGGGCCTGGTGGGGCGGAAGTGGACGCGGACGCCACCGGTCAGGCAGCACACCGCCTCCTCGGCCGCGGGGTGCATCTCCCAGTGGTCGGCGTGGACGTCGGCGTCGGTCTCCACGTGGAAGGTGGCGATCTGCCAGGCGCCGGCGTCGCCGCCGGTCATCCGGCGCTCGGTGGCCCGGACGGCGCCGTCGGGGTGGATGTGCAGGGCCGCGGCGAACAGGTCGACCGGGAGGACCGGGGTCGTGGTCATGAGGGCGTTCCTTCCAGGTGGTTCTCCGCCGGGGCGGCGGTGGCGGTGGTGGGCCCGGTGGCGGGGCCGGGCGCGGGGCCGAGCGCGGGGCCGGGCGCGGGACGGTGGCGGGGCAGGACGAGGACCGCGACGACCGCCGCCAGGACGAAGAGGGCGGCGGTGGCCGCGAGCCCGAGGGCGTACCCGTCGTCGAGCGCGCCGGGGTCGGTGGCGGCGCCGGTGCGGTGGGCGGCGACGGTCGCCAGGGCGGCCAGTCCCACGCAGCCGCCGAGCTGGCGCGAGCTGTTGAGCAGACCGGAGGCCAGGCCGGCCTCGTGCGGGGCGATCCCGGTGGTGGCGGCGGCCGCGACCGGCGCGAGGACCAGTCCGGTGCCGATGCTGGTGACCAGGGACGGGCCGAGGACGTCGGTGAGGAAACCGCCGTCGGGACTGATCCGGGCGAACCAGGCCAGGCCCGTGGCGGCCAGCAGGGCTCCGGGGACGAGCGCGGCGCGGGGCGTGCGGGTCGCGGTGATCCGGGTCGCGACGACGGTGCCCGCGACCAGCCCCGCCGAGAAGGGCAGGAACGCGCCGCCGGTGGCGGCGGCGCCCAGGCCGAGCACCAGTTGCAGGTGGAGGGAGACGAAGTAGAAGGCGGTGAACTGCCCGGCGGCGGCCAGGAACACCAGCAGGTTGGCCCCGGCGACCCAGCGGCTGCGCAGCAGGCCGAGGCGTAACAGCGGTGCGGGAACGCGGGTTTCGGTGACGACGAAGGCGGCGAGCAGTGCGACGGCGGCGGCCAGCGTCCCGAGGGTGGCGGGCGAGGTCCAGCCCCGGGCCTCGGTGCGGACGACGCCGAACACCAGCAGTCCCACTCCCCCGGTCGCGAGAACGGCGCCGAGCACGTCCGGCCGGTCCCGCCGGGCGGGGCGCCGGTCGGCGGGACCGGCGGCGGGGAGCAGCGCGAGTGCGCCCACCACGAAGGGCAGGTTGACCAGCATGACCCAGCGCCAGCCCGCGTACTCGGTGAGCAGTCCGCCCGCGAGGACGCCCAGTGCGCCGCCCGCCGCGTTGGCGGCGCTCCAGACGCCGAGCGCGCGGACCCGCCGGGGGCCTTCGGTGAAGGTGGTGGTGAGCATCGCGAGCGCGGCCGGCGCGGCCGCCGCGGCGCCCAGGCCCTGTCCGGCGCGGGCGGTGACGAGTTGCCAGGGTTCCTGGGCCGCGCCGCCCGCCAGGGAGCAGAGCGCGAAGACGGCGAGGCCCGCGACGAGGAGCCGCCGCCGGCCGTACAGGTCGCAGGCGCGGCCGCCGAGCAGCAGCAGCCCGCCGAAGGTGAGCGCGTAGACGTGCACGACCCAGGACAGGTCGAGCGGTGCGAATCCGAGCGCGGTGCGGATCGCGGGCAGGGCGACGTTGACCACCGACATGTCCAGGGCGAAGACGAACTGTGCGACGGTCACCGCCGCCAGCACCGCGCCGGGGCGCCCCCGTGAGTTTTTGTACATGTAAGGAAACTACCCTCGGGCGACCGCCGCTGTCGAGGGCCGGGGGATGATGGGGGCATGCAGCAGCCCTCCGCACCGCGCAAGGCCACCGGCCGGCCTCCCCGGATCTCCCGGGAGGAGGTCGTCGCCACGGCCCGCCGGATCGTGACCGAGGAGGGCGTCGGGAAACTGACCATGCGTCGCCTCGCCACCGAGGTCGGCAGCACGCCGATGGCCCTCTACCACCACGTCCGCAACAAGGAGGAACTGCTCGTCCTGCTGCTGGACGACCACGCCGCCCGGACCCTGCGGCCCGCCGACCTGCCGGACGAACCCCGCGAGCGGGTGGTCGCCGCGGCGGCCGCGATCCACGCGGCGCTCGCCGCCTGCCCGTGGATCGTCGAGGTGCTGACCGCCGACGACCTGATGTCCACCCACGCCCTGTGGTTCGTCGAGCAGATCGTCGACGGCCTGGTCCGCTGCGGACTGCCGCTCGAACGGGCCGTGCGGGGCTACCGCGCGATCTGGTACTACACCGCGGGCGAGATCGTCGTCCGGGCGACGGCCACCCGCCGCCGCACCGGGGACGACCGCCCGACCTACCGCGAGCAGGTCTTCGCCGGACTCGACCCGGCCGAGCTGCCCCGCCTGGCCGAGGCCGCGGGCCGCTGGGAACCGCTGACCGCCGCGGACACCTACGAGGACGGACTCCGCTCCCTGGTCGCCGGGCTGGTCGCCGCCGGCTGAACGAACCGCCCCGGACGGCCACGGCGGCCACACGGCCCGACGGGTGGGGTTCCGGGGTCAGGCCCCGCCCTGCCCCTGGAGGATCCGCTCCGCCGCCCGGACCCGGTCCTCCACCGTGCGCCGGTAGTCGTCCAACGCCGGGCCGTGGCCCTCGATGTACTGCGTGTCGTAGGCGGACTGCACGGCCAACGAGATGCCGACCAGATTGGTCGACAGCTTGCACGCGACGTCGTCCACGGCCTGCTTCAGCTCCTCGGCCGAGTGCCGGACGGAGACCACGCCGTCCTGCTCGCGCGTCGTGGGAAGCAGGCCGGTGTCGGCGAGGACGTCCTGCGGAGTCGCGTACCGGTACCCCTTGGCCCTCATGCACGAGCTCCACGCGGCGAAAACCGCGCGGACGCGCGGATCATCGGTGGGGACCTTGGGGCCGTGGTCCGGCAGGGCCTGCGGATCCGGGAGCGGGAGCGCGCCCCCGGTACCCCGCGCGCCCTCGCCCTTGCAGCCGCCGGCGGGCACGGATTTGCCCCCGTAGGCGGAGACCGCCTTCCCCGCCTGGTCCACTCCGTGCTCCACCGTCATCGCCTCGGGCGACGGCGGCGACGACGAACCCGCCGGCCCGCCGGGCGCCGCCGCCGGGACCCGGTCGTACCCGCTCACCGCGGCCTGCGCGGGGTCGAAGAACCCGTACAGCGGCGCGTGCGTGCGGTCGTACCGCAGGGCCTGGTCGTCGAACCCGATGAGGCCGGTGGCCACGGGCGGCAACCCGAACTCCCGCATGCACTTCTCGTTCAGCTCGTTCGCGGCGGACTGCAGGGTGGTGACCTGCTGCGGGGTCACCAGGTACCGGTCGATGGGCCGGGAGATCTGCTCCACCGCCGTGATCGTCGGCACCGGGCCGATGACGGGCACCGCCGCGGCGCCGGTCGCCGTCGATCCGCAGCCCGCCACGGACAGCGAGACCGACACCGCCAGGGCCAGCAACCCGGCCGTACGTCGCGTCGAACCGCGCATAGCACTCATACCGAACCGTCCCTGGAGGCGGGCGGGGGGGGGGGGGGGGCGCGGCGGGGGCGGGCGGGGGCCCCGCGGGGGCGGGGCCGGCCGCCGGGGTTGGGAGAGTTGAAGATAAGCTGTA
>NZ_JBHWBZ010000073.1:17368-41997 GCF_042735475.1 Kitasatospora sp. NPDC059577 | reverse complement strand
TTCCGGCTGTCTGTGCGCCGCCAGGGACTCGAACCCCGGACCCGCTGATTAAGAGTCAGCTGCTCTAACCAACTGAGCTAGCGGCGCCTGCTGACAGAGAAGACTCTAGCAGCGCCGCGCGGCCGAGCCAAAATCGAATACCGGTCGCCCCGCGTTCACCCTCCGGTCACGACGGCCGCCCCGGCGGGAACCGGCGCGCCGGGCTCCCGCGCCGCCCGCACGCAGGCCCACAGCAGCACGGAGGCGCCGGGCAGCCAGGGCTCGCGGTCCTCCGGGGCGACGATCCACCGGCCGGCACCCAGACCGGGGGAGTCCGGGCTGTTCAGCATCCGCTGCAGCGGCGGGACGGTCACCGTGTCGCCCTTGCCGTGGCACAGCAGCGGCGGCACGTCCCGGGCCCACTCCTCCCAGGCCAGCAGCCGGCGCAGCCGGGGTGCCGCGCCCGGCTGGACGAACAGCAGGGTCCGCCCCCGGTGGGCCGCGACCGGGCCGCAGCCCGGGCCGGAGGCCCACAGTTCGTCCAGCACCCGGCGGCCGAACAGGGCCGGCATGCTGATCACGTCGAAGGCGCGCCCGCAGGGCAGCACCGAGGGCGCCCACGGGCGGGTCTCCCAGAGGGCGCGCATGCTGCGCGGGTACTCGCTGGCGGAGGCGAGCCAGGCCTCCCCGGCCACGCTGACGTACTCCACCGACTGATGCGTCCAGATGTCCACGCACAGCAGCCTGCGCCGTGCGCGCTCGCGGCGCGGCGGAAAGGCCGGTTCGCCGGACAGGGCGGCGGGGAACGGCGTACCCTTCCCCGCCGCGCATATGCCAGTGGCCAGTGTTCGGGTACGACGCGTGGCGGCGCTCAGTCCTCGTGGCGGCGGGGCTGGAGCAGGGTGCGCCCGTACTCGATCATCTTGGCGGCGTAGTCCGGGGTCCAGTCCGCCCGCAGGGCGACCTCGGTGTCCGACAGCGCGTCGAAGCGGCGCGGGTCGGCGAGCTGGGCGGCGGCGACCGCCTGGAAGTCCGTGGCCCGCTCGGCGGCGGCCCGGAAGGCCAGGGCCAGCTCGGTGGAGCGGCGCAGCAGCTCCGCCGGGTCGTCGATCGACTCCAGGTCGAAGAATCGTTCCGGCTCCGGGTCGGCCGACTGCGGCTCGAACAGCAGCTGCGCCGGACGCACGCGCCGGGTGGGCTCGGTCGACTCTGCAGGGGAGTCGGGCATGGACGGACACCTCCGGGGTCTCGGTGGGGCGGGCAGCTGCTCCGGGTTGCGCCGCCCGGGTCGTGGCCGTCGTCCATTGTCTCGCGGCGACGGCCGGTAACGGAACGGTGCGCGTGCGGGCGCTATTCCCCGGCGCGCGCCGGGGGTGTGCTGCGAGCGCCGCGCATCCGGATCGTGTGCGAATCGGTTGTCCCCGGTGCAATCCAGTCACCCACACCCCAGGGAGATCCCATGCACGCGCGGACGATCCTGCCCGCCGGCGTCCTGCTGACCGCCGCCGCCCTCGGCGTGGCCGCAGCAGCAGTACCGGCCGTCGCCGCCGAAACGGCCGTGGTGGTGCAGGGCGCGGTCAGCGCCCCGGGCAGCCCGTCGCAGGCCACCTGCCCGAGCGGCACCCACCTGACCGGCGGCGGCTACCAGCTGCCGGCCGGCACGCACGACACCGTCACCTACAACGGCCCGTCCCGGGACGCGACCAGTTGGTACGCGCAGGCCGACCACACGGCCGTCCAGGCCTTCGCGGTCTGCGAGACCGAGGACTGACCGGCACCCGGGCCGGTCGGTTCCGGGGTCCGATCGGGACCGAAGCCCGATCGGGACCGGGGCCGACCGGTATGGGACCTGACCGGCACCGACCGGTACCGGACCCGGCCGGGACCGGGGCCGCACCCTCACCCCAGGCGGACCCGGTGGCCGCTCAGGTGGTGCAGCACCTGGTGGTTGGCCTCCCAGCCGTCCGGGAACGCCACCGGGACCCCCAACTGCACCGGCTCGGTGGCCGGGTGCTCGTCCAGCAACTCGGCGATCCCGGCCCGGGCCACCACGATGCACGCGTGCCGGTGGCGGGAGGCGAGCACGCAGAGCCGGCCGGTCTCCAGGTGGAAGGCGGTCGCGTCCGGGCGGCCCGAAAGCGGGTGCAGAACCACCGTGACGTCGTACTCGCGGCCCTGCAGCCGGTTGGCGGTGTCCACCGTGACGGCCGGCCCGGCCGCCCCGTCCACCGGGACACCCACCTTGAGCAGGGCCGCGCGCACCGCCGCCGCCTGGTCGCGGTGGGCGGTGCCGACGGCGATCCGGTCCGCGGTGAGCGGGGCCTCACCCTGCTCGGAGTGCGCCGTCAGCCCGCGCTCCAGCAGCCGGCGCACCGTCGCCGCGACCGCCGCCACGGCCTGCGGGTCGGTCCGCACGGTGTGCCGGGCCGGCAGCTCCAGCAGCGCCCAGCCGTGCTCGGCGGCCCGGTCGATCGCCGCGTCCAGCGCCGAGCCGTCGGGGCGGACGGCGGCGGTCAGCCTGCGGTCGTCCGGCCCGGTGCCGGAACGGAACGGGGTGTACGGGTAGAAGGCCCGGGAGACCAGCGGCGCCGCACTGGCGGGCAGCCGCCAGGAGACCGGCAGTCGGTGCGGCTGGATCTGCGGGTTGTGCGCCAGCATCGTGACCACGGCACTGCCGGACGGGTCGTACGACAGGCCCGCCCACTGCTCGGTGCCGACCACGGTGAACGGGTCCAGCTGGCCGGGGTCGCCGACGAACAGCGCCCGCTCGAACAGCCGGGCCACCGCGAGCAGCGCGTCCGAACGCATCTGGTACGCCTCGTCGACGATCGCGTGCCGCCACGGCGCCTCCGCCCGCACCCACTGCCACTTGGCCGAGGTCGAGATCACCACGTCGTGCTCGACCAGGTCGGCGACCTTGTCCGAGGGCGTCACGTTGGCGTGCTTCAGCACCTCGGGGCCCGGACGGGTGTCCGCGGCGTGCAGCCGGCCGATCGTCAGGTCCGGCGCCTTCTCGGCCAGTCGGCCGACCAGATCGTCCACCTGGCCGTTGGTCTGGGCGACGATCATCAGCCGTTCGCCGGCCTCGACCAGCTCGCGGGCGGCCCGCACCACGAGCGTCGACTTCCCGGCGCCCGGCGGGGAATCCACCACCACGCCGCGCGGGGCACCGGCCGCCGGACGGACGGTCGCCGCCAGGATCCCGGCCACGGCGGCGTCGGCGGCCGCGCCCGGGGGTTGCTCGGGCACCGGGCAGGACGTCCCGCCCGGACCGGGGTTCGAGGCGGCCATCACTCCCACTCCTCGGAGACGGACGGGGCGGGAACGGACGCGGCGCCCGGCGGGCCACCGTGCGTCCACGGGGTGTCGTCCGGCTCCGGCAGCGGCGCGGACTGGCGGACCGTCAACTCGAACAGGGTGAAGGTGACCTGCTCGCCGGGCTCCGGCAGGCTGCCCGGCTCGGGCTCCTTCCGGCGGCCCATGCCGGACAGCACCCGCAACGTGATCGTGCCGGCGGCGGCGTCGACCGCCACCACCTCGGCCTTCTGCGCGGACGGCCCTCCCCCGGCCTCCGTCCGGGCGGACCCCCACACCCGGTGCGCCTCCCGGCCGAGGTCCGCGTGCGGGCGGTCGGAGGTGCGCAGGGTGACCAGCGGGCGGGGCTTCGCGGAGCGGCCCGAGGTGTCCCAGTCCGGCACCACCTCCGTCACCACACCGCTGAACGCCTCGCCGGACAGCCGGTGTTCGGCCATCGCCAGCGGGTCGTCCAGCGCCTCCTGGACGTCCAACCGGGCCTGCTCGCGCTCACGCTGGGCGAGCTTGCGGGCGGCGGTGACCGCGTCGTCCTGCCGGGGCTGCGGCGGCTCACCGGCCACCACACGGTCCCGGTGGCCGGTGTAGGACCAGCGGTCGCCGGCCCAGCGCTCCTCCAGGTGACCGGCCGGCGGCAGGGCGCGCAGCAGATCCACGCCCTGCCACACGTCCCGCCAGGTGGGCAGCAGAACGGCCGCCAGCACCTCCTCCAACTGCCCGACGCCCGCCCGCACGGCCGCCCGGGCGCGCTCGGCGGCGGCCTCGTCGCGCTCCTCGACGGCGTGCTGCAGGGCGCCCACGGCGGAGTCGTACCGGGTGATCGCCGGGGCGAGCACCACCTCGTCGAAACGGGGATCGGTGGCCGGACCGGCCGGCGGGTGCAGCAACTGCCCCCGTTCGTCCCGGGCGGACTCCGCCAGCTCGGCCGCCTCGGCACCGGTCAGGCCCGGAGGCGGGTTGTGCCAGGCCAGCCGGGCGGCCAGGTGCTGGTCCTCCAGGTGGCTCTGGCCGGTCGCCCAGTGCCGGGCCAGCAGACCGGTCATCGGCAGCAACAAGCTGGAGCCGGGCACCTGGGCGCGGTCGGTGAGGTGGGTCAGCCAGCGGCCCAGCAGCGGCACCCGGACCGGCGCCGGGTAGGGGCCCGGCTCCTCGTCCTCGACGGTGCGGCGGAAGCGGGTCGAGCGGCCGATCAACGCGAGGTGGCGCACCCCCGCGCCGTTCGGCACGATCAACTGCGGGGCGTCCGCGCACAGCTCGCGGAACACCTGGGTCTTCTCGCCGGTCTCCGGGTCCTTCTCGGAACCCTCGATCTGCTCGACGTCGTCGGCGAAGGACTCCAGGTAGGGCAGCAGGTCCGCCGCCAGCTCGGCCAGGAAGTCGAACCGCAGGGTGCGGTTGAGCGGCTGCGGCACCAGGTGCAGCCGGGGCGCGTCCCGGTCGGTGCCCAGCATCACCGCCAGCGGAGCGCCCGCCTCACCGGCAGCCGTCAACGGGACCAGCACCATCGGACGGTCGGACAGGTGCCGGTGCCGGACGGTGGCCAGCGGCTCGGCCCGGCCACTGCGGACGGCCTCCAGCCGGGCCAGGGTGGTCAGAAGACTCATGCGCCCGCCTCGCAGACCTCGGCGGGGGCATTCGCCCACGCGCACCGCCTGCTGATGCGCTCGCTCATGCGCCCGCCTCGCAGACGCGCAGGGTTTCCGCCCCCAGGGCTTCCGCGCGCAGGGCGGCCGCGTAGGCCAGGCGCTCGGCGGCGTCGTCGGTGCCGCCCGTGTCGTCGGCGCCGTCCGTGTCGTCGGCCTTGGTGCCGGCGGCGGCCAGTGCCTCGGCGACCGTTCGGATGCTGCCCAGCTCGCCCCGTACGCCCCGGCCGAGCTGCTCGACCCGGTCGCCGCAGCGGGCCCGGGCGCGGCAGTGGAAGCCGAGTTCGCAGGTCGAGAGGCAGTCCGGGCTGTACGCGGCGGGCACGGCCTCGACCGAGGCGGTCAGCTGCTCGGTGGAGCGTGCGGGCGCGCCCGCCTCGTCGGAGGCCAGGTCGAAGTCCGCGTCCGGCGGCAGCGCGTCCAGCAGCCGGCCGATGCCGGTCATCCGGCTCAGCTGGCGGCGGGTGGTGGCCAGCTCGCGGCGGACGTCGACGGCGACCGCGGTCGGCCGGTTGCCGAAGTCCTTCGGGCAGACCAGCAGCACGCTCGTCCGGGGGCTGCCGGGCAGCCGCTGCTCGGTGTACGGGTCGTCGGCCAGGGGTACGCCGGCGGCCGAGGCGGCTGCCTGCTGGAGCGCGAGCACGTACACGGCGGCCTGGCGGGCGGCGGCGCCGACCTTGGCCGGGTCCGCGCTGCCGTCGAGCACCGGGAAGGACTTGATCTCGACCACCGTGCACCGGCCGCCGTGCACCACGAGCGCGTCCGGCTCCAGGTAGGCGGTGCTGCCGGCCACGTCCAGGCGCAGCAGCGGGTGGTCGAGCAGTGTCCAGGCCTCCGGGTCGGCGGCGGCCCGGGCCAGCGCCTGGGCCGTCCGGTCGGCGCGGACGGCCGGGCCGGAGCGCTGCAGCAGGTCCGGCACCTCCAGCGGGGCGTGGCCGTCCACCGGGACGTCGAGGTGGCGGCGGAGCGGTTCCAGCAGCGCCGCGTAGTCGTCCGCCTTCAGCCGGGACTCGAAGATCACGCCGCGGGCGATCGCGAAGGGGGACTGGCCGAAGGGGGCCGGGCGGCCGAGCCGGGCGGCCAGCGCCGTTTTGTCGATCCCGGCCGCGTCGAGCACCGCGCGGCGGTGGCAGCCCGGATTCGCGGCCAGGGCGGCGAGGGCGCGGGCGGTCAGACTGCGCTGCGGGGCCGGTCCGCGCAGCTCGGCGAGCCGCTGGGCGAGCGGCTCAGCGGACCCGCGGGGCGGGACGTTCGTCGAGACGTTCATGGTGCGGCCCAGTGTCGCATCCGGGTCCGACAACGCGGTACGGACCGGCCGTTCACGGCAGGAACCACCGCGAGACGGCCGTCCGCACCGGCCCGCGATCGTGGCCGCCGTCCGGGTGGGGGATCATGGAACCCGGTGCTCAAGGGTGAGACCGACCGTTGCCGCCGCCCCGTTGCGAGGAGCCCCCCATGCCCGCCCGAATCGTGCTCGTCCGCCACGGCGAGACCGAGTGGTCCGCCACCGGCCGTCACACCGGCCGCACCGACATCCCGCTGACCGAGGAGGGCCGCGCGATGGCCCGGGCCCTCGGCACCCGCCTCGCCGCGGCCCCGTGGAACGGGCTGCCGGACGCGCTCGTCTACACCAGCCCGCTCGGCCGCGCCGAGGAGACCTGCGCGCTGGCCGGCTTCGGCGACCGCGCGGTGGAGCGTCCGGAGCTGATGGAGTGGGACTACGGCCGCTACGAGGGCCGCACCGGCGCGGACATCCGGGCCACCGACCACCCCGGCTGGCTGATCTGGCGGGACGGCGTGCCCGGCGGCGAGAAGCTGTCCGAGGTGGCCGCCCGGGTCGACGCCCTCCTCGCCGGCCTCCACCAGGAGCACGGCGTCCCGGATCCCGACACCACGGTGATGCACTGCGCCGACCAGGACGTCGTCCTGTTCGCGCACGGCCACCTGCTGCGCATCCTGGCCGCCCGCTGGCTGGGCCTGCCGCCCGAGTTCGCCCAGCGGTTCAAGCTCGGCACGGCGGCGCTGTGCGTGCTGTCCTGGGAGTACGGCGCCCCGGCGGTGGAGATCTGGAACGACCTCTCCCACCTGGACGGGCTGACCGCCGGGCACTGACGCGCCCGGGGCGGCAGGCTCCACCAGGGGCGTGCCCGGGCGGTCCGGCTAGGCGGCTGCCGCCCGGTCGTACTCGGCCAGGAACCGGCGCACCTCGGGCACCGCGGCGTGCGGGCGCAGCCGTCCCGCGGTGTCCGCCAGCATGCTCCGGATCCGGGCCGAGCGGACGTCGCCGAACAGGGCCACGGCGGACGAGCCGTGGTGCGCCGCCCCCGCCAGGTCCCCCCGGCCCAGCCGGTCGTGGGCCAGTTCGGCGGTGTACAGCACCCGGTTGCGGACGAAGTGCGGTTCCTGCAGCGCTATGGCCAGCCCGGCCTGCTCGCTGGCCCGGTCCCAGTCGCCGAGCGCGGACCAGCACTGCGACTGGAGACCGGCGACCTCGGCCTCGCCGAAGAAGGACATCCACTCCGGATCGGCCTCGGAGGGCCCGCGGTCGAACAGCGCGTACGCTCGGCCGAGCGCGCGTTCGCAGGCGGTGCGGTCCTGCAGCAGGGCCCAGGCGCCGGCCTCGCGCATGGCCAGCAGGGCGAGCAGCCGGTGGGAGCCGAGTTCCCGGGCGGCGACCTGCCCGGCCTGGGCGGCGCGCAGTGCCTCGCGCGGGCGTCCGGCGTCGCGGGCGAGGAAGGCGCTGTTGCAGAAGACGTGCGCCTCCAGCGCGGAGTCCCCCGCCATCCGGGCGGTGGCCAGGGCCTCGGCGTAGAACGAGCGGGCGTCCGAGAGCCGGTTCGAGTCGTGCGCCAACCAGCCCACCGAGATGGCGAGTTCGCCGGCCCCGGCCTGCAGCCGGCGTTCCGTGTCGGCGCTGTACTCGCCCTCGTTGAGCAGCGCGTACGCGGTGCGCAGCGACTGCCCGGCGAGTTCGTACAGGGCGTCGGCGCCGTGCGCGTCGTCGGCCAGCCGGATGTCCCGGACGGCCTGTTCGACGCCGAGCACCTCGGCGGCCCCGACCCGGCGCAGCGGCGGCACCGGCCCGGGCCGGCCGGGCACCAGGGGCTCGGCCGAGAGCAGTGACGGTGCGGTGAACTCCGCACCGGGAAAGGCGCCCGGGCCGGTGCGGACACCGGAGGCGCCGGCGGCACCGGCCTGGCGACCGGCGGCTGCGGCCAGCCGGTCGATGCCGATCACGCTGGCCAGCGCGGTGGTGCCGCCGGCCAGGAACGTACGGCGACGCACGTCGTCGTTCTCCTCGTCGAGATAGGGCGATCCATCGGGCCCCCTGGGCACCGCGCCGGGACTCGGCCACGGGGGGCCCTCCGGAGCGGCTGGATTCGCGTACGGCGAGGCAGCGTACGGGAGTTGAGTGGAGAGTGGTGAGCGCGGGGCGGGCAGGGGCGGGAACGGTGGGTGGAGCGGAGGCAGCCCGGCGGGTCCGCCGCCGCGCGGGGGGGGGGGGCGCGGGGCCGGGGGGGGGGGGGGGGGGGGGGGGGGGGGGGGGGGGGGGCGGGGGGCCCCGCGGGGGGGGGGGCGCGCGCCCCCCCCGGGGGGCCCCCCCCCCCCCCCCCGCCGCGCGCGGCCCCACGGCGGTGCGGGGGGCGAAGCCGAGGTCGCTGAGCGTGCGGTCCGGCCACATGTGCCGGAAGACCCGCTCGTAGGCGTAGTTGGGGCAGCGGATCTCACCGGACTCGACCCGTCCGACGTAGCGGGCGTCGCAGGAGACGTGCTCGCCGATCTCGCGGGCGGCCCGGCGCACCGCCACGGCGAACTCGCCGGGAGAGCGGTCGCCGCGCAGCGCGCGCATCACGGGGTTGGGGGACGGTCGGTTCGGCTCGGCCGGTGGGGTGGCTGCCATGGCGCCGAGAGTACTCGGAGTCACCGTGCGGACACGTGGGGTTTGCGGGAGATCTGCTGACAATACCGGTCAAAGCGGGCCATGTTGCGGGATATCTGCCATGAAATGCCATGCCTTGCTGTAAGGCGCCCCGTGGCCCGGGATGCGTTCGCCGCGTTGTCCTGATACGTGGAAGCCCAGGCCGTCGCCCCGGCACGTCCCAGCCCGGTGGCCCCTCCGGGCGGCTGCGCTTCCGGATCCGACGAGGTACAGGAGGGCCCGTGATGGCCACCGGACTGCCGCAGCACCGCCCCGTCGCCGGGGGCGTGCTCGCCGGCGCAGCCCCCGCCCTGCTGCCCGACCCGGCCGACGACCGGATCCCCGGCCGGGGTCCGGTCGAGGGCGGGCGAGCCCCCTGCGGCGGCCCCCGGCGCGAGCACGCCGTCCCCGACGAGGGCACCCCCGTCACCGGCTGCGACACCGTGACGGTAGCCCTGCGGCACGGCCTGGAAGCCGTCGACATCCTCAGACTGCGCCGCGCCTGCGGGGCCGTGCTGCAGAGCCGCAACGGCAGCACCGTCTCCTTCCTCGTCCCGGCCGGCACCTGGGAGACCTGGCACCTGCCCGGCAGCTCCTGTACGGCGGGCGCCCTCATCCCCGCCGCCACCGACCCGCGCTGGGTGATCCCGCCCTCCGGCTCCGGCTGCACCGCGCGCCCCACCGACGCCTGGGTCCTCCGCTCCGCTCTCTGCGAGGCCGCCTGCACGCTCACCGCAGGCGGCCTCGGCCCGTTCTGACGGGCGTGCCGTGCGGATCCCGCCGGGCTCGCGAGCACCACGCGCCCCACCGGCCGGATCCCCCCAGCACGCCCACCGGCGCGGTCCGGCAGACCCGCCGGGACCGCCGGGACCGCCGGGACCGCCGCTCCTGCGGCGGCTACGGCCCTCCCGCCTGCGGCGGCTGTGCCCCTGTCGCCTGCGGCGATAATGGCCACCATGGGACGAAGCAGCAGAGCCGTGCGCGGCAGCGGGACGGAGGCCGCCACCGGCGTGGGCGGGCGCACCCACGCGCAGGGGCCACTCACCCGCCCCGTCGGCTCCGGCCTGGCGGAGTTGCGGCCCGACCGCGATCGCCCGGCCGCCTGGTCGCTGCTGATCGACGGCGCCCCGCAGTCCATGGTCGACCTCGCCGATCCCGCCCACCTCGGTTTCGAGTACCAGCGTCGGCTCGGCCACCTGATCGACCTGGTGGCCCCGCCGGGCCGGCCGCTCACCGTCCTGCACCTGGGCGGCGGCGCCCTCACGCTGGCCCGTTACGTCGCCGCCACCCGGCCGCGCTCCCGTCAGCAGGTCGCCGAGATCGACACCGCGCTCACCGAACTCGTCCGCGCCGAGCTGCCGTTGGACAAGGGCTGGCAGATCAAGGTGCGTGGCGGGGACGCCCGCAGCGTGCTGGAGCGCACTCCCGAGGGCACCGTCGACCTGGTCATCACCGACGTCTTCTCGGGCGCGCGCACCCCGGCCCACTGCACCACCGTCGAGTTCACCACGCTCGCCGCCCGCGCCCTCGTCCCCGGCGGCTGGTACGCCGCGAACATCGCCGACGGCGGCGCCCTGCCCTTCGCCCGTTCCCAGGTCGCCACCCTCGGCGCGGTCTTCCCCGAACGCTGCCTGATCGCGGACCCCGCCGTGCTGCGCGGCAAGCGCTTCGGCAACCTCGTCCTGGCCGCCGCCCACGCGCCCCTCCCGGTGGCCGACCTGACCCGTCGCGCCGCCTCCGATCCCGCCCACGCCCGTGTCGAACACGGCCGCGCCCTCACGGACTTCGCCGCCGGCGCCGCCCCGGCCACGGACGCGACGGCCGCCCCGTCCCCGGAGCCACCGCCGGGGGTCTTCCGCTGACGGACCGCCGCTGACGGACCGCCGCCGACGGTGGTGCGTCCGTCGTCGGACGCCGGTGACGGGCGCCTTCGTGCGCGCCCTCCGCCGGAGAGCCGTCGGCCGGCGACCGGCCCGCCGCCGGCAACGGCCTTGGCCCGCAGCGCCGTCGCCCCCGAAGGGGCCCGTGCGGATCGGCCCGGTCGACCGGGAGGTTCCGACCCCCGGGCGCCGGGCGTGCTCGTCGTCGCCCCCGGGCCGGTCGGCCGCGCATCGGTCGGCCGCGGCACCGACCGGGCGCGGGGCACCCCGGTCCGCGACCGGCGTCGGTGCTCGGCCTGCGCCGGGCCGCCGTCGACCGGGAGCCGAACGGCGAGCCGTTCCGGCCGGTCGTGGGCGGCACCCGGGCCGGCGGCGTCCCGTCCGGGCCGGTGCCGGTGCCGGTGCCGGGGCGTGAACTCCCGCCGCCGGCGCCGGAGCCGGTCGTCGGGGCGTGGGCCGGGGCGGCGGGTTCAGTGCCCGCGCGGCAGTCCGCGGTGTTTGCACATGGCCGCGCCGGTGAGCAGGAGTCCGGCGGCGATGGGGGCGAGGACGGCGGTCGCGGTGGCGGAGCCGTCGCCCACGGCCGTCACGGTGGCGGTGTCGGTGACGGCGAGCGTCTCCGGGGTCCCCGCGTCGTCCGGCCCGGCGGGGGTGGTCGTGCCGTCCCGGCTTGTCGGGGTTCCGATCGGGACGGTCTCGGACGCGTCCAGGACCGGGGGAGTCCCCGCGGCCTCGCTCTGCCGCGGGACGGTGGGGCGGGCGGTGTCGGCCTGCAGCCGGCCGGTGGAGTTCGGCCCGGTGGGGCCGCCTTCGCGGGAGGCCGGGTTCTGGGCGGGGCGGTCCTGGGCGGGGGCGGTGTCGAGCAGTCCGGAGGCGATCGCGAAGGCGTCGGGGACGGCCGCCCGCTGGCCGGGCAGGGGGAGCCCGCCGGACCGGATCCGTTCCCGCAACGTGCCGTCGGCCGCCCCGGTGCCGCCGCCGGTCGGGGCCCCGGCGGTCCCGGGGGAGCGCCCCGGCGCCTCGGCCGCCGACTGCCCCGGTCCGACGGGGCGTTCGGCCGACGGCGCGTCGAGTGCGGGTGCGTCGAGTGCGGGGCCGGCGAGGGCCGGGCCGCCGAGCGACGGTGTGCCGTGCGGGGCGCGGCGGGCGGCGGGCCGGGCCGGTTCGGTCAGTGGGTCGGCGGACGCTGCGTACGCGCCGGGGGCGCCGAGGCCCCAGAGTTGGGCGAGCAGCGCGCCGGCGGCCGCGGCGGTGCGGGGGCGGGGCAGCCACCGGGCGATCCCGTGCCGGGCGCCGGCGACGCCGCGGTGGGCGGGTTGCCTGGGCTCGGTCACGTGATTGGCTCGCACGTGAGTCGAGAACGAGCGGACGGGCGGTGAGGTCACGGCCGCCGTCACGGACAGTCATCGCGCGGTTCGGCCCCGGGCGGTGTTCCCGGGGCCACCGGCCGCGCGGCGGTCAGGAGTTGGGGCGCAGGGTCCAAGTGACCGTCATCACACCGGTGACGGCGCCGTCGGCGCGGGTGATCTCGACGGTGACCGGGAACTCCGGGCGGCCGCCGGCGTCCAGCTCGGCGACGACCTCGGCGGCCGGGCGGCCGAGGACGGCGGTGGCGGTGACCTCGCCCATGGCGAGCTTCTTGTACGCGATCTCGGCGTTGACGGCCAGCGGCACGGCCCGGGACAGCTGGTCGCCGAAGGCGGCGAGCACGATGCAGCCGCTGGCGGACTCGGCGAGCGTGAACATCGCGCCGGCGTGCGGGCCGCCGACGTGGTTGTGGTACGCGGGCTGGTCGGGCAGCCGGAGCACGGCGCGCTCCGGGGTGGTCTCCAGGTACTCCAGCTTCAGGGTGTGCGCCATCGGCACGGTGGAGTCGAGCATCTGGCCGATCGTAGGTGTGGTCATGGCGACGATGTTACTAGCCAGTAGCTTCCGGTGGCAGGGGTCGCCCGGAAAAGCCGGCCCCGGGTCCGGCCGGGGGAGGCGGAGTTGAGGAGTGCGAACGTGAGGGAACGCGAAAACGCCCGAGGGGCCGACCTCTTGAAGAGATCGGCCCCTCGGGCTCTGGGGTGAGTGACGGGACTCGAACCCGCGGCCACCTGGACCACAACCAGGTGCTCTACCAACTGAGCTACACCCACCATCTGTCCGGTCCGTTCCCGCTCCCGCGTTCCCGTTCCGACAGGAAGAACTCTACAGGATCCGAGAGGGTGCTCGCGCCAGGGTTCCGCCCCGGTGGACGCGGGCACCCCCGCGGACCCCGCGGCGGGGTCCCGCCGGGTGGTTCCGGGGTCAGTCGGTCGACGCCTGGTGCTTCCCGGCGATGGCGCGCGCGGTGTCGGCGTCCGGGCCGGGCTGCGGGACGAACACGGCCTCGCGGTAGTACCGCAGTTCGTCGATGCTCTCCCGGATGTCCGCGAGCGCCCGGTGGTTGCCGCCCTTCGGCGGGCTGTTGTAGTACGCCTTCGGGTACCAGCGGCGGGCCAGCTCCTTGATCGAGGAGACGTCCACGATCCGGTAGTGGAGGTGCTTCTCCAGGGCCGGCATGTCCCGGGCCAGGAAGCCGCGGTCGGTGGCCACCGAGTTGCCGCACAGCGGCGTCTTCCCGGCCTCCGGCACGTGCTCGCGCACGTACGCGAGCACCCGCTCCTCCGCCTCGGCCAGGGTCACGCCCTGCTCCAGCTCCTCCAGCAGGCCGGAGGCGGTGTGCATCGCGCGCACCACCTCGGGCATGTGCTCCAGCGCCTCGGCCGGCGGCCGGATGATGACGTCCACGCCCTCGCCGAGGATGTTCAGCTCGGAGTCCGTCACCAGCACCGCGACCTCGACCAGGGCGTCCCGGTCGAGGTCGAGGCCGGTCATTTCACAGTCGATCCATACCAAACGGTCATTCACACAAGTCACCCTACGGCGCGATCACGCGCCGCGGGGACCGGTGGAGCCGAGCGGGGTGCCGGAGCACAGGACTCGGCCTGGTGCTCCTCCGCCCCGCCGTGACCGCCGCGGCCGTCCGGGTGCTCGCCCTCCCGGCCGGCGCGGACCGCGTGCCCGTCCCGTCCGGCACGGGCCTCGCGGCCCGCCCGGGGGCCGTCGGCCGCCGGCCGACCGCCCTGGGAGCGGACCTGCGGAGCCCGGGTCTGGCGGCCGCGGAGCTCGCCCGACCCCGGCGCCGGCTGCCCCGTGGGGGCCGGCACCCGTCCGGTGGCCCCGCCGTGGCCGCGCCCGGCCGCACCGGGCTCGTCCGCGGGCCGCTCGACCGCGCTCCGGTGCCCCTGGCCCTGGCCGCGCGCCCCCGGCTGGGGCAGGCCGTCCTCGGCCGCCGCGTGCTCGGCGGTGCGCGGCGGACGTCCCGCCCCCGCACCCGGCCCGGCCTGCGGCGGCACCACCGGTGGCCGCAGCGGACCGCGTCCCGCCGCACCCTGCTGCCCGGGGTGCGGCTGCGGCGACGCCTGCTGGTGCGGGTACGGCTGGCCGGCCCGGGCATGGAAGCCCTGGGCGGCCGGTGTCCCGACCTGCCCCGGGCCGAACCCGACCGGCTGGCCGTGCAGCGGCTGCCCGTGCGGACCGACCGGCAGCGGCGCCCCCGGTCCGCCCGGGAACGGCTGCGCCGGCTGTCCGCCGTGCGCCCCGCCGAACAGCGCTCCGCCCGCGGCCGCGCCGGCCGCCGCGTGCGACAGCGCGCCGGGCAGCCGGAGGTCGCCGCCGTGCGCACCGGCCGCCGCGGGCTGCTGCCCGGGGCGGCGTGCCCGGTAGCTCGTCCGGTACGCGGCCGGGGAGACCCCGAGCTGGCGGCGGAAGTGCCCGCGCAGCGCCACCGGCGAGCGGAACCCGCACCGGCGCGCGACGTCGTCCACCGACAGCTCCGAGGTCTCCAGCAGCCGCTGCGCCTGGAGCACCCGCTGGGTGATCAGCCACTGCAGCGGCGCACTGCCGGTGAGCGTGCGGAACCGCCGGTCGAAGGTGCGCCGGCTCATGTAGGCGCGAGCCGCCAGCACCTCGACGTCGAACTGCTGGTTGAGGTTCTCCAGCGCCCAGGTGACCACCTCGGCCAACGGGTCGTTGCCGATCTCCTCCGGTAAAGACTGATCGATGTACTGGGCCTGTCCTCCGCCGCCGCGGCGGCTGGGCACCACCAGGCGGCGGGCCAGCGCGTTGGCGGCCTCGGCGCCGTGGTCGCTGCGCACCACGTGCAGGCACAGGTCGATGCCGGCGGCGGTGCCCGCCGAGGTGAGCACGTCGCCGTCGTCCACGAACAGCTCGCGCGGGTCGACGTGCACCCGCGGGTAGCGCTTGGCCAGCGTCGGCGCGTACATCCAGTGGGTGGTCGCCGGGCGGCCGTCGAGCAGGCCGGCGGCGGCCAGGACGAAGGCGCCGGTGCAGAGGCCGATGATCCGCGCGCCCTCG
The DNA here is from genome assembly GCF_042735475.1 of Kitasatospora sp. NPDC059577. NCBI lineage: Bacteria > Bacillati > Actinomycetota > Actinomycetes > Kitasatosporales > Streptomycetaceae > Kitasatospora > Kitasatospora sp. NPDC059577. The sequence continues at coordinate 26,860 of NZ_JBHWBZ010000073.1, read as the reverse complement.
TGGTGGGCCTTGCGCAGGGCGGTGATCGCCTCGACCGGCGGGGGCTGGGAGATCGAGCGCCAGGCCGGTACGACGATCGTGCCGGCCCGGGCGAGGGCCTCCAGGCCGTACGGGGCGGAGAGGGTCAGGCCGCCGGTGGTGGCCAGCGGGCCCTCCTCGCCGGCGCAGACCAGCAGGCGGTAGCGGGGCACCCCGGCGTCCTGGCGGTCCACGCCGAAGACCGAGAGCGGGATCGAGCTCTCGAAGATCGGGGCGCCGCCGAAGATCAGCACCGCGACGGTCTCCCGGCGGCGCCGGCCGGACAGCTTGCGCGGGGCGGCCGCCGACATCGAGGCCGGGGAGCCGTTCGCGCCGGGGCCGCCGTGGGCCAGCGGGCCGTGGCCGGGCGCGGTGCCGAGCGCGAGTCCGCCGAGCGGACCGCCCGCGGCCCCGGGGCCGCCGTTGTGGCCCGGGGCGCCGCCCGGGTAGGCGGGGTGGCCGGAGTAGCCGGGATAGCCGGGGTACTCGCCGCCGTAGGCCGGGGCGTGGCTGACGAGGCCGCGGCTGACGGGCTGTCCGCCGACCGGCTGTCCGCCGCTGACGGGGTGTCCGGCGGCTGGCTGACCGCCGGCGTTCTGCCCTCCGGCGTGTCCCCCGGCCGGCGACTGGCCTCCGTACGGCGCCGCCGCGCCGTGCTCGGCGGCGGTCGGGACCGCGCCCGGGCCGCCGACGGGGAGGTGCGCTGCGGGGTGCGAGGAGTGCGGGGCGGCGCCCGTGGTGCGGGAGGTGGCGGCGATCGCGGAGGTGCCAGTGCTTCTCGCGGCCCGACCCGCGGTGCCGGCCACCGCCTGGCCGCTGTCAGGACCCGCGTCGCTCCTGCTCACCCTGCTCAAGGCGCTCAAGCCCCCTCGGTGGTGTGGTGTGGGTGGTGCGGCACTGCTGGCCAAGATCGAAATCTATCGGGTGGACCATTGCCGTTGTGACAAGTTCACCATCCGACGCTATGTCGACATGGCAATTTGGCGTGATGCATTCGATCACGAAGCGTGGCACCCGTCGACCCTTCTGGGAAGAGGGCCGGGGCAACGGTGGCTGGTTGTCGCGGGGCCGCTCCTGGGGCGTCCGGGCCCCGTGCGCCCGATCGGCGGGTCTGGGCTGCGGATTTGCCCAAGCGGGAGGGATCGGCGCGAAATTGACCGAAAATCGGCGGTGCACGGGAGGGCGCACAGGTGCGGGTCGTGCGCCTCCCAGGCTTCATCCGGCCAAGCCTGGTGCGGCGGAACCGCTATCCGGACCGCCGGGTTACGGTCCTGCCGTGAACACCGACAGCCGGCTCGAACGGGCCAACGACAACGCCGCCGCGTTCTGGCTCGCCCAAGCCCGCGCGCACGGCTGGCGCTCCCGTGTCCTCCCGGGCCTGACGGCGGTCCGCTGCGCCCGTACGCCGGACGATGCGCACCGCATCGTGCTGACCCGCCCCTACGCCGAACCGGAAGCGGTGGAGCGGGAGTTGGCGGACCTGCTGGCCGACTGGTCGACCGTGCACTTCACGCTGGAGGACCCGTACGGCGGGCTCGACCTCACCCGCTTCGGGGCCGCCCGGATGCCGCTCATGCCGGTGATGGTCCGCGACCCCGGCCCGGTCGAGGGAGTGACGGCCGCCCTGCCCGCGGTATCGCAGGCGCACGGGGGCGGGGTCCTGACGGTCGATGAGGCCGTGGACGGCGACAGCTTCGCGCTGGTGGAACGGGCGATCGTGGAGGGCTTCCCGCTGCCCGCCCGCCGGCCCTGGGTGCGCGGCGACGCGCTCCCGGAGCGGCTGCTGGGCGAGCCCGGGTGGCGAGCGTGGCTCGGCCGCGACGACGGCGCCGTGGCGGGCACCTGCCTCACCTACGACGACGGGCGGGCCACCGGCGTGTACTGGGTCGCCACCCTGCCCGACCGGCGCGGCCGCGGGGTGGCCGGGGCCGTCCTGCGGACCGCCCTGGTCCACGCGCACCCGGACCGCCCGGCCACCCTGGTCGCCACCTCGCTCGGCGAACCGCTCTACCGCAAGCTCGGATTCGTCGAACGGGCCCGTACCTGCTGGTGGAGCCGCACCCCGGCGCAGGGCTGACCGGCGCCGGCCGGGCGGTACGACCGCTGCGCGGGGGCCTCCCGGCCGCGTTCGGGGCGCCTTCCGGCGGCGCTCCGGCCGGGTCCGGCGGCGGTCCGGTTGTGGTCCGGCCGCCTGCCGGTCGGCGGGGCGCTACCCGGCGACGGCCGTGACCACGGCCGCCGTGACCACCGTGGTCGTGACCGTCGCCGCCGGGGCTCAGGACGCGACCGGTGCGGTGACCGGTGGGGCGAGGGCCACCGCGACCGACGCGGCCAGGGGCGCGCTGGCGAAGACCGTACGGGCGGTGGGCGCGGTCCCGTCGGCCGCCGGGCGAAGGGGATCCGGACGTCCGACCGGGAGGGTTGCCCGGCCGTCCGCACCCGGGTCCGACGAGGCACCCGCCCGCGCGCCGGAGACCGCTCCCGGGTCGGTGCGGCCGTCGGCGATCACGGCAAACCCGCCGGATCGGTTTCGGACACCGGACCCGGCGCCGAGGACCGAGGCCCCGCCCGTCCCGGCGTTCGCGGGAACGGGCGCACTCGGGCCCGCCGGGGCGGCCGTCGTCGATCGTGCGCCGGGCTGTGCGCCGAACTGCGCCGTCGCCCGCACCGGTGTCCCGCTGGACCCGCGCCGGGCCGGGCCGCCGGCGCGGACCCCCGGCCGGGGCGCGGGCGCGTTGCGGGCGGCGAGCACCTGGCCGACGGCCTCCGGCAGCCCGGCCGCCTTCAGCGTCGGCCGGTAGCCGTTCTCCGCCCACGGCCTGCCGTGGTGCAGCCAGACGCTGCGGAGCCCGGTCAGTTCGGCCCCGGCGATGTCGGCGGGCGCGTGGTCCCCGATCATCCAGGTGTGCTCGGCCCAGTTCCCCTTCGGTGCGACGCCGCACCGCTGGGCGGCCAGCTCGAAGATCAGCGGGTCCGGCTTGACGCAGTCGGCCTCCTCCGAGATGACCCAGCCGTCGACCAGCGGCCCCAGCCCGGTCCGCCGGATCTTCTCCAGCTGCGGCCGGGTGCCCCCGTTGCTGACGATCCCGAGCGTCCACCCGGCCTCCCGCGCGGCGCGCAGCGCCTCGATGTGGCGGGGCGGGCAGTGGATGTGGGAGTTGATGCCGCGTCGGTAGTGGGCGAGCAGGAAGTCGGCGGAGACGTCCAGGCCGTAGCGGCGCCGGACCGCGGACAGTACGGTGCTGCGCGGCACGTAGCCGCCGCCGTCGAGGGTGACGAACCAGTCGAGGTCGCCGGGCGGGAGGTCGTGCTCGGACAGGAAGTCCTGCGCCCAGGCCCGGAAGGCGGCGTCCCGGGGGAGCAGCGTGTTGTCGAGGTCGAACAGGAGCAGGGGCATGCCGAGCATGGTGCCAGCGCCTGCGCCTATGCACCTGGCAAATGCCAGACCGCGTCGCGAAGCCGTACGAAGTGGCTGGATCGGGCTCCGGCAGCTGACGTACGGGTCCCGCGCGGACCGGGTGCGGGTGGGGCGCGGGCAGGCCGGCGGGGCCGTGCGGGACCTGCGGGGCGTGACGGTTCGCGACGTGTCGCAACGGATCGTCGCCGATCAATGACAGTCCGGTCACGGTGTCCCGGGGGCCTGTTGCGCCGCCCGGTCCGCTCAGTCAAGCTCCAGAGAACCTCCTTTCCGGAGGGGGCGCGATCGTCTGCGGACAGGGCGCACTGCCACGGCGGGCGCATCCTCCTTTCGCGGGAACAACGTCGCTCCGGGGCTTCGCCGCTGGGCTGGGCCCCCTGCCCGTCGTATTCTGAAAGGAACAGGTCACATACGGTGCTGCGCGGCGCAGACCGACGTCATCCCGTGGGCGGGCCTGCTGCCCGGGCAGCGTTGTCCTCTTCTGTCGGCCCCTCTCCCTCGAAGAGCCGTGAGCCATGGCTGGTTTTGAGTCTCCCCGACCGGTTGGACCGGACACGCCCCGCGGTGCGGGCGCAGCGACCGGGGGAGAAGTCGATCGCACGGACCCCGGCCCCCGGGGTCTCACCCGCGCCCTGCGGGGCTTCGGCCGCCGCGGCGACCTCGCCCGCCGTGACCGCCCGGGGCCCCGCCCGCGGCGCGGTGATTCCCCGGCCGACCCTGCGGGGCCTCCGGTGACGGGCCGGCTCGGCCCGGGCGCCGAGCGTCCGGAGGCGGCCCCGGGCGCGGCCGGTGCGTTCGACGGGTACCCCGAGCCGTCGGCGCAGGACACCCCGGCGCCGTCCCTCGACCCGACGTTCCAGCACGGTGTGGTGGTCGGGTTCGACGGCTCGCTGTCGAGCGAGCGCGCCCTCGCCTACGCGGTCGGCATGGCGCGCCGGTCGCAGTGCGGCCTGGTGATCGTGCACGTCGCCAACCGGCTGCCCGCCACGGTCTGGGCGGGCTGCGAGCCGCCCGTCTTCGTCGACCTCCCGGACCACCGGACCGAGGTCCTCGGCCTGGAGCTCGCCTGTGCGGACTTCCTCGCCGGGGTGCCGTGGATCCTGGTCGAGCGCGGCGGCGACATCTGCCACGAGATCGAGGAGGTCGGCCGCGAGTACGCCGCCGACGCGATCGTCGTCGGCACGACGCACGGCCTGCTCGGCAAGATCTTCGGATCGGTCTCCGGACGGCTGGCGCGGCGGGCCAACCGCCCGGTGATCGTGATCCCCTGAGGGTCCGTCCGGATGCCCTCTCCCGCGGCCTCCTCCGTCGTGGCCCGTTCCTCGCGGTTCGTTCCTCCCGGCCCACTCCTCGACCCGGCGGGTTCGGCCCAGGACGCGACCGGCGCGGCCGTGACGGTCACGAACGTGCCGTCACGACCGCGCCGGTGAGGGCCGGTCGGTCACCACCGGTCGGTCACGAGGTGACGCCGAGCTCCCGGGCGATGAGCATGCGCTGGACCTCGGACGTGCCCTCCCCGATCTCCAGGATCTTGCTGTCGCGCCAGAAGCGGGCGACCGGGAACTCGTTCATGAAGCCGTACCCGCCGTGGATCTGGGTCGCCTCGCGGGCGTTGTCGACGGCGGCCTCGGACGAGTACAGCTTCGCGATCGCGGCCTCCTTCTTGAACGGTTCGCCGTGCAGCATCCGGGAAGCGGCGTCCCGCCAGGCCAGGCGGGAGGTGTGGGCGCGCAGCTCCATGTCGGCGAGCTTGAACTGGATGGCCTGGTTGGCGCCGATCGGCCGGCCGAAGGCCCGGCGCTCGCCGGCGTACTTGATGGACTCGTCGACGCAGCCCTGGGCCAGGCCGGTGGCCAGGGCCGCGATCGCGATGCGGCCCTCGTCGAGGATCCGCAGGAACTGGGCGTAGCCCCGGCCGCGCTCGCCCAGCAGGTTGGCCGCGGGAACGCGGCAGTCGGTGAAGGACAGTTCGCGGGTGTCGGACGCGTTCCACCCGACCTTCGAGTACTTCTTCGAGACCTGGAACCCCGGGGTCCCGGTGGGCACGATGATGGACGAGATCTCCCGCGTGGACGAGCGGAATTCGCCCTCTTCACTCGAACGAGCGATCGGTTCGGTGAGCGCGGTGACGGTGACCAGACCGGTGATGTCGGTGCCGGAGTTGGTGATGAAGCACTTGGTGCCGTTGATGACCCACTCGTCGGTGGTCTCGTCGTACCGCGCGGTGGTGCGGGTGGCCCCGGCGTCCGAGCCGCCCTCCGGCTCCGTGAGGCCGAAGGCGCCGAGGAGTTCGCCCGAGGTCAGCCGGGGCAGCCACTCGCGCTTCTGCTCCTCCGTGCCGAAGCGGTAGATCGGCATCGCGCCGAGCGAGACGGCGGCCTCCAGCGTGATCGCCACCGAGGAGTCGACGCGGGCGAGCTCCTCCAGGACGAGGCCGAGGGCGAAGTAGTCGCCGCCCATGCCGCCGTACTCCTCGGAGAAGGGCAGGCCGAAGAGCCCCATCCGGCCCATCTCGCGGACGATCTCGTAGGGGAACTCCTCGCGCTCGTAGAGGTCGCCGATCTTCGGCGCCACCACGTCCCGGGCGAACTCGGCGACGGTGCGCCGCAGTTCCTCGTACTCGCTGCTGAGTCGGTGGTCGAACATGGTGATCCTCCTGGTGCCCGGCCGAGTGGTCGCGGGCGGTGAGCGGGACGACCGGCGTCCGTCTGGCGGTCGGGCGGTCGCGCGATGTGGTTGGGGGCGGACGTGGTGCGTGGCGCCGGCCGGACCCGCGCGGAGCGCGGCCGGCGCCGGAGCGGGGCCGGTCAGCCCCGGGCGGCGCCGAGCAGCGCCTGGACGGTGCGGGAGGGGCTCGGGCGGCCGAGGCGCTCGGCCATCCAGCCGCTGGTGGCGACCAGGGCGCGCAGGTCCACGCCGGTGCGGATGCCGAGCCCGTGCAGCATCCAGACCAGGTCCTCGGTGGCGAGGTTGCCGGTGGCGCTCTTCGCGTACGGGCAGCCGCCCAGGCCGCCCGCCGAGGCGTCCACCGTGGTGACGCCCTCGCGCAGCGCCGCCAGGGTGTTGCTGAGCGCCTGGCCGTAGGTGTCGTGGAAGTGCACGGCGAGCCGCTCGGCCGGCACCCCGGCCCGGGCGAAGCCGGTCAGCAGGGCGCCCACCTGGCCCGGGGTGGCCGCGCCGATGGTGTCGCCGAGGCTCAGTTCCGAGCAGCCCATCTCCAGTAGCTGAACGCCGTACCGGACCACCTGCGGGACGGGGACGGGCCCCTCCCACGGGTCGCCGAAGCACATCGAGAGGTAGCCGCGGACGGTGGCGCCGGCCTCGGTGGCCCGCGTCACGACCGGGCGGAACATCGCCATGGCCTCGTCCGCCGAACGGTTGAGGTTGCGGCGGGCGAAGGTCTCGGTGGCGCTGGCGAACACCGCGATGTGGTCGGCGTGGTGGGCGAGCGCGCGGTCCAGGCCGCGCTCGTTGGGCACCAGGACCGGCAGCCGCAGGCCGGGGTGACGGGCCGGCAGGTCGGCGAGCCGGGGCATCAGGTCCTCGGCGTCGGCCAGCTGCGGTACCCATTTCGGGTGAACGAAGCTGGTGGCCTCCACGGTGCGCAGGCCGGCGGCGGCGAGCCGGGCGATGAACTCGGCCTTCACCTCGACGGGCACCAGGGCGCCCTCGTTCTGCAGGCCGTCGCGCGGTCCGACCTCGTGGATCCGGACCTCCTCGGGCAGGCCGGGGGCGCGGACCGGGTCGGGCAGGCCCAGGTCGAGGGCGTCGGGCTCGTGCGCGGGGGCGGTCACGACCGCACCCCCGCGGGCTCGGCGGCGGCACCGTCGGCGGCGGCCTCCTCGGCCGGGGTGACCACGACGAGCAGGTCCTCCATCGCGACGGTGGCGCCGGCGGTGGCCCGCAGTTCGGCCACCACGCCGTCGTGCGGTGCGGCGATCACGTGTTCCATCTTCATGGCCTCCAGCACGAGCAGGGGCTGGCCCTTGCGGACCGTCTCGCCCGCCGTGGTCTTGACGACGGTGACGGTGCCGGGCATCGGGGCGGTCAGGGCGCCGTGGTGCGCACCGGCCCCGCCGGCCCGCTCGACGGCCGGGTCGTAGGCGTGCAGCGGCCAGGCGTCGCCCTCGATGCCGAGCCAGGTCACCGGGCCGGCGGCGAGCCCGGGGCCGGCGTCGGTGGCCAGCGAGAACGTGGTCTGCAGGCCGTCGACGGTCAGGTGCAGCCGGTCGCCGGCCAGGGCGGCGCGGGCGCGGTGCACCGGCCCGTCGCCGAGCCGGAGTTCGACCTCGCGGACGAGCCCGGCGGGATTGTCGGTGGTGTCGGCTACGTTGCCGGAAGTGATCGGGCGGACGCGCACCGCGACGGGATCCTGGCCGGGGGCGCGGAGTCGGTGCGTGGTCCAGGCGGGCGTGCCGCTCAGGCGCCAGCCGGAGGGGAGGGAGAACGGGTCGGTCCAGCTGCCGGGGCCGGCGGCCGGGGTGAGTTCCAGGTGCCGTGCCAGCGCGGCCGCGTAGTAGAGGAGGTGGGCGGGCGACGGCGGTTCGGCCGCTGCGGTGCCGGTCCCGTCCGCGGGGTGGACGGGCGCCGCGGTCCCGGCCGGGGCGGTCGCGTTGACGGGGGAGTACGGCGCGGTGAGCAGGGCAGGCTGCTGCTGGGCGGTCTGCTCCACCAGGCCGGTGTCCAGGCGTCCGGCGGCGACCTCGGGGTGTGCGAGGAGCCGGCGCAGGAAGCCGGTGTTGGTGGTGACGCCCAGGATGCGGGTGTCGGCCAGCGCGGCGCGGAGCCGGCGCAGCGCGGTCGCGCGGTCGGGCCCGTACGCGATGACCTTGGCGAGCATGGGGTCGTAGGCGCTGGTGACGACTGTTCCGGGGGCGACCCCGGAGTCGACGCGGATGCCCTCGCCCCGGGGCTCGTCCAGGGTGAGGATGCGGCCGCCGGTGGGCAGGAAGTCCCGTTCCGGGTCCTCGGCGCAGATGCGGGCCTCGATGGCGTGGCCCAGGAAGGAGACGTCGGACTGGGTGAAGGCGAGCGGTTCGCCGGCGGCGACGCGCAGCTGCCACTCGACCAGGTCGAGCCGGGCCGAGTCGGCGCCGACGGCGACGGCCAGCTCGGTGACGGGGTGTTCCACCTGGAGACGGGTGTTCATCTCCATGAAGAAGAAGTCGCGCACACCCTCGGAGGCGGAGACGGGCGCGTCCGGGTCGATGCCGGGGACGATGAACTCCACGGTGCCGGCCCCGGTGTAGCCGCAGGACTCCGCGGCGCGGACGGCTGCGGCGCCCATCGCATCGCGGGTCTCGGCATTGAGGAGAACGGAGGGAGCCTCTTCGATCAGCTTCTGGTGGCGGCGCTGCAGGCTGCACTCGCGCTCGCCGAGGTGGACCGTGGTGCCGTGGGCGTCGGCCAGCACCTGCACCTCGATGTGGCGCGGCCGGTCGATCCAGCGCTCCAGCAACAGGGTGTCGTCGCCGAAGGCGGTGCGGGCGACCCGGCGGGCGGCGGCGATCTCGGTGGGCAGGTCGGCCCGGTCCCGTACGAGGCGCATGCCCTTGCCGCCGCCACCGGCGGACGGCTTGAGCAGCACGGGGTAGCCGATCTCGTCGGCGGCGGCGACGAGGTCGTCGTCGGTCGGCGCGGTGGCCTGGCTGCCGGGGACCACCGGGACGCCGGCGGCCCGGACGGCCTCCTTGGCGTTGATCTTGTCGCCCATCAGCTCGACCGCGCCGGGGGGCGGCCCGATGAAGACGAGGCCCGCGTCGGCGCAGGCGCGGGCGAAGCCGGCGTTCTCGGCGAGGAAGCCGTAGCCGGGGTGGACGGCCTGGGCGCCGGTGCGGCGGGCGGCGGCCAGGATCTGGTCGGTCCGCAGGTAGGTCTCGGCCGCCGAGCTGTCGCTGCGGTCGGCAGGGCCGAGCCGCACCGCGACGTCCGCCTCGCGGACGTGCGGAGCGTCGGCGTCCGCGTCCCGGAACAACGCCACCCACCCGACCCCCCCCCCCCCCCCGGGGCGGGGCCGGGGGGGTTAAAAAAAAAACGAGCCCCCCACACCCAAATCG
>NZ_JBHWBZ010000073.1:17054-17358 GCF_042735475.1 Kitasatospora sp. NPDC059577 | reverse complement strand
TGTGGTGCCGCCGCGCGAGTGCGGGGGGTGTGTTGTGGGTGTCTGGGTTGTGTGAGTCGGTCAAGGCGGCGTCGGCGGGCCCCCCCCGCCGCCGCAGGGTGCGGATCACCCGGAGGGCGATCTCGCCGCGGTTGGCGACCAGAACTGTGTCGAACATGGGAGGCGTTCCTCCGGGTCGAGGGGAGCCGTACGAAGGAGGTGGCGGTGGGCGGTCGGGGGGGGGGGCGGCGGGGGGGGGGGGGCGGGGGCCCGGCGGGCGCGGCCCCGCCGCGCGGCCCCGGCGAGGGTCGCGGGGCGACGGTCC
>NZ_JBHWBZ010000073.1:3381-17044 GCF_042735475.1 Kitasatospora sp. NPDC059577 | reverse complement strand
CACGGTGGTCCAACTGGGGTGGGTTCCGCGGGGTCGGGGGGGCGCTGACCTTGGGTGGGGGGGGGGGGGGGGGGGGCGCGGGCCGGGTGGGGCCCGGCCGCCGCGGACGTCACACCCGGGAACGGTCGTCACACCCGGAAGGGAAGGGGGTCACGAACGCCGGGGTGTCCCGCCGGGGTCACATGCGGAAGACGCCGTACGGGGCGGGCGGTGCCAGCGGGGCGTTGGCGCAGGCGGTGAGCGCGAGGCCGACGGCGGTGCGGGTGTCCATCGGGTCGATCACGCCGTCGTCCCAGAGCCGGGCGGAGGCGTAGTAGGCGTTGCCCTGGCGCTCGTACTGCTCGCGGACGGGGCGCTTGAACTCCTCCTCCGCCTCGGTGGGCCACTGCTCGCCGTGCGCCTCCAGCTGGTCGCGGCGGACGGTGGCGAGGACGGAGGCCGCCTGCTCGCCGCCCATCACGGAGATCTTGGCGCCCGGCCACATCCACAGGAAGCGCGGCGAGTAGGCCCGGCCGCACATCGAGTAGTTGCCGGCTCCGTACGAGCCGCCGATCACCACGGTCAGCTTCGGGACGCGGGTGCAGGCGACGGCGTTGACCATCTTGGCGCCGTGCTTGGCGATGCCGCCCGCCTCGTACTGCCGGCCGACCATGAAGCCGGTGATGTTCTGCAGGAAGAGGAGGGGGATGCCGCGCTGGTCGCACAGCTCGATGAAGTGGGCGCCCTTGACGGCCGACTCGGAGAACAGCACGCCGTTGTTGGCGACGATGCCGACCGGGTGGCCGTGGATCCGGGCGAAGCCGGTGACCAGGGTCGCGCCGTACTCGGCCTTGAACTCGGCGAAGCGGCTGCCGTCCACCAGGCGGGCGATCACCTCGCGCACGTCGTAGGGCGTGCGCGGGTCGACCGGGACGGCCCCGTACAGGCCCGCCGGGTCCACGGCCGGCGGCTCGACCGGAGCGAGCGGCCAGGGCTTCTCCGCCCGCGGGCCGAGCCCGGCGACGATCGTGCGGACGATGGAGAGGGCGTGCGCGTCGTCCTCGGCCAGGTGGTCCGTCACGCCCGAGGTGCGGGAGTGCAGGTCTCCGCCGCCCAGCTCCTCGGCGGTGACCACCTCGCCGGTGGCGGCCTTCACCAGCGGCGGCCCGCCCAGGAAGATCGTGCCCTGGTTGCGGACGATCACGGCCTGGTCGCTCATCGCCGGGACGTACGCGCCGCCGGCCGTGCAGGAGCCGAGCACGGCCGCGATCTGCGGGATGCCCGCGGCGGAGAGCCTGGCCTGGTTGTAGAAGATCCGGCCGAAGTGGTCGCGGTCCGGGAAGACCTCGTCCTGCATCGGCAGGAAGGCGCCGCCGGAGTCCACCAGGTAGACGCAGGGCAGCCGGTTCTCCAGCGCGACCTCCTGGGCGCGCAGGTGCTTCTTCACCGTCATCGGGTAGTAGGTGCCGCCCTTGACGGTGGCGTCGTTGGCGACCACCACCACCTCGCGCCCGGCGACCCGGCCGATGCCGGCGATCACCCCGGCCGCGGGCGCCGCGCCGTCGTACATCCCGTCGGCGGCCAGCGGGGCCAGCTCCAGGAAGGGCGAGGCCGGGTCGAGCAGGGTGTCCACCCGGTCGCGGGGGAGGAGTTTGCCGCGCGCGGTGTGCCGGGCGCGGGCCTTGGCACCGCCGCCCAGGGCGGCCGCGTCGAGCTTCGCGCGCAGCTCGGCGACCAGGGCCAGGTGCGCCTCGGTGTTGGCGCGGTAGGCCGCGGAGCCCGGGTCGACGGAGGTGCCGAGCCGGGGAGCCGGTGCGGCGGCTCCGGGCGGTACGGCGGTCGGCGCCGCCGACGTGCCGTTCGCTGCACTGATCTGGAGGCCGGTGGGTACGCCGGCGGTTGAGACGACCATTTCCAAGAGCTCCCTTGCCCTCGGCACCAGGCGGGCGCCAGGTGCGCCCATGGAAATCCACGTTAATTAACGTTAACTTACGCCGCCCAGGTTAACGACGGATAACCCGACTGTCTACGATGGGCGGCATGCCGAACGTCCCCACAGCCTCCGCGCTCCCACGCCGCGACCAGATCCGCCGGGAGGCCGCGCGCCTGTTCGCCGCCCGGGGCTTCCTGGGCGTGGGCGTGGACGAGATCGGCAAGGCCGTCGGGATCAGCGGTCCCGGCCTGTACCGCCACTTCGCCGGCAAGGACGCGATGCTCGCCGACCTGCTGATCGGCATCAGCGAGCGCCTGCTGGAGGAGGGGCGCCGCCGGGCGGGCGGCGGCGACGGTCCGGCCGCCGCGCTGGACGCGCTGATCGGCGGCCACGTCGAATTCGCCCTGGACGACCGCGACCTGATCACCCTGCACGACCGTGAGCTGCTGAACCTCAAGGAGGAGGACCGCCGCACCGTCCGCCGCCTCCAGCGCGGCTACGTCGAACTCTGGGTGGACGTGGTCCGGCAGGCCTACCCGCCACTGGCCGACCCCGCCGCCGAGCCGGTGGCGCGGGCCGCCGTGCACGCCGTCTTCGGCCTGATCAACTCCACTCCGCACAGCCTCGGCTCGAACCCCGGCCAGGGCGAGCGCTCCGGCCAGGGCGAGCGTTCCACTCAGGGCGAGCGTTCCGGTCTTCAGCGGGACGGCATGGCCGCCCTGCTGCACACGCTCGCCCACGGCGCGTTCGCCGCTGCCGCCGACGCGGCGGTCGCGAGCCCGGGGTCCGTGGGTTCGTCGATCGCGGGTTCCGCGGCCGCGGGCTCCGCGACCGTGACCGACTGAGTCCGGCCGGGCTCCGCACGTCCCGCACGTCCCGTCCTTCCCGCGCCCTTCCCGCCCTGCCCGTCCGCCCTTCCCGCCCGCCGGGCCCCGGGCCTGTTCCGCGCACTCCGTGCCGGCGGCCAAGCCCTAGGCCCAAAGGAGGGCGCCTGCCCGTCCCCGGCCGCTGGGCGTTCGGCGGATCGTCGGCGACGCTGGAGGCACACGGCGCTCGACCGGGGCGACGGGGCCGACGGGCCGACGGGGCCGACGGGGCCGCGCGGATGTTCGAGCGGGAATCTCCGCAGGCCGCGGGATGTTGCCCAGTCCGCCGGACCGGACGATCCGGGCCGCCCCCGGCCCGCCCCGAACCCACCCGGGTCGGAAACGCCGTGGCGGCCACTCGACGAAATGGTTAGCATCCCTAAATATGCCTGAGACTCACGGATCCACGGTGGAGCAATCCCCGAGCGGCCCACCGGCCCCCGGCCCGACGATGCCGGAGGTCTCCGCCAACGAGCCCGCCGCCGGGGCGGACGCCACCGACGCGCGCACCGAGCCCGCCGGCTGGCTGCGCCGCCTGGTCGGGTACAGCTGGCGGTCCCGCCGCAGCCTGCTGCTCGCCTTCGGGGCCTCGCTGCTCGGCATGGCCGTCACCGCGCTGGTGCCGCTGGTCACCAAGCTGATCATCGACGACGTCATCGTCGCCCACACCCGTTCGCTGGCCCCCTGGGCGGTGGTGCTGCTGCTGGCCGCCGTGGTGGTCTTCGGGTGCACCCAGGTCCGCCGCTACTACGGCGGCCGGCTCGCCCTCGACGTCCAGCACGACCTGCGCAGTGACCTGTTCCGCTCGCTCGGCCGACTCGACGGCCACCGCCAGGACCGGTTGGACACCGGCCAGGTGGTCGGGCGTGCGACCTCCGACCTCCAGCTGGTCAACGGCCTGCTCTCGATGGTGCCGATGATGACCGGCTACCTGCTGATGTTCGCCATGTCGCTGGTCGTGATGGTCTGGCTGTCCCCGCCGCTCACCCTGGTCGCCCTGGTCATGGCGCCCGCGCTGTGGTGGGTCTCCGCGTTCAGCCGCAAGCGCCTGTTCCCCTCCACCTGGGCCGCCCAGCAGGAGGCGGCCGCCGTCGCGGGTGTGGTGGACGGCGCGATCGGCGGCGTCCGGGTGGTCAAGGGCTTCGGCCAGGAGGCCCAGGAGCTGGACAAGCTGGAGCAGGCCTCCCACAACCTGTTCGCGGCCCGGCTGCGTTCGATCCGGCTCAACGCGCGCTACAACCCGGCGATGCAGGCCGTTCCGGCCCTCGCCCAGGTCGCCGTCCTGGCCTTCGGCGGCTGGCTGGCGGTGGAGGGCCAGGTTTCGCTCGGGACCTTCGTCGCCTTCTCGACCTACGTCGCGCAGATGACCGGCCCGGTGCGGATGCTGACCATGATCATCACGGTCGGCCAGCAGGCCCGGGCGGGCGTGGAACGCGTCCTGCAGCTGATCGACGAGCGCCCGCTGGTCCAGGAACGCCCGGACGCGCTGACCCTGGACTTCACGCGGGACGCCACTGCGCCGGACGGCCCCGGACAGGACACCACCCCCGGGGGCACCGCCCCGCACGGCACCGCCGTCGGCCCCCGGAACCCCGACGTCGCCCTGGAGTTCGACCAGGTCGAGTTCCGCTACGACCCCGAGCACCCCGTCCCCGTCCTGCACGGCCTCAGCCTGCGGCTGGCCCCCGGCGAGACCCTCGCCGTGGTCGGCGCCTCCGGCTCCGGCAAGTCGACGGTGGCCCAGCTGGTGCCGCGCTTCTACGACCCGGCCGCCGGCAGCGTCCGGCTCTACGGCCACGACCTGCGCGACCTCACCCTGGACTCGGTCCGCGCCACCGTCGGCATCGTCCCCGAGGAGAGCTTCCTCTTCTCCGAGTCGGTCCGCACCAACATCGCCTACGGCCGTCCGGACGCCACGGACGAGCAGGTCGTCGCCGCCGCGCGCGCCGCCCAGGCCGACGAGTTCGTCCGCGCGCTCCCGGACGGGTACGAGACCAAGGTCGGCGAGCAGGGCCTGACCCTCTCCGGCGGCCAGCGCCAGCGGATCGCCCTGGCCCGGGCGATCCTCACCGACCCCCGGATCCTGCTGCTGGACGACGCCACCTCGGCGGTGGACCCGCAGGTCGAGGCGGAGATCCACGACGCGCTGCGCTCGGTGATGACCGGCCGCACCACGCTGCTGATCGCCCACCGGCGCTCGACCCTCCAGCTCGCCGACCGGATCGCCGTCCTGGACCACGGCCGGCTGCTGGACATCGGGACGCACGAGGAACTCGACGCCCGATGTCCCCGGTACCGGGCCCTGATCACCGACCCCGAGGCGGGCCGCACCGCCGAGCCCGCCTCCTCCGCGACGCCGACCGGCACCCCGGTCGCGGCGCCCGCCACAGCCGCGGCCACAGCCCCGGCCGCAGCACCGACCGCAGCACCAACGGCAGCCCCGGCCGAACCGCAGGCCTCCCCGGCCACCGGGCAGACAGCCACCCCGGACCCGAACGCCCCCGGCCTCCCCGCGCCCGCCCTGGCCACCCCGGCCCTGGCCAAGGCCGCCCGCACCGCCGACGCCGACCTGCTCGCCCAGGTCGCGTCCCTGCCGCCCGCCACCGACACCCCGGCCGTCCCGCGCGCCGAGGCCGAGGCCGGCGACCCCGACTTCGCCCTGAGCCGCCTGCTGCGCCCCTTCCGGGTCCCGCTGCTGATCGCCCTCCTGCTGGTCGCCCTGGACGCGGCGGCCGGCCTGGTCCTGCCGGTGCTGATCCGGCACGGCATCGACGAGGGCGTCCGCAAGGGCCTGATGTCCGGCGTCGCGGTGGCCTCGCTCACCGCGCTGGTCGTGGTGCTGCTGGACTGGGTGGTGCAGGGCGCCGAGAACCGGATCAGCGGACGCACCGGCGAGCGGGTCCTCTACACGCTCCGGCTCAAGATCTTCGCCCACCTCAACCGGCTCGGCCTGGACTACTACGAGCGCGAGCTGACCGGGCGGATCATGACCCGGATGACCACCGACCTGGACTCGCTGACGTCCTTCCTGCAGACCGGCATGGTCACCGCCGTGGTCAGCCTGCTGACCTTCGCCGGGATCTTCGCGGCCCTGCTGATCATCGACGCCGGCCTGGCCCTGGTGGTCTTCGCCGTGCTGCCGCTGCTGGTGATCGCGACCCTGGTGTTCCGCAGGAAGTCCAAGGACCAGTACGAGCGCTCCCGCGACCTGATCAGCACCGTCAACGCCGACCTGCAGGAGAACGTGGCCGGCATGCGGATCGTCCAGGCCTTCCGCCGCCTGGACACCAACACCGACCGCTTCGTGGCCCGCGGCGTCGCCTACCGCGAGGCCCGGGTCCGCGCGCAGCTGTACATCTCGCTGTACTTCCCGTTCGTCCAGTTCCTCTCCAGCGTGGCCGCCGCGCTGGTGCTGATCGTCGGCGCCGCCCGGGTCGACGCCGGGACGCTGACGGTCGGCGCGCTGGTCGCCTACCTGCTCTACATCGACCTGTTCTTCGCGCCGGTCAACCAGCTGTCCCAGGTCTTCGACGGCTACCAGCAGGCCTCGGTGGGCCTCGGCCGGATCCGCGAGCTGCTGCGCACCCCGACCACGACGGCCGCGGCGGCCGACCCGGTCCCGGTGCCCAAGGGGCTGCGCGGCGAGATCGACTTCGAGGGGGTCGGCTTCGCCTACAACGGTGGCGCGGACGGCGCCCCGACCGTGCTGACCGACGTGAACCTGCACATCCCGGCCGGGCAGACGGTGGCGCTGGTCGGCGAGACCGGCGCCGGGAAGTCGACGCTGGTGAAGCTGGTCGCCCGGTTCTACGACGCGACCGAGGGCACCGTCCGGGTGGACGGGGTCGACCTCACCCGCTACGACCTGGCGCAGTACCGCCACCGCCTGGGCGTGGTGCCGCAGGAGGCCTACCTGTTCGCGGGCACGGTCCGCGAGGCGATCGCGTACGGGCGTCCGGGCGCCTCGGCGGCGGAGGTGGAGGCGGCGGCCCGGGCGGTCGGCGCGCACGACATGATCGTCCGGCTGTCGGGCGGCTACGACCACGAGGTGGCCGGCCGCGGCCGCAACCTCTCGGCGGGCCAGCGCCAGCTGATCGCCCTGGCCCGGGCCGAACTGGTCGACCCGGACGTGCTGCTGCTCGACGAGGCCACCGCGGCGCTCGACCTGGCCACCGAGGCGGCGGTCAACCACGCCGCGGACCGGCTCAGCGGCGGTCGCACCACCCTGGTCATCGCCCACCGCCTGACCACCGCCGAACGCGCCGACCGGGTGATCGTGCTGGACCACGGCCGGGTGGTCGAGGACGGCACCCACACCGAACTGCTCGCCCGGGGCGGCACGTACGCCCGGCTCTGGCAGGCGTTCATCGCGGACGGCCACCCGGCGGCCGAGACCGTCCCCGCCGGGTAGCGCGTGGCCGACCCGTCCCGGCGCGCGGTCGAACCGTCCCGGCAGGTAGCCGCGCCGGCGGGCAGCCGCGCCGGGTGGGCGGCCCGTCCGGGAGCTCCGCGCCGCTTCCGGGGGCGCCCCGTTCGGAAGCCGCCCGGCGGCCCGTCCCGCGACGGGCCGTCAGACGGTGATGAGCGAGGTCAGCAGCCCCGACGGGTCGATCCCGCGCGGCAGCTCGCTCACCTGTCCGTCGCCCACCTCGACCACCCGCCAGCCGGAGCCGTCGGCCCGGCTGGCGAGGTCGGTGGTGACGAAACGGCAGCCGAGCGCCCGGACCAGCGCCCGGACCTCGGTGAGGTCGGGCTCGACGCTCCGGTGCGGGGCGTCCGGGTGAGGTCCGACCAGGACCGGCCGGCCGTCCAGCCACCACACCCGGGCCTCCACGGCCCGCCCGCCCGCACCCGGCCCGGCGTTCCCGCCGTTCCCGGTGCGCTCCGCGCTGCCACGGGTGCCCTCCACGCCGCCGTCGACGCGTTCGAACTCCTCGAATCGCCGCAGCACCACCCCGCCGGCCAGGAACTCGCCCTGCAGCTCGACGAACCGCTCCACCACCCGTCCGACGGCCGCCAGGTCGGCCAACTCGGCTACGTAGCAGGCCTCGTGCCACTCGTGCTTGCGTGACTTCACGTAGTCCTTGACGATCGCCGGACCGCTCCCGCCGAGCCGGGCCGCGGCCGCCGCCAGTTCCTCCGGCCCTGGCGCCACCGGTCCGTCGGACGGGATCCACACGCTGTCCGGCGTCGCCCCCTCGAACACGCCGTACCAGCCGGGCAGTTCGTGCGCCGCCGCGTAACCGGGCGCGCTGGTCAGCAGGTTGCCGCCGCGCGCGGTGAGCGCGGCCGCGAAGTCCGCGTAGCGGGCGGAGGGGAGCATCCAGCCCCGGTACCAGAGCGGGCCGCTGTCCCGCGGCACCCACCGGACCGCCTCCCCGGCCCGTCCGGCGAGCAGCGCGTCGTGGTCGACCAGGTGGTGCTCCCCGCCCGACTCCCGCAGCAGCCGGGCCTCCCAGGCGAAGTGCGGATCGGGCCGGCGCGGGTTGAGCGGATCGGCGGGGAGGATGATCGCTGGTACGGACATGGCCGTCAGGGTACGGCGGACGGGTCCGGCGCCCGCGCCGGGCGGCGCGGAACGCCCGGTCGCCGGACCGGACGGACGAATCCGCTCGACGCCCCCGACGGCCGCTGCGAGAGTGATCCGATGCGAAATCCGATGCGCGGTCTGCTGAGCCCCCGCAAACGCGTGCCCCGCCAGGCCGCCCGTACGGTCGTCCTGGACGGGGACGGCTCGGTGTTCCTGTTCCGTTCGAAGAACGACGAGGTCGGCGTCCACTGGACCCCGCCGGGCGGAGGCCTGGAGGCGGGCGAGTCCCCGTGGGAGGGCGCGCGGCGCGAACTGTGGGAGGAGACCGGCTGGACCGACCTCGAACCCGGCCCGCTGCTCTGCACCTGGGAACACGACTTCACCTGGCACGGCACCCCGGTCCGCCAGCACGAGCACGTCTACCTCACCGGCGGACCGCACCGCGGCCCGGTCGGCGACGTCAGCGCCGTGCACGCCGTCGACCGGATCCTCGACTGGCGCTGGTGGACCCCGGCCGACCTCGCCGACGAGAACGCCGATGCGCTCTGGCCGCCCCGGCTTCCGGAACTGCTGGACGCCGTCCGCTCCGGCTGGGCAGCGGACGGGAACCCTCCCGTACCCGTCGACCTCGGGTACGTCCCGAACGCCCCGGTGGTCCGCTGACCTCCGGCGGCGGGCACCGGCCGGGCCCGAGACGGGCCCGGTCCGCCGCCGTGCCCGGGCCCGAGACGTGCCCGCCGACCGTACCGGGACCGGACGAGGCCGGACCGGGCCGGACCGGGCCGGGCCGGGCCGGACGGAGCCTAGGGCCGCCCGCCGCGTCGACCCCGTGCGGCCGGGCAGGGCTCCCAGCCGTGCAGTTCCAGCTCCCGGTCGTGCAGCGCGCCGGGGTTCATCAGCACCGTCAGCCGGGTGCCGGCGAGCTGCTCGATGCCGAGCCCGGTCGCGGAGATCAGCTGCTCGGTCGACACCGAGACGGCGATGGCGGGGCGCCAGGAGGGCAGCACCACCAGGCTGGTGCCGCGACCGACCCGGATCGGCTCGGCCACCACCCGGACCGGCATCCGATCCCCCGGCCGGCCGACGGCCTCGGGCTGGCCGGGGCTGCCGCCGATCAGGATGCCGAGCGGCGGTTCGGCGTGCGGCGGTTCGGCGTGCGGGGCGTCGGCGGGTGGGGCGCCGGCGCCCAGGGCGGTCGCGTCCCCGGCGCCGAACGGAGCCCGGTCCGCCGCCGTGCCCGCCGCTCCGACGGGTTGACCCGTCCACGGGGAGGCCGCACGCAGGGGCGCCCCGGCCGGGCCGGTCGCGGCCGTCTCCCGTGCGGTCGCCCCCTGCCCGTCCGGGGCGGTCAGCGGGTGCATCCGCCGCAGCCGGCGCGAGGGCGACGGCCGCCGGTACGCCGGGGGCCACAGGTCATCGTGCGCCGGACGCTGCGCCGACGCGGCGAGACCGTCCTCCGGCCCGGACGGCTGCGCGGAGACCGACGGGAACCGGACGAACCCGACCTCGCCCGTGGTCCCGAGTCCGCCCCCGGCCCGGATCTCCGGCTCCGCGCCGTCCACTGCTCCGGTCGCGGTGACGGTGACGGTTCCGGTCTCGGGGTCGTGAACGGGGGCGGCCGCGGGTGTGGGCGCGGCGGTCCGGTCTCCGGTCGCCTCGCCGAGCAGCACCCGAACCTCGGCGACCGGTCGACGGCACGCCGCCGCCAGCTCGGCGATCGAACGGCCCTGGGCGCGTGCGGCCCGCAGCCGCTCGGCGAACGCCGAGCGCAGGCGCGCCGCGGTCGGATCGCCGTCCGTGGGCGTGGGGGCCGTCGTGGTGGCCTTCGCCGGAACGGCGGGCAGGTACGCGTCGTCCCGGCTGCGCGGCCGGGGCACCGAGTCGAGTCGGTAGGCGGAGCCCTGACGGACCGCCCCCTCGGAGGGTCCGGCGGTGACTGCGCCGCCCTCGGTGACGGTCGCGATCGAGCACGTCGGACCGGTCGCGGCGGCCGCTCCGGGCACGGCGGCCGGGGGTGAGGACCCGGCGTCGTCCCCGGGCGGGCCGGGCAGGGACGGGTCGGTTGCGGTGGGGTGGAGCGAGGTCATCGGCGGGCCCTTCGGGGGACGGTCCCGACGATCCTCCCGCACGGCGCGACCAGCTCCAAGCGCCGGACCCGGCGGTGGGCGGGAGAGGCCCGCGGAGATCACCGGGAGACCGTCCGCGGACCACTGCGGGACCGCCGAAGCGTCGCGGCCCGTCTTCCGCCCCCTGCCGGCGGCGCCCGGTCAGTTCGCGGGTGCGACGAACCCCTTGAGGTCGGAGAGCACCGCGTTCGCCGCCATGACGCCGAGCCCGAGGAACCAGGTCTCGTCCGAAACCGGCCGGGCCTGACCGGACTTGACCGCTCCGAGGGTCTTCCAGAGCGCCCCGCCCAGCACCGCGTCCTGGTTGGTCGAGCTGGGGCTGCCGTACACGCCGTAGAAGATCCAGTCGGCGTCGGCCTTGTCGATCTGCTCCGGGCTGACCTCCACCGCGAGCTCCTTGACCTGTTCGATCGTGGGCTGCGGCAGCGGTACGTCGGTGAGGATGGTGCCGATGAAGGAGAGTTCGGCGTAGAGCCGGGTGCGGTCCGGCATGAAGCGCAGCGGCGTGATGGTGGGCCGCTTGTCGCCGAGCGCGGCGCCGATCGCGGTGGCCGCCGCCCGGTACGCGTCGAGCTGCGCCCGGGCCTCGGTCTCCAGGCCGAACGGGCTCGCGTTGAGCAGGAAGTTCTCCTTCCAGGGGTAGCCGGGGCGCAGGGAGAAGACGGTCGGCGCGATCTTGGACAGCTGCGCGTACTGGTCCTGGGCGCGCAGTCGGCTGCCGAGGATCAGGTCCGGCTTGAGCGCCGCGATCGCCTCCAGGTTGAGGCTGTTGATGGTGCCGACGGCGGCCGGGGTGCCGGCCTTGTCCTTGAGGTAGGAGGGCATGGACTTGGAACCGTCGGTGTGGACGACGCCGACCGGCCGGATGCCGAGCGAGACGACGTTGTCGAGTTCGCCGGTGTCCAGCACCACGACCCGGGTGGGCCTCGCCGGGATGACGGTCTCGCCCATCGCGTGCCTGACGGTGCGCGGGTAGACGCCGGGGGCGGCGTCGGTGCCGAAGGCCTTCATCTTCTCGATCACCGTGGCGTAGTCGTCGCCGCCCTGCTTGACCGACTTCTGGTCGGGCGTGGACCCGCCACTCGCAGCCGATCCGCCGGAGCCGCCGGAGCCGCCGGAGCCGCCGGAGCCGCCCGATCCGCCCGAACCGCCCGCTCCGCCGCAGGCGGTGAGCAGGCCGCCGAGGCCGAGCACCGCTCCGCCGGCGATCCCGGCGGTGAGGAACCTGCGACGGCTGGGGGTGCGGGGGGCGAGGGCCAGGTCGTCGGGGGTGGGGGCCACGCGACGCTCCTTCACGGTCGAGTCGGATCGAAGTTAGGTGAGGCAAACCTATCTTGCCGTCGATCGGGCGCTCCCGTCGGGGGAGTCCAGGAGAGGGCCCAGGGGGGGGTCAGGGGAAAGCAAAGGTCATCGGCAGTGCATAAAATCACCAAGAGTTGGTCTATTCAACATTCCGTGTCCGCACTTAGAGTGCGCTGGTGTTTGATCAGCAGCTCTCAGAGCACACGAGCAGCGGCCGGGCAATGGCGCCCGGAGCTCCGCAGGGTGCCCCGGTCAGTGGCACCAGTGGTGGAGTCCCCGACCCGGGGACGGCCGGGGGAGCGGGGGACAAGGGCCTACGGGGCGGTTCCGTGGGCCTGCTGGGCAGTGCGGTGCTGGGCGTCTCGACCGTCGCCCCGGTCTACTGCCTGACCGCGACGCTCGGTCCGACCGTCACCGCGGTCGGCGTCCGGATGCCCGCGGTGTTCCTGGCGGGCTTCCTGCCGATGCTGCTCGTCGCGTTCGCCTACAAGGAGCTGAACAAGGACTTCCCGGACTGCGGAACGTCCTTCACCTGGACGGTCAAGGCCTTCGGCCCCCGGGTCGGCTGGATGGCCGGCTGGGGACTGACCGTCGCGACCATCATCGTGCTCTCCAACCTGGCCGGGGTGGCGACCGACTTCCTCTACCTGATGCTCGGCGAGATGACCGGCAGCGACCGGGTCGCCGGCCTCGACGGGAACCAGGCCGTCCACTTGCTGACCGTGGTCCTGCTGATCGCCGGCGCCACCGCGATGAGCTACCGGGGGATGACCGCCACCAAGTGGTTCCAGTACGGCCTGGTGGGACTCCAGCTGGCCGTGCTGCTGCTCTTCTCGGGGATCGCCGTCGGCAAGGCCACCGCCGGCGACCTGCCCGATTCGATCGGCTTCTCCTTCTCCTGGCTCGACCCGTTCCAGGTCGGCTCGTTCAGCGCGTTCACGGCCGGGCTGTCGCTGTCGATCTTCATGTACTGGGGCTGGGACACCTGCCTGACCATGAACGAGGAGACCCTCGGCAGTGCCAAGACCCCCGGCCGCGCCGCGATGGTCACCATGGTCGCCCTGGTCGGCTCGTACCTGCTGGTCGCGATCGCCGCCCAGATGTTCGCGGGCGTCGGCACCACCGGCAACGGCCTCGGCAACCCGGGGACCGCCGACAACGTCTTCGCCGCGCTCGCCCGCCCGGTGCTCGGATCGCCGTGGAGCATCCTGCTCTTCCTGGCCGTGGTGGCCAGCGCGGCCGCCAGCCTGCAGACCACCTTCATCCCGGTGGCCCGGACCCTGCTCGCGATGAGCGCCTACCGCGCCGTGCCGCCGCGCTTCGGCGCCGTCCACCCGCGCTTCCGCACCCCCGGCTACGCCACCGTCGCGGCCGGCGTCGCCACCGCCGTCTTCTACGTCGGCATGAGCCTGATCAGCGAGAACGTCGTCCAGGACACCATCCTGGCGCTCGGCCTGATGATCTGCTTCTACTACGCGCTGACCGCCTTCGCCTGCGTCTGGTACTTCCGCCGCTCGCTGCGCACCGGCCTGCGCGACCTGGTGCTCAAGGGCATCGCCCCGTTCCTGGGCGGCGTGCTGCTCAGCAGGGTCTTCCTGCAGACCCTCACCGACGCCTGGGCCCCCGACTACGGCAGCGGCGCCGTCCTCGGCATCGGCTCGGTGTTCGTCATCGGCGTCGGCATCCTGCTGCTCGGCGCCGTGCTGATGACCTGCTACGCCCTGGTGCGGCCGGAGTTCTTCCGGGGCGAGACGCTGCGCAAGGAAACCCCCGCGCTGGTGGCGGACTGACGCTACGCTTGGGCCCATGAAGCGCTTCGTGGGCCTGAACTGGTGGGGGGGGGTGGTGGGGCGCCCGGAAGCGGCGCTGCAGGGGCGGGCGGGGTGGGGGGCGCGGGTGTGGGTGGCGCGCGCCCGGGGCGGGGGCC